>JAKAIE010000022.1 GCA_021814475.1 Nitrospirota bacterium
AAGGATACGTCGTGGTACCTTCATCAGCGTCAATGATCTTGTCGCTTCAATCAATGAATATATGCAGGTTTGGAATGCAGATCCAAAACCATTTGTCTGGACAGCAACGGTGGAATCAATAATGGAATAACTTTCAGGCTGCAAACAAACTTTGGAAAAAATTCAGCCGGGGTGCACTTTACCACGCTCTCGCAAGCCAAGAAGGAATAACACCAGTTGTTTATGAGACACTACACTAGAATGCGCCACCCTTCGGCTGGGCACGCCACGGAACAAGACCTGCCCCCTTTGGGTTGTCCTGTCCATGACAAATTAACAGGTATGGGAAAAATCGCCGGTTTTTAAACGAGGAGAAGCAAGGCCCTCTAACGTGAGAGCGTAAAGTGAGTGAGTGAGTTCAGGCCTCCCCCATTATCTTCGTTATCATCTCACTCATCTCATTTGCGTTGTATGGTTTAACAACCACTCCGCTGAACCCGTATTTTTTATAATCCGCCATGATGGGGTCCATCGAATATCCGCTCGACACAATAACCTTTGCATCGGGTGCAATCTCAAGGAGCTTTCCAACAGCCTCTTTGCCGCCCATACCGCCGGGGATCGTCAAATCCATGATCACAAGGTTAAAAGGCTGACCATCCTTCTGAGCCTTTACATAGATCTCGATAGCTTCCTTACCATCTGCTGCCACACCGACCTCATAGCCAAGCGCTTTCAATATCGCACTTGCAACGTCTCTGATTAACGGCTCATCATCCATAATAAGGATTCGCCCATGCCCTGCCTGTATCCCCATCGTTACTTCCTGTTCAGAACAGAAGGCATCTTTACATGCGGGGATAAATATAGTGAAATTAGTTCCCTTACCTATAATTGAATCCACAAGCACATGCCCTTCGTGTCGTTTTACAATTGAAAGGACGGTGGGAAGCCCTAATCCGTTGCCTGTTGGTTTGGTTGTAAAGTATGGTTCAAATATTCGGGGTATGACTTCCTTCGGAATTCCGGGTCCCTCATCCTTAATCTGAATTTTGATATAGTCTCCCGCTTCAAGAGACGGAATCTCGTTTTCTTTCACCCTGACATTCTCAAAGCTAATATGAATTAGCCCGCCCTGTGGCATTGCTTGTGCCGCGTTGATAATCAGGTTATTGAACACCTGATTCATCTGCCCCCGATCAATCTCCGTGCTCCATAACGTAATGGGAATGTCGTACATACAGCGCGTGGTGGAGCCCGACAAAGCAAAACTACATGCCTCTTTGGCGATCTCGGCTATCGAGGCGATCTTCCTGATAGGAGCGCCGCCTTTCGCGAACGTAAGCAGTTGTTGAGTCAAGTCCTCGGCTCTTTTCGTGGCTTGTTCGACATCGGTTAATCTGGCAAATGATTCATGCTCTGTTCCTACCTGCATTTTAACAAGGCTTGCGTTCCCCATGATGGAAGTAAGAAGATTATTGAAGTCATGGGCTATTCCGCCTGCCAGCAAACCCAGCGTCTCAACCTTTTCCAGCTTCTGCATCTCCTGTTCCATGCGATACTGCGCGGTTACATCCCTGAATACCAGCACAATACCAACTACATTACTGTCCCTATCCCGTATCGGAGCGGCGCTATCCGCAATGATGATTTCCAGGCCGTCTTTCCTGATCAAAGCGGTATGATTCGCCAATCCGACAACGAGCCCCGTTTGCAGAACTTTTTCCACGGGGTTCTCACATTTTTCCCTGGTTGTTTCGTTGATAATGTTGAATACTTCCGCCAGAGGCCTTCCTGTTGCCTCTTCATTTTTCCATCCCGTAAGTTCCTCCGCCACCTTGTTTAACAAAGTTATTGTTCCCTGTATATCTGTGGCAATAACCCCATCGCCGATGCTTCTCAGAGTAACAGCAAGGCGCTCTTTATCCTCCGCCAACTCAAGTTCCGCCTTTTTTCGCTCGGTTATATCCCTGCATGTGGCAATCACTACCTTTTCATCACCTCGTGTAATAGCGCTTGCATTTACTTCATTGGGAATGATGGTTCCGTCACTCGCCTTGTGCTCGACTTCAAATACCGAGGCGCCGTTACGGACTATTCTCGCGATATTTTCATGCGCAATGCGGGCCGACTTTGGAGTGTCAATATCGGGAACCTTCATCGACAGCAATTGTTCTTTGGTGTATTTGTAGCGTTTGCATGCTTCTTCATTAACATCCAGGATATCGCCTTTGTCGCTGGTAATGAATATCGCATCCGCCGACTTATCAAACAGCGCCCGGAAATTTTCCTCACTTTCCTTGAGTTGTTTCTGGACTTTTTCCTTTTCGAGAATCTCCGTTTCAAGGCTTTTTGTTTTTTCGCTTACCCTCTGTTTTAAGCCCGTATTAAAGAAAAACAGTAAGACCAGGACAAGCAATCCGGAACTCGCTGAACCAGTGACCATCATTGCCATGTACTTATCATGGGCCACAGGCATCCTCATGGATTCAATAGCTCTTATCTGTCCGACCTTTTCATGAAAACCGCCCTCTCCAGGATACATTTTCCTTAATCCTATGGGCGCATCTTTCGGGTCACCATGACAACGCAAACAACGTTTCTCATTTTTCAAAAAGGGGATTGCATAGTACAGGTATTCTTCCCCATTTACCGATATGACTTCTTCATGTTCCTTAACTGAGGGGTTTTCATTGAAAAACTTTATTAGTTTTGCCTCTTGCTCATCGGCCTTATTCAGGGGATTTCGCGGATTATTGGCCGCCATCTTATAGTAGATCGGCCTTAAGCCGTCCTTTTCCCGTTCTTCATTATAAAGATCGTGCATGGTTCTGACTATATACGTCGAGGATAGGAATTGAGGGTCATAATAATCTTTTGCTATATATCCGCGCGAAACACCATCAAAAAATGCGGGGTGCAATACTTTTTGAATGTATTGATGGAACCCTCTATTGGACAAGAGGATATTCATCATATCCTCTTTCGTTTGTCGAATGAAATACTTCGAGATTACGATATGAAGAATGATTGCCGCAAGCACTGATGCAAGTATAGGCAGGATGAGGTAGTATCTATGTTTTTTCTTCATTTATTAATGCAATAATCACGGAATAGCGTATGATGCCAACTATTTTTGAGGATGTCAAGAGTTTAGTTGAAATTTTCTGAGTGGCCCTTATCATTCAGACAGAGTTCGAAAACGCCGTACTGCAGGGGTTCCGGAAAAAGAAGGCCTGAAGCGACCTTCCGGTCAGTGAAATTGAGCGATCACATCCGCCCTCCCCTGCCCTGTTAGCCGGCGCGACAAATTCTCCTTAAATAATGTGATAACTCATTTCCTAAACGCGCTTGACATGGTCAAGGATTGCTTGATAATTCTAGTGGTGTAGCCAATAAAAAGCAACTTTGATGGCCCCTCGAGACATGTTGTCAAGAGGCTGTTGATTTCATTTCTTGTCCTTACAGACCACTACTATGATACCGGCGGCGGAACCCGCGGCGGTCGTCTCGATGTCGTCCAGGAGCTTCCTGAGGGATTTCTGGATGAGTTTCCCTTCCACACATGTCTTTACCTCGCTGCAGCCGGCGCAGTTGCCCTGATCTACTGTCCACATAATCTTCTATCTCCTTTCGTTATGAGGGCCATTCACGGGCGATTACCGTGGCGCTGGCCTTGTCTATTCGCCTAAAGGCCTCGATCGAGAACTTCCTGGCGTTGTATAGCGGGTTTGATATGTCGAAGGTGTCCCCGGTGACCAGGTCGAAATATTCCCAGAATATAGGGAAGGTGACCATCAGCGTAGTGTTCTTACGGTGCAACAGTATGTGCGCGACGACGTGATCGGCCATTGTCTGTACCCTTATGCACTCGAACTGGAGCGCAAGGGGCCTGAGGTCGTATTTTGCCTGAGAGATAGCGTCTGAGGCGATGCTGGTCAAGAGCCAGTCCGACTCGGAGCCCATACGTGAGTAATTCTTCTTCAGGCTGGCGGTTATATCATTGACAATCTCGATGATGGGGCTATGGCTGAAGGTCATTTTGCCGTATTGGCCGGTGATGTCCTGCGCTGATATGGTTTTTTTCACTGTCGGAGCCGCATCCGGGATCGGGTCTAGGTACCACTGGCCTGCCCGAAACTGGATGGTAGAGCGGCATTCGAAGGCCATCCGCTGCAGCCACTGAGATGGCGTGATCTTCTGATCAATCCGGAACGCAAACTTATATCCGCCGCTGATCGCGGAGGCATAATACGTGCCGGCGGCGCTGAAGCTGGAGGCGTTGTTCTCGCTGATATTGCGGCCGAACTGCTGGACGATGAAATGCTTTATGACATAGTCCGGCCGCTCGATGAGATTACCGATGCCCCCATAATTGCCATCAGGGTCGGCATAGCCGTCGACTTTGGCATGAAACCTGTCGACCATATAGGTCGCAATGACACCCCCAGTCAGAGCGACAGTCCCCGTCTTTGCCGCAAGCCCCGACTTTGATGCTGTGCCAGATTTCGCCGCATTGCCAGATTTTGAGACACTGCCCGTTTTGGCAGCGCCTCCGGACTTGGTAACGGATCCCGTCTTGGCAGCGCCTCCGGACTTGGTGGCAGATCCTGTTTTCGATGCTGCGCCTGACTTGGTCAGCGAGATCGGCCTGGTGCATGTCATAACGGCTTCCTGGAGCGTAAATGTCCAGGTGCCACCACTTCCTGAATTTTTATAGAGCTCGCAATATGAATCCCACGAGGTGCGGGCCCTTTTGAATGGGCTGGCAACCACATATGTAATAGCACCGGTAGTCTCAATATAGGCAACCGTTGTGTAATCTCCTGCAGCACCATGATATATGCGCATTTCTACGCGGGACGAGGGGGCGGCCGTGCAGGTGACCAAAAATGTGTACTGAGCAGTAATATCCGATAATGTACCTGACGGAGCCGTTGGCCAGTAGGCTGCTTTATACCCGCTATCCGCCTGATTATATGTCAATGGCGTATTGGCATTGAGTTTTTGGATAAGTTCATTGGCCGAAGTACTCACGGCAATGTTATCCGTGACCCCTATCCCGTCATTTACGGCGATAGTATCACTCACCCCACTGCCATCGTTGACGAGGATCGTATCGCTGACTCCGCTGCCATCGTTGACCGCGATTGTATCGCTGACCGTGATCCCATCATTGACGGCGATAGTATCGTGGACGTCAGTCGTATCCACGACGGCCACTGTATTACTCACTGCTGCCACGCTCACGCTGCCGGTAGCCCTGAGCAGGTGTTTCCCTCCCACGACGACGGCGCTGACGCCAGATGTCACACGGAGGAGTTCCCCCTGGATCTCCGCGTAGATGTCTCCTACGCTTTTCAGTTGATGCCCGGCAAGGAGACTGTCGTACTGGGCTTTTTTCTCCCACGCGGTGGCGGCCGCCGCATGGGCACTTGCGATCGTGCTGTTCGCGCCGCGGGTTACGCCGGAAAGTACCCCGCTGGACCGGCCTGTAAACGAGATCTCCTCGCTATCAACAATTACCGTTCCGGATGCAGGGAATCTGTCGTAGATGCTCAGTTCGATCCCGGTGGTCTGGCTGGCGTCGATCGCGCTTTTAAGAGTAGTACGGGCTCCCCAGTCAACCCTCAGGGCTGGGACAAGGACGTCTGCCCCATATATGGCAGGTTCGGGCTTTCCGACGTCTTCCCAGGCGTTCGGATAGGTGGTCGTGTCGATAATGCGCTGTTTCCAAGTGCGATCGACATTTGCCAACACGGAAGATACCTGGCAGGTAAAACCTGCCAGATCAATGTTTTCGGGCTGGTCCAGGTATCCGACGAAGACGACGAGGGGAGTCCCCGCCGCTGTATAGAGCTGTTTTATTGTGCATAAAGCGCCTTCGAACGGGTATGTGTCGCCTATCTCTATCAGGTAATTGTACGTCCGGAAGCGGATGTTCTTGAACTGGATCGTGATATTGGCATTGAGAAAGGTGGAGTCGATCCTCTTAATCTCGTCGGAGATCCCGCTGACGGACTCGATATATTTCTCATATGTCTGAGAGCCGACGGTGATGTTCCTGTCTGCAAAATAGAGCATCGGGCCGCCATTCTGGAGGGCTATCTCCAGCAGATAGAAGGGCTCAATACTGCGCCCGTCAAGTTCCCTGTTGAGGGTCAAGGGATGACCTCAAGAAAGTCGAAGACAAACGGGTATCCCTGATAATAGATCTCCTTCAGTGCTATAGGCTTTCTGAGTTCTCCATAGATGAGGGTTCCCTCGTGATCGTACAGCCAAAACGGCTTTGATCCTGCCCAGGCATTGTTCAGGGCCTCCAAATTCGCTCTCTGCGCCTGGCCACAGCTTCTCATTGTATATGTCCGCTGCCGCTTTGCCTGCCCGTGTGTTATGAATCTAACCTGTCCTCCCCGGGACTGAAGCCGTTCGACGTTGAAGACAGGGTCAAACTCGCCGGTCGGCCGAGGGGGATTCTTCTCCCAGGTGTATGTGCTGGTCAGGAATAATTCGGCGAATGAGGGAATCACCCCCGGAGATGTCAGGATTAACTTCCAGTATTTCTTTGTCAGTGGGGCCCAAGATTTGTCGATATCTCCGGCAGCAGAGACCCACTGTGCAACGGCCGCGGTGTAGGTGATGTCGTCGTCTGACCATTTTATATCGGAAACCATGCCGCTAAGGTTATGCCCTCCCGGGATCAGCAGCCGGTCGACGGGGTATAGGGTCGCGCCCTGGACGATCTTGACGGTCAGTGTCACAGCCGCCTGTGCCTTGAACATCAGGCCTATGTCACGATCGGATAGCCGCCAGAGGGGATATGCCGCGTCCTCAGCCCCCGTTGCGAGGGTTACGGTGGATGTTTCAAGGATATTTTGATAGCAGCATTTGAGAAGCATCAGTGATTACCTATCTTCTTTTGCAGTGCCGGCAGAATCGGCGATCTCCCGTTTTCGATGTCCGTGGCAACCTGCTGCTGAAAGTCCTTGCCCACTCCCGCCCCGTCGGGGCCGCCTGCATTAACCGTTATGCCGCCATTAAAATTCACCGTCGTGCCTCCAGCCGCCTGCTGCTGCACATTCGCGGTATATATCCGGGACATCTCTGCCCAGAGCTGATTGCTCTGGCCCTGCGCTTCCCGCTGCTGCCGCATGCCCGCGATGGAGAGGCCGGGGCCGCCGAACTGCATCATTGAGCCGAGCTGCTCGGCTGTGGCTGTCTGTTTTGCCCACTCGTCTGCGAGGGAGCCGAAACGGACGGTATACTCCGAGCCGGTCGGCAGGGATGTCATCATCTGCCGAATCTTAGTCATTCCTTCAGTAAACGGCATTTCGGGGCTGGCTTTTGTACGATACTCGACAACCACTACTTTATATGTGACAGGAGGGATGGCGTTGAGTTCCTGTACTACATTTCGGATGTCCTGTGTCGCCTTGCTGGTGTCTATCATCAATATCCGCTGTTTTGCCAGTTGGTTGTCGAGATTTACGATCTGCTCCTGATAGAGCCCCATCATCTCTTTTGCCTTGCTCATCGCTGTTTCAAGCTGGGTCTTCCATGCGCCGATCTGCTCTATCTCGGCCTGACGCTTGCCCTTCACCTGGTCAAAGGCGCGGCCGACTTCTCCCTGAGCGGTTGCGATATCGGACATCGCATTGCGAACGGCAGTTTCCTTGTCAATTATCACCCTGTCGCCCTCGACCACGGCGTCGGACACGGCTGCGCGCTTTGCCATCCACTCGTTAAGAGCCTTGATCTTGGCCTCTCCCTCAAGACTCATCGCCACCTGGTATTGCTGTGCGAGAATCCCGAGCTTATCGTAATATTTCTGCTCCTCGGTCATCAGTTTCTGTCTCAACCCGTTTTGCAGGTCCGCATAGGTATTCCACTGTTCAGCCCGCTTCACCTCCAGGTCCGCCAGCTCCTTTGTCTTGGCCTTCATGTTCTCCATGGCAGTATTGTGGGCGGTCTGCAGGATGGAATAATACTGCTGCCAGGCGGCCAGCCGTGAATTCGCCAGGCCGGCCTCGATCTTAAAGGCCTCCATCTGGGCCGCGGCGATCGCCTTCGGATCTCCGACTCCCTTGGCCGCATCGGCAAGCTTCTTCTGCATCTCCATCTGCTTGGCGTAAACGGCGTCAATAGTGCCGAGATAGCCCTGGAGGCTCGTTCTCATCGTATTGATATTCGCTATGTTATCCCCGATCCATTTTGAATATTTCTCGTCCCGCACGGACTCAAGATATGACTGCATTGAAACCTTCATTTCATCAATATTCTTTATATTTTCCTTTATCCCGGTCGCGAACTGCTCGCCGCTGAATTTCAACTGTTCTTTGCCGATGTCACTGATTACTGAGGACATCTCCTTCAGTGCCTTAATGCTCTCTTCTATGGCTTTTTTGCTTTCTTCCTGCGCTTTTTTAATCAGATCGATGGATTTGACCCATTTCCCCGTGGCCTCGTCAAAGACGACTGAACCGGCCTTCACCGCTTCTTTAAAGAGCTTCATCGCCAGCGGGCCTTCGAACCCCAGCTCCCTGAGCTTCGCATTATATTTGTCCGCCCTGGAGTTGAGATATTCCTGCTGCTCGGCATTATCCTTCATGAGCTTGTTGACCGTGTTCATCCCCGACATATCCCAGCCCGTCAGCTTATAAACAGCCTTGTCGAGCGCTTTGCCGAGCTCATAGCCGGCAAGCCCTGCGGCGGTTGCGAAACCGGCCAAGCCGACAGGCCCCAGGGCTGATACAGACATACTGCCGATATTGCCCAGCACTGACGGAATCTTGCCCAGCCAACTCCCTACTGAGCCGATCCCTGAAATCAACCCGGCAAAGGACATGCCTTTCAGTGCGTTAAACCCGGCGATGAGCGTAGGGAACATTGTGCCGAGTGTGTTGGCCGCAGTAATTCCGTTGAAAGCTGCCGAGATCGCCGAGATGGTTGCCGGAGCCTGCAAAAAGGCTGCTGAGCCCAGCAGGATTATGAGCTTGTCGAAATTCTCACCCAGCGTTTTTATCCCGGAAATTGCCGATTTCACGCCAGAGGCGATGCCCTCAGCCCACTCCTTCATTCTGCCGTCTCTGGCCGCCTGATCGAGTTCCTTAATCATATCTTTCAGGTCGTTTGTCAGCTGCACAACGATGACTGAGAGCGCAGGGGTCAGGATCTGGCCGAATTTCGCCTTCAGGTCCTCAAGCGGCCGGGCCATTGATGTCAGCTGTTTGCCCACAGTGCCCATGGCCTCCTCGTAGCTGCCGGCGATCGCCTTGCCTGCCTCCATGACAACATTTGTCCGGGCCTGCGTTTTTTCCTGTTCCGTCAGGTCCAGAGCCGTTTTATTAAGCTGCTTCGCCAGTGAGGCGTATGATGCCTCGAAATTCACGTTGATTCCCATGGTGCGCAATACTTCGACCTGTCCGCTCTGGATGCCGTAAATAAGCCGCTGCATGGCTTCGGAGGAGTTGATATTTGCCACAACCGCGGCATCCTGGGCAACCCGCGCCAACTGAGTAGCCTTAGACATATCCATATGGGCCTGAATCATCTTGACCACAGCGTCCTTCGACTGAAGTGTCGTGATGCCCATCGCCTTGACGCTCTCCGCATAGTTGTCCGTAGCGGTCGCGGACATCCCGGCTGTTTTCCCGGCTGTGTGCATGACCACTTCCATCGTCTCAGTGCGTGCTGCAAGCAATGTAGACTCCGTCATCAACTCGGTGATCTTCGACCGCAGCTCCGATATCTTGCTGACGGCATACTCAACCGCCTTGACCCCCATCATGCCTTCGAAAAAGGCGAGAGCCTGCGTTTTGGCCGTGGCACAGGCGCTTCCCAGGGAGTCCACCCCGCTCGCCGCGCTTTTTGAATTCTCGGCTACCGCCCTGAATACCTGAGCAGATCCGTCTGATGCCTGTATCGTGACATTTACTTCTGCCATGGGCTCCTGTATACTGTGCTTATGGGTACTGTGTTAAAAATAGCGCTCATCCTCGTGGGCATATATCTCGCTTTGCATATCCTTGCGCTCGGGGTGATCGTTATGATGGCGGCTGTCCCTCCCGGATCAGTTATCATCGCTGTTGGCTCCGTGATCCTGTTCTTTTGCCTCAGCCATCTCCTCTTTCACTATCGCCAGCATTGCTAGATCCTCCGGGGTCGCGGTGTACATCTGCAGTATCGCTGCCGCATCCACCAGTCCTTCGAGGCTGCGTATCCGCGCATAAATCTCTATAATCCGTAATCCCTCGTCGTCAAGAGCGGGGATGAGGCAGCCCCGGCCAGATTCGCAGTCCGGGGTGACCTCATCAATTATTCTTGCCTCCTCGCAGGCCTCGCACGTCACACCAGGGAAGTCTAGCTTTGCCCTGATGTGACTGCGGAGTTTTTTATTGCTGCATCCCTTTCCGCCCTGACCAGCTCATCAAAGTCGGCGCAGATTTCATTGATAAACCGGCCGAAAGCAGACCACTTCGTCATCACGAAGTCTATGTTTTCCGGCGTACAGGGGAACGGCTGGCCGCTCATGGTGAAGCCCTCCCAGTCCCTTACGCACGCACGCCCGAGCAGGATATCGGCCTTGACATCGTCCAGTTCCTCCACTTTCTGATGATTCTTGTAGGAGACTGTTTTCGCTTTTTTGCCGATCTGCTTCAGTTCCTCGCGAGATGTATACCTGATCAGCACCTTCCCGTCCTCCCCGAAAGGCACCCATGCCTCAAAACTGTCTTTCTTTAAACCTTCCAATTCCATGCTGTTTTCTCCTTTCTTGTGTGCCCGGGCCGCCTGACAAGAAAGGAGATTTCTTGAGCCAGGCGGCCTCAAAGCACGCTCTATGGTTTATAGTTTAATTGCCGATCTGAAGCGGATCTCCACAGTATGTGTTCACCATCGTTATCCGGAACGGCATTGTCACACCGGTCATGCCTGTCGGGGCCGCGGCTGCGGCCAGGAGGTTGAAGTCAACCGGGTGCTTCATCCTTCCTGCCACGATCGGCAGATCGACGTTTGCGAACATCGCGTTGGGGATCTGGATGAGGATACTCCGGCTGCCTGACCCTGTGAAGGTGAAGTCGAGCTTCTTCGGCGTGTTGGCGTCCCAGTCAAGGAAATTTTGATTACTGGTGTATTTCGGGAACTCCATCTTCAGTGACGCAGCAGGCAGCCCGTCGTTTGTGGGCTCATCAACATTGTTATATGAGGACCCTGAGCCGTAATCTCCCTGCATCTTCCGGGTGAAGGTAAGCTCAAAGGACTTCGGATAAATCGTATCCCCGATGGCGAGGGCACTGCCGCTCTGAGTGTTCATCCTTATCACCGACTGAGACATAAGCACCCTGTTTGCAGCCTCGCGGACCGTGACTGCGGCAAAGGTGATCAGAGTGTTCACTGCGGAGTTGGTCACCTTGTCAAAGGCGATGCACTTGAAGGTGATCGTGACCGCCTTGCCTGTTTCGCCCTTGACCGTCATGGATGTCGGCTTCAGGGAGGCTATCTCCTCGATATTGACCTTATTGTTGATGCAGCAGGTCAGGAAAAGCCCGTCTATGTTCGGCACGATATCATAGACATGGGTCGCATAGGTATTGCTTATTTCAAACTGGGACGTGGCGTCGGGTGCCGTCCAGTTGCCATCCGTCGCGTCGATCGACAGAGAGGTGGCATCGTTGCTGACGATCTTGCGCACCTGGCCGATGCCGGTACCCGCCGTGATTCTGACGTACTTCCCGGCGTATGCGTTCGGCGTCCAGCCGGCCGCGGTCTTGACCAGAGTCGATGTGCTGCCTCCCGTTGCCGTGCCCGTCACGACCGGCGTTGTATAGGTCAGGCTTGAGCTGCCCAGGAGTGTGGCGATCAACAGATCAATGCCGTCATACCTGAGATACTGCTGAATGTCTCCCTCCGCTTTGATCTCGGCCGGGTCAGAACTCGCAGGGAAATAGTTCCCGAGCGAGTCGTCGACCATGCTCGCACGGTCCTTTTTCACGTTCGCCGGCAGGATCAATATCCCATGCCCGGCGCCACAGACCTTCGGCGTGCCCCACACCAGCCCCTTGCGTATGCCTGCCTGTAATTCCGCTCCTATCGCTACCGTCATTTAATTGCCCTCCTTCTCGGTATCGGCCGGCAAGTCACCGGCAGGTGCCTGTTCGTCGATCTTCTCTCCCGGGCGTGCGAAGACCGTGGGATCGAACTGTTCCTCGTCGATCTCATACCCTTCGCCCTTCTTCAGCAACAGTCCGCTTCTGGCGCACTGTCCGTCGATTTTTGCCACTGCAATCATTCTTCCCATGATTTTGCTCCTCCTTATAGATCTCTGGTCACGGTCATCGTCGTGACGAAATGGTTGATATCCCTGGTGTAGCTGACGCTGTATTTCGCGATCAGCCCAGTCACCTTATCGTGCATCTGCGCATGAGTCCTGGAGTCGTACAGGTAGATGGCAGAAGACATCTTCATCCCCGCGCCGTCATAGACAAAGTCATCCTCGACCTGGTTTTCCTGATTAAGTCCCAGCCCCCGCAGCACTGTTGCTTCTGACGCCGGGATCGCTGGCAGGGTGTCGGTTTTGGCCTTGATGGCGTTTACCGTGGTTGCCGTCGGCAGTGCATCGACCGAGGCCTGCGAGGCGGCCGCCATGGCGGCGTTGTAGGCAGCGGCCAGCGAATAGCCGCTCTTGTCCGAGTTCGAATTGACAGCGTATCCGGTCTTATCATTGTTGGTGCCTACCGTTACGGGGCTGACCACGCTGCCGACACTGCCGATTACCGATGCAACCGCGCCTCCCGAATACGTTGAGCGCGAGGTCACCGTCGCATCGACGCGGGTCTCGAACGGCTCCCAGACGTACATCCAATACCAGGTATCCGTCCCTTTTGTGCAATAACACCATGTGCGATATTCGAGGGTAGGGTCCAGGCTGCCTGAGTATGCATAGACATACTCGCTTTTGCCGTGGCCGGAGGGGTCGGCGATCTCGGTCATAGCCCCTGCTGCCAAAGTCAGCACTGTCGTCGGAGTCGTACCAGACAGACTTACGACGTTGACCCCGCAGGAAGCGCCAGACGCCACGCCCGGGCAACTGACCAGCTGCGCAGCCTCGACAGGGGCGCAGAGCAAACAGCACAGGGCGCAGATCAGTACGAAATATCTCACTGGATCACCACCTGCCCGGTAATGGTCACCGTGCCGTCTGCTGAGATCGAGGCAACCGTGCTGCCGGAGGCGTTCTTAATGCGCAGTTTTACTGCTGATCCAGCCTCCGTCGGTCCCTGCTGCAGAGTCAGGACCGCGCCGTCGGTTGAAGTGCTGAGCTTATACAGGATCTCGCCCTGGGTGTCGGTCGAGACGCTCTCGATGCCGGCGGCGGCGATCGAGCAGATCCCGGCGAGCAGGACGATAATCAGGAGGAGCTTCACCGTCATCTGCGGCCCTCTGCTTTCGCATAGGTCTTAAAGCGCACCTTCCTGGATGCGCCTGACGTCACGGTGGTGACGGGGAATGAGTTCCGGACAGGCGTCATCCCTGCAAACTGCATCCAGGCCGGCTGCTGCTGCAGGCGGTCGGCGGACGAAATGCCGGTGAGTATGGTCAAGAACAACAGTGGCAAAAGTTTTTTCATATGATTATCCTCCGATGTAAGATTTTTCAAAGCTGGTTTGAAATTCGATGCCGTAGACGGCGCGGCATACGTTGTCGATGTAGACCAATACCACGCGGGTCAGCGTCAGGTCTTCTATATCCAGGCCGAATTTGCGGTTTGTAAGCACTGCCATCACGTCCTTGACGATCTTATAGGCGTCCTGTTTCGCCTCATCCCTTCCCCTCAGATTTTCCGCAGCTGCAAGGATCCTGAACGAGGGACGGAAGACGTAATTGATATTGTCCTGTTTTTCCGCCGGCATGTCCGACATGATGACGAAAACGGCAGGGAAACTGACTGCCAGTACCTGTAGATCCGCTTCTCCGAACTGCTGTCCGGCATATCTCTCGCAGGTGGCTATATAGGACATATCCGGAGCTCCGGGCAAGGTCGGAGTTCTCAACTCTGTCAGGATGGCGTCTTCAATAGTTTCGAAGTCCATAGTCTTACCTCATCACCGTAGCCAGCGCGATCAATGAAATAGCAAACAAGGCTCCCGAAATAGCAAGGCCCGAAAGAAGGATGACCTTCATCCCGCCTTCCCAGCTGGGGATATCAACATAGACGGCCTTCTTTTTCCAGTTGATGGATATCACCGGATCATTTCCTCGGCCTCGGCAACGGTCAGGCCAACGCGGAAGAGTGTTGAAGTAGAATCCTCTCTCAGTTCCTGCTGAGTGCGGATACCATCCGAATCAACTACCCGATGCGTTGCGTCCTCTATCCCCGCGGCCCCATCAGCCAGGTCACCGGTCGAATACCAGCTGTATCTGTTATCCAGCCAGTCGCGCAGCTTTGCCATCATCTCTGCGGGATATTCCTGCAGCAGGTAAAGCACGTCGGCCTTTGTGTTTATGTGCGTCGGAAAACCTTTCATCGTTCCTCCTTACGAAAATGTGTAGTACCTGTCGATCTTTTTGATCGTTGCCATAAACGGGATCTCGGCTTTGTATTTCTCCATCTGCTCGGTGAGAACTGTGGATCCCGTAAAGAGCACATATCTCTGTCCGTCAATCTCGAATTGAAGCGTGAGGCATTTGGGAGAGCCGTCCTTTTTGAAACGGGAGGTCCTCACCTTCAGACCGACTACTGTGATCTCTTTGTTGATGATCTCATCGAGCCGCATTTTTGCGCCATCGAGGGGCAGGCTGTCCTTGTCCGCAAACTCGCTGAAACGCTTAACCTGCTGCACAGATACCCCCTGCGATCTCGGCGATCCTGACGGACCGGGCCAGATTATGGGTATTGCCCCATTTGAGCCAGCCCATAATGGAGGCTACGGATGACCGCATCTGGTCGGGTGTTATCCTGCCAGATCTCAGCAGCCCCGGCAGCTCCCTGAGCCGTCTTTTGATCCTTGTGGCCGTTGACTTCCTGAGCAGCAGGTGATCGGCAAAGTGTTTGTAGCCGAGGAAGTCCACTCCCTGGGAGGTTGGATATACCTCGCAGCGGCTCATGAGGAACTTCAGTTTGTCCTGGAGGAAGGCCTTTATGAGGGCTGCGGTCTCATGCAGCCAGCCTTTGTCATCATGGAAGACGAGGAAGTCGTCGCAATAGCGGATGTAATGCCTGGCTTTGCGGAAATGCTTCAGGAACTGGTCCAGCTCGTTCATGTAGAGATTGCCGAACCACTGGCTTGTATAGTTGCCGATCGGCACGTTCTTCCCTCCGCCGATGCTGTAGATGATATCCTGTAGCAGCCAGATAGTGTCAGGGCACTTGATCTTCCTCTTGACGATCGAGAAGAGCACGTCATGATTGACGGATGGGTAGAACTTCGAAATGTCGCACTGAAGAACGTATTTGTTGCGCCTGACCATCTCCATTGTGCGACGGCTGCCGGCGTGGATCCCCTTGCCTTTGATGCATGCGTAAGAGTCGTGGATAAAGAGCCTCTGCCAGATCGGTTCCAGGACGTTCATCAGTGCATGATGGATGATCCTGTCCGGGGCGAAGGGCAGGATGAAGATCTCCCGGGTCTTGGGCTCGGTGATGATCTTTGTCTCATAGGGAGAGGTGTGAAACGTCTTGTTCAGAAGAAGATCCCGGATCAGCAGCAGATTGCCCTCGATGTCCTGGTCAAAGGCCTTGATTGCCCTCTGCCAGCTTTTTCCCTTGCGGGCGTTCCTGTAGGCAAGACGGAGGTTCTCCATGCCGGCTATTTCGGTGAAGAGATCGCCGTGGCGCTTCATTGTATCTGAGACGGGTGACGTTCGCTTGCGCTACTGGCCACCCGCCTCCTCCGTAATGTATTCTGCCTTTCGGCAAGGCCGTCAGATCCAGCCAGGAGTTTCGCTCGACCAGATCCTGTATCCGCCGCGAACCGCCTGCCGATATTCGTACTCGTATTCCAGCGCGCGTTATTCGCATTCCGGGCGCGGGAGCCGCAATTCGTCGCATTATTCCAATTCGCGCCGGCAAGCAGCCGCTGATCTGACAGCCCACACTTGAGCATTGTGCGCCCCGTGTTCCGTGTTATCGGTTTTGCGTGCAGCATCACGCTATACCGGCTCCGCCGCGAACCGCCCGCCGATAGTCGTACTCGTATACCAGCGCGCGTAAGCCGCAAACCGGGCGCGGGAGCCGCAATACGTCGCAATAGTCCAACTCGCGCCGGCAAGCAGCTTTGTGTCTCCCAAACTGCCCTGCCTATACAGCTGCCCCTTCGACCCCGGCAATGCATACCAGGAAAAGGCCGGAGTTGTAGAGGCCAGGTCGAGCGTTCCATTAGTGCTCGTCGGGCTGGTGAATTCGAGGCGATTGTGAGTTACGTCGTCATATTTGACAGCGACGCCGAGGGCAGCAGCATTTGAGGCATATTTGATCTGCAACAAAAACGCCGGATTACTGGTTGCAACATAGCAGTCTTGTCCGAGGACTGTATTGTTACAGAGCATGCGGCCAGGCTGTGTGGCGTCCTCATCAAAATATAACGGCAACCCTGTTGCTGCGTTGATATCGTTGGTGATCTGGACAATATTGTTAGTGCCGAATGCCACAGTTTTATTAGCTCCCGCAGTGGAGAGGTTGGCGCAGAGATATGGCGTGCCGTCGCTAAAAAATTTGATATACAACTGATTGCCTTCCGGGACTGCCACGTGGGTGATCGTAGCTGTTTTGGACGCTGCAGTCACCGAGCCATCTGTGCCCAGCTGATAACCGTTTTCGTCCAGCCACTGATACATAGCCCCGCAGCAGTCCTCCGCCCCCTCATACGAAATCATCCGGCGTCCCGCCGTATCTACATGCCCGCCCGTAGTGACCGGGTCCGCAGATCCGGCTATGTTGGTCTGCTCATTAGAGCCTGCGGCATATCCCTGGAACTCTCTATCTTTTGTAAGCCGTTTGTTTACTGCCGCACCGTCATCGACGAAATCCATGTGATTGCGTGTATCGCTGATAGTCGCTCCGTATGCAGAGCTTGTGTTTGCAGCAGTCCCTGATGCGAGATAAATGTCCACCCAGGCCCCGCCTGCCAAAAACGAATAAAACATACCCTCTGGATTGCGATTACGCGGCTTCCACTTGAGGTCCCATATGGAATTGGGCAAGACATCTCCGGTTTCAAAATCCTTCAGCGGATGATCTGCCCCAAGTGCAAGCGTCACCCCCGACGTAGTGATGCTCGTCCCTTTGCAAAGGCAGTGGAAACCCCCGATTTTCCTGGAGTTGCTGCTGGTGTACCCCGTGGGTACCGTAGAATTCGCAGAGAGCACGAACTTAGGGATCCCGCCGGGCTGCCGGCAGACGTAGAGATATATGTCCTTGCCGGCCCTGTTCGCCGCTACCGTGAGATCAACAGGAGTCAGTGTGTCCCAGTTCGCTGCAACGGAGAGATCCATAGCCTGTTGAGCCGTCAGGGCAAACCCGAGATCCGATATGTTGACGGTCAGCCGTGAAGGGCTCAATAGTGTGTACCTGTCAGCCGCAATACTGCTGCCTTTGAGTGCCCACCTGATATCCCTTTCGTAATGAGCCGGGAGCGCGGCCATCTGTGCAAGGAAGGACTTACCCCCGTCGTCTTTGTGCCACCCGTCTGCGCTGCTTTTCCAGCCCATATCAGTTGCACCTCAGCTTGATCGATGCGACGGTGCCGGCAGTGATCGTGCTCGTTACGTAGAGCCGCGAGGTCTGGCCGTCGAACTGGTACTTGAGCGTCTCGGCCGTGGCCGAGGAGATCGCCGCCCCGTCGATGGTTGATATCACATCCCCATCATCGTTGATCGTGAATGAGATATTGACAGTAGCCCCGGACGTAGTGATCAGCAACGATTTCGGCCCGTGGCAGTACTGGACGTTGACGGCTGTGTCGCTGTCACCCGTCGCTGCCTGGTTCGTGGCGAGGGTCCACTCAAATGCCGTGGGACGACTGGGGGGATTGAGGTCCTGAAAGTTGACGTCCGCTGCCGCGGCCATCGAGCCGGGCACAAGAAGCAGTAATACAAGCATAATCATAAGATGTTTCATTAGTATCCCTCCATGTTCTCCCGGGTGAAGGTCCGGTCGCTCGTCGTTTTATTGGTCTGTGGCTGCCCCTCGCTCAGCGCGGCAGGGGCCGGATCTATACCGAGGGTTTTGATACCCTTTGCTATGTCTTTCAGCTGACTGATCGCCTTGTCGTAACGCGTCGAGATCTCATCAGGCACATTACGTCGTTTGTGGAGGTTATATACCGTGATCTCCACTGACAGCCGCTTAACTTCGTCAGGTACCGTCGTAAACGGTACAGAGTATTTAACCCCGCAGTAGCTGTTGATCTCCTGGTCAGCAGATGCGATCGCGGCATTGACCCTTGAGATGATCAGTGCGCAACTGGGGTTCGCCGCATCGATCGATGCGGGCTTCAGCTGCTCGTCATCCGTCAGTTGTATAATCCTCGCCTGCGCCAGCTGGCCTTTTATGTCTTCGATAGTGCTGTACATCGTCAGTCCTTATCTCCGTCAACCCCCTCCTTCCTCCCCCCGGAGTGAGGGGAGGAAGGGGCAGGTCCAGTAGTGTCGCTTATGTCAGCAGGGTATCCTTCCAGAGATAACCCAGGTCGGTATCAACAGCAAGGATATCCGTCTCCTCGGCAACCTCATAGACGTCCTGGTGCTCGGCGTTCTCCCTCCACGTCTCGGTCCTCCGGATCAGGCCGTTTGCATAGGCCTCTCTCGCCTGGTATCCCGAGGACGGGATTTTCAGGCCGGGCGTGGCAGGCCGGTAGAACAAAAACACCATTCCCTTTCCTGCGTTGACTTCCCAGACGTTCGATGCGGTGAAGTCCGTGCCGTCTTTCTTCTCGACAGCCGTCGATTTGATTGCATCCCCCACGAGGAAGTAGTCGAGTTCCAGCAGGGCGGCGAGCAGATCAGCGGTGACAATGCCACGCTGGGTGTACTTGATCCTGTCGAGGATCGTCGCCTCGAGCTTCAGTGATTCATAAGTGCCGTTGTCGATCACCATAGCATTGGGCTTGAAGCCGGTTTTGGACCTGATCAGTTCCTTCTTGGCAGCGACTTCAGCAAGGAAGGTATTGCCGGTGCCGGCGGCGAAGGCTCCAGCGGCATCAGTGCCTCCGGCTGCTACGCCGTTCCAGGTCGAGGTCTTCACCAGCTGAGCAACGCGGACCTCCTTCTTTAAATCGACCTTGTCAGTTGCGAATTCGATCGCATCCTGATCAGGCTGCAGCGGCGGGGCCCCAGCTTCCTTCGCCATGCGGCGGTCTTCGTCCGTGACTTCTTTTGCAAATGCATATTCCTTCGTGTTGACATCGACATAGTCATAGGGGAAGGTCCCCCTGTTCGCCCTCGCACCGGGACCTCTGATTCCCGCTTCGTCGCGGAACCATGCGCCCTTCTTGTATACAAGGATCTTTGCCTTGGCCGCGACCCTGTCGATGATCGGGAAGACCCGATCGGCGATGTAATTCTTATTGCGGTACGCCACACTGACATTTGCCAGCGGGCCTGCAATCATAATGCCTCGTGCGTCTCTCTGTACTGCCATAATTTCGTTTCTCCTTTCCTGTTATTTCTTACTTATGCCTTGACCGTAAGCGGAGTCATGAGCATCGAGCAGAGCTCATCGGCGTTCGCGCTTGCAGACAAGAGCACTCCGACAGGGTACTGCGTTGTGACTGCAGCCTGCGCCTTCCCTCCGTCCGTCGCGCTGACATATGTCATGCCGACGATCGTGCCGATGCCGAGCGCCGCGCTTGCCTGCACCAGCGAGATCCCGCCACAGCCGATCACCCTTACCACCGCCGCCTCGCCCACATTCGGCGCGTTCTGGAGCACGCCGAGCGGAATATCCGTGGCAGCGTTCGGCCGTCTCACCTGGCCCGATGTGGCATCGAGCACGACGATCTTGAACTGATCTGCGGTGAGGTCCTCATCCGCCGCGAATGTAATGTCCAGTATTTTGTTGTCCAGCGACATTTCTCCTCCTTATCCTGCGAGCTCATCGGCGTATGCGGCCGCGAGTTCTTTGTTTTCGCTCTGGACCTCTGAAAATGCCCTGCTATAGGTGAGGTCCTTGTTCTCCGCCATCTTCTTCTTTGCCAGGGCATCGAGCTTTTCTCCCGCGGTCGATCCTGCCGGGACTGCCTCTTTCCCTGCACCGGCCACCTCTCCGAACTCAATGGCCTTCGGCAGACCGCCGAGAAACGCCTGCATGAACTCCAGAGGCGTCTGCTTGCCCTTGCCATCGCCCTCGCCGAATTCGATCGGCGTCTCGATTGAGGCGATCTGCTCCATGAAGGAGGTCACACCCATGCCCAGCTTGTCCATAGCCGGAGTGAGGATCCCCTTCTTCTTGAGGTCCTCGCAGAAGGCGGTGATACCTGCCTTCCTTGTGGCCGCCTCTTTCTGCCTGAGGGCCTCCTCCCTCGTCTGCAGCTCCGCCAGCTTCCTCTTTGCACCTTCGCTGAACTCGGCCTCCTTCTCCTTCACCGCAGTCGCGACCGCCGAGTCGATCTTCGTCTGCACGTCACCCTCCGTGAACAGCACAGGCGGCGTCTCCGATCCGAACAACTCCGAGAAGCTTATCCCTTTTTCGGCAAGCCTCTTTTTCAACCTTTCCCAAAAACTCATCTTGTACTCCTCCTTTCCGGTTTTTAAGCCGCGTTTGAATTTTTCTGCCTCCGACATCGTCGGCATCATGCCGGAGTCTTCCTGCTCGTCTTCCATTGCGCTCTGGAGCAGTTCATCCAGATCGCCCTGGGTAACTACGCTATTTGCTGCATCGGGGCCCCATTTGCTCAGCAAAAAATCCCTGAGCCTCTGGAATACGCCTCTTACGATCACGTCTTCGTTATCCATGAACTCAATCGTTGCACCGCCGTCGTCGGCAAAGGCGACATCCGGCAGACCCTTGACCGCAGGCGGCATCGCTCCGAGAAACCCGACATGCCTGAGCGAGCCGTCCGGATAGAGCGATATCGAACGTTTCTTGAACAGCTTTCGTTTGAGCATGTCGGAAAATTCCGGGGCTATGTCCTTCATCTTCATGTAGAGCATCGAGCCCTCACGTTTGACAGCCTCTACCCAGGCATAGGCAGGGGCGTTGCTCTTCGGATGCCCGATCACCACAGGGGCCTCATGCTTTGCCGGATCATAGGCCGCGATCCTGTCGAGGTCCTGCTCCGTCCAAGTCTGGGTGTCGCCTGCGCTGTCCGTATGCGTGCCTGCCTTAAAAATAGGTATCCACATATTCACCATCCTCTCTGTGTCAGAAAATTCTGTATGCCCTCGCCGAAGGCCTTCTGTGGGTCGATCTGGCTGACCGCTATATCGAAAAAGGGCTTCCCTTTTGTGCCTGGATGTTTCACGCCCTTGACCGGATGCCCGCCGCCCGGCCATGCCAGGGCTTTTTTATTCTTCGGCCTGATGATATGAGGGGCTGTGCCGTCATGGACGAATGAGGCATAAGGAGCGGTCGCCCTGATGACGCCCTGATTGCCGATTACGAAGGAGGTGATCGAGTTGACCAGGTTTGAGGTTTTGACTGGAGTGGCTTTGACTGCCCGTGCCTCGATCTCGGCTGTCAAGTTCGTGAGGCCCGCGTGGATTCCCTCTTGCACGTCGCTGCCAAGCCGGGCCATAAGGTCCTGCAGTGCCGGAGTGGTCGTGATCCTGATTTCCATTACCGGACCCTCTTTACGACTTTGCCGTGGCAGTGGGGATGATAGGGCGGCAGCAGGCCGCTATCCACGAAGTCCTGGACGTTGCCGACCGTTGGGACATTGTCTTTCAGATCGGCCGCATATTCATCCGGGGTCATCTGCATCTGCTCCTGCATCTTGCTGAACGCATTGCCCACGCTTATCACCCTGCCATTCATCGCCTTACAGAAGTCGCATTCGTTCGTGGGCTCTATGACCTGGATCTCGGTGATCCCCGCCTTATGCAGCTGCGACGTGGTCGCCCAGTTGCGAGTCCGCTGGACTGATGTGTCGACTATCCGCTGGACCTGCATGTCCGAGAGGTCGCTGAGTTTCTGGCCGAAGAGGTCCCGGAACTGCTGGATGCTCTCGGGATCGGTCCGGCCGAAGATGTTAGCGCCACCCTCATGGTATTGAGCTGTCAGGAAATCCTTGACCGTTGCCACTGCATCGGGGTTCTGTATCCACTTCGAGACGTACATGCTGTCCATCCTGGATAGGAAGTCGATCGCGCGGAGGTCAGCCCCACCGAAGGCGCTCTTTGCAATGCCGAGGGCATCGGCCACAACGTGGCCCATATAGATCTCCGCCACCGTGTCGGCGATCGCAGATGTGTTGATGCCCGAATACGCGTCACCCAGGATGCCGTGGATGTGCGAGGTGAACTCCTCAACCGGCGGTGGCGCATCCAGTGACTTCAGCCAGGCCTCGATCCCTTTGAGTGCCGACTCCTGGGCTCCTGAGAGTTCCGGGGCGAGTGCGTCCATGTATTTGGACACCCATTCGGCCGAAGGATCTCCGGCGGCAAATTCGTGATGTTTGCCGCATGAGCAGACGTGATCGCTGAAGCCCGCTGCCGCCTGGGGCATATCCTGGAGCCCTGCAGCAGGACCGGCAGCCTTCGGTGCCGGTTTTACAACCGCTTCGCCTTCCTGTGGCTGCGGAATACCATAGGTATCGTAAAAATACTGCTCGCTGACCGGCAAGCCTATATCGACGACGATCGTCTTGTCCCTTTCCGCGAGGGCCTTGAGATCTTCCCCGGGGGCCGCCTTGATCCACACCTTCGGATAACCGTTGCGCGTGATGCTGGGGAAGTTGTAGTCGCAGATCCAGCGGACCAGCTGATTGTTCTCGCTCTCACAGAGCAGGTCCGCGTCTGACCTGATGTAATCCTGCCGGATGTCCCGCGCCTCCTGATCATTGCCCAGCTTGCCTGCTTCGCTTTCCGAGCTGCCCGTGTGGCCGAGCATTATCATCGCGATCTGCCGGTCCATGAACTGACAGAGCTTGTCGTAAGTGTCAATGCTACCGGTTCTCTGAGCCTCGAGGAACTCGACCTGCAGCGTGTCCGGGATCTTGATTGCGGATTCCTGCTGTATCGCCTCGAGTGCATTCAGGAGGGCGGTTTGCTGCTCCTTCGTCGTGCCGACCGGGTATTTCCCGACCGCAGTCGGGGATCCGAACTTATCTGCGAATATCATCCAGAACTTTATGACGTTCTTTTTGAACCAGACAGGCCAGTAAAGCATGCGGCCGAGACCGTCGCCGTAAGGAGAGCCGTTGTCCGAGGGATTGACGAAGACCTGAAATTTCCGGTCGGGCACCACCTCACCCTCGATCATATCATTGAGCGTGAGCAGCCGGATCTTCCAGTCGAGGCCGAAGGTGAACCTCCGCGATGCCCGGGGAATAATCTTCGAGATGAAGACATCTCCCTCGGAATAATCCCACATGATCTCGCATGGCTTATATCCCAGGACGATGCCGGAGAGAGCGGCCCGGCGATAGGCGTCGAGGTTGATCGCCTTCATCACCTGGCTGACATAGTCGGCGATCTTGACGTCCTGGCGCTTATCGCTTGCAGGGTCGACCTGCCACTCCTTGCCGGTGATCGCCAGCCGCCTGGTCTGGAGCGTGGCGCCGACCTTCGCATCCCGGAGAAGGTCCTCATAGAGCTCGATGCCCTTGCCAGCGCCTTCGGATCTCAGGACCCTGTCGGGGTTGAGCTGGATATTGCCGATATAATCCCTGAAAATATCCTTCTCGGCCCCCGCGATTTCGTCGGTTATGGGACGGTTCGACCGAATCTCCTTGCCAAACTGATCAAGCAGCGCCATCAGACACCTCCGTAAACACGTTTATAAACCGTTTACGAGCCGCTTCCGGCCTTACCCCCGACTCTTTGCTCATGCCGGGGGTCCGTTCGTTGATCCTGGGGCGTTTTGAGCGATGCGTCATGCAGCCCTCCGGGGGAGGATAACCCAGTTGATCGGAAGGTCACAGGTATTCAAGCAGCGGCAACCGAGAAACTGACCGGTTGTCGTATTGACGCCGATGCTTCCCCGGCCTCCGCAGTGCGAGCAACCGCGATTAGCATAAAGTCTTTTCCCATGGCTATCTGCTCCGATGAAGACATAAAGCTTTCCGGTCATGATAGATAGCCCTCCATCCTCGATGACGAGCGGCGATCTCCAGCAGCCTCGAACTCGATAGGGCCGGCGGTTGAGTTGTTCGCCGCGTAGACCAGCATCATCCCGGCGACTGCCGCGTCGCCGTGGCGCTTGCCGCCTTCCGATCCTGCCCTGCGGGCGTCTGATATCATCGGGATGCCTTTGTCGAGCCGGACGGCCCGATGATCGTCGAGTATCTCGGAGTCCTTCGGCAGGGATATCGTCTTATCCTCGAACCTCACCCGGTACTTCGGCATATTGTCAAGATAGAATTGACGGGAGAGCATGACCTGCTGGATCCTGGATGCACCATATCGCTGCATCGCGACCTCGGCCAGATACTGTCCGTTGCCCCTGGCGTCCATTGCGCCGCCCCTGAAATCGGGGAGTCGGTCTACCAGGGAGAAAAGGATCTGTTCTTGCTGCCGGAAGGGCACGTTCCGCAGCTCGACCACGAACGGCACTTTCAGGCTCAGGTTCTGCAACCTCTCCCCGGGTTTGATGACAGTGAGGTCGAGATCGCGGGCAAAGTCCTCGCCGAAGTAATGAGCGAGGGTCGGGTCCAGCTTTTCTAAAAGCGGGGTCAGGTTGTCGTCTATCCAGTCCTGGCAGTCCTTTACCCTGACATCGTCCGACAGCTGATCAAAGCCCGCCGGGCAGGTCCATTTGATGACAGGGAGCTGATCGTCCATGCAGGACTCGACCAGGGCCGAGGTGAAATAGATCCCGCTGCCCTTCGACGGAATGCAGAAGAGCTCCTCGTCCGCGTGCTCGCCATATGAGTCGATGAGAGCCTGCCGCCACTGAGCCTCTGCCTCCGGGGTCCACGTTTTGCCCAGGACCAGGCAGATGCGTTTGTAGAGGCCGTCGTCAAGTGCGTCATCGAGCGTGATGCGGTGCAGACTGTACGGATACTTTCCCTTGCGGATATCGCTGACCAGTTCGTTGAAGGCGTTTGCCTCGCCGAAGTGCGTGCTGATAATCCGGACCTTGCCGCCCCACATCAGGAAGGCCATGGCCGCCTTGATCAGGCCCTGGAGGTCGTCATGGAACGCGGCCTCATCGATTACCGCTATGCCCTGCTTGCCTCTGAGATTCGAAGGCCTTGACGAAAGGGCAAGGATCTTAAAGCCGGAGGCGAAGTCGATCCTGAAGGCGTGGATATCCTTGTCTTCGTCATCCTTGAATAGAAACTCTTCAACTTCAGACGATGCCAGGTTATAGTGCCGAGACCAGAAGGCGCAGGAGTCGATGAACTCCCGGGCCATGTCTTTGTTGTAGCCGATATAGAAGACGTCCATGCCGGACTGGCTGGCAGCTGTCAGGGCGTCGTCTGCTGATTCTCCCCAGGTCAGACCGATCCGGCGAGACTTCTCGCAGATCTTGACGTCGGCAGGATCGGCGATCCACTCCTTCTGATAGTCCAGGAGTACGCCGTCTTCGTGGCCTTTAAGTTCGTCTATGCTCATTTGCCCCTCATTTACCAATGCCGAGGATCTTCTCGCGGATCTGCGCGGCGGTGTCGTCGGACAGGCCATTCTTCTTCGCGAGCTTGGTGACGTCCTCGGCGGTCTTTATGACGCGGCGCTGGATGTCCGCCTTGAACTTCTCGCGGGAGACGGAAGACGACTGGAGCGCGGAGAAGGCCAGCATGAGCTTCGGCAGCTGCTTTGCCCCTTTTTCCTTGTCTATGCCGATATCGATCAGGGTGTCGAGCACCTCGCTGGTGAAGGCCTTCGACGCTGCCTCTTCGAGGCTGAGCCCTTCGCCGGCGTTGCTGTTGATCTGCTTTGCCTGGTCTTCTATCATGCGCACCCGCTGGTAGAAGTTCAGGTAGCGCTTGCCATAACGGCCTATGGAAGATTTCCCGATCTCGTGGCCTTTCTCTTTAAGGAAGGTCTCGATCTCCTCATAAGTGGCCCCCTCAATGAGCAGGCGATCGACAGCAGACTGCAGCTCCGCCGGGAGCTGATCGACCTTGCTGTGCCGCCTGGTCTTTGTGTGGGGTGCGCCCATCAGCCGTTGATTTCCTTCTCGATCTTTTTCGCCTTGCCGAGATTTTCGAGCATCTGCTGCTTTACCGCGAGCAGTTCGGCTGCCAGGGCATGCACGCCTTCGATGTCGATCTCATCCACAGGGGTGATCGCGGACATATTCAGCAGGGCCTTGATCCCTTTGATCTTTGCGTCTGCCCGGGTTGTGAGCTCGAATCTTTCAGCCCTCAGCCGGTGCAGCATACCTTCCAGTTCCAGCCTGCTCATTCACCCCTCCTCTGATTTATTTCGATAGTCTCCGACTGGACGCTTTTTCTCACCAGCGGGCAGTACAGGTTATTCCTGATCAGCTCCGTCAGGGTCGTCAAGGCGGTGTTGACCATGAGCGCCAGCTCTTTGTAGTCCTTGCCGATCTGCTCGGCGAACTCCACCAGCTTGATATTGTTCGCATACCGGGCCTCAGACTCTTTGTTCGCAAGCTGCATCGCACTGACGACCTCATTGAACCTGCGCTCCTGGTTTCTTTCGATGATGCGGAGGGAGATGCCCTGTGCAACCCATGGCCCTATCACTATGACGACGAGGATGCTCGCCCATACCGGCCACTTGTTCAACAGGGTCAGCAGGGCGCTTATCAGGGCTGTCTGTTCCGCGGGCGTCACTATCATTTACCTCAGAACGTCACCCGGATGATCGAGACGACGAGACCGGCATCGATTTTGCCCGCCCGGAAGTCGTATAAGGGCATGACGCCGAACGATGGATTGATCACACCGGCCGTCCATTGGCCTCCGAGTCGGGTCACCAGCTTTGGGATATTGATCATCGGCCCCATGCCGACGAAAAGGACACCGTCATTTTGCTGTGTCTGCTGCGGGGCGATCGCCTCAACTCTGACAGTGAGCAGGCCGTCATACATTGTGGCCACGTCGCTTCCGACGCCCACGGCAAGGGCCTTCCCTCTCACCAGGTATGCGGTGTCGCCCTGGAGGTTGATGCCGGAGAGCTGCAGGGCATCATTCGGGGTTGCCGGAGGTCCGTCAGCCGCAAATGAGGTGGCGAAGGCGGCAATAACAAACAGTGTCGTGAGGAGTAATGTCATGAGTCCTTTTCTTGTCATCAGTTTTTCCCTTTCTTGACGGTTATGTCGAGGATCGTCACCTCGCCGTCGCTTCTGATTTGTAATATCCCCGGGACCGTCAGCCTCTTGGCCCCGATCCCGAGGCTTTCCATTAACCTATCCCAGCGGCTGCCGGGCGTCTGATCAGCCATCTGAGGGCGCTGTTTTCTCAATTCCCACGGCAGAGGCGGATCCCGAGGCCGCAATCACTGCGGCGGTCTGCTCACGGATAGCCAGGGTCTGTTTTTCGGCTTTGCCTCCCAGCCCGAGCGCGGTTATCCCGGCGCTGATGAGTCCCAGCGATGCCTCCATCGTCATTGCCGGCAGCTGTGTCAGGTCCGGAATTACGATGCGGATTATGCCCAGCAGCCCCAGCAAAATGAAACCGAACCCGCCTATCTTTGTCTTGTAGCCGTCCAGTCGGCTGGCTACGGAGCCGATCAGCCTTATCAAAAGCGAATTAAACATCAGATACCTCCCTTTTCTGCTTTGTAGAGCACAGGTTTCCAAAAGGCATAATAGAGCGAGGCATGGCCGTAATCGACCGCCTCTTCGTATGCCGCGTCTATCTCCCATCCATCGACCAGTACGCGATAGAGGGCAACTACAAAACCTGTCCGGTCTTTGCCGCGGCGGCAATGGATGAAAGTCTTCACACCCGGGTCGCTCTCTATATCGGCGACTATGGCCCTCAGCGTTTCGACGCTGGGGCGGATGAATGGAGATTCAGAAAGGGGATAATGGTGCCAGGCAATGCCGTGAGCATCGGCGTAAAGCAGTTCGGCCTTCACATATTCATTTTGGCCCTCAAGATTTATTACCTTCCCGAACTGATTGAGCTGCGACAGATCCGACTGGCGGCTTCCGCGCCAGAGATTGCCATCGACGCGCGCGATGTATTCAGTGGAACTGACCGAGGCGCATCCTGCAAGTAGGAGTGCAACCAGCAATAGAACCGTTTTCATCAGATCATACCCCCGTAATTTGTCCATATCGTTTCGACATAATGGATGATCTGAGCATGGTCCGGATGCTCGCCCATGACCTTGCAGCCGGGATCGGTCAGGCAGATGGCGATATTTGACCAGCACATAGGCAGGGAATCAGGGCGGCCTATGCCGATGCACATATTCGTGGCGCGGAGGATATAACCGAGGCCGCCGTTATAGGCCGCAAGACCGAGCCTCCAATAATCGTCCTCAGTGCATTCGTTGACGACCTGTTTTGCAGGACCTCCCTTGAAATCAGGGATCGCCTTCGGCATGAGGGTTATCTGGCGCTTGACTGCGGTGTACTGCCTCTTCAGGTACCTGGCTCCATATTCAAGATTGTGCTCGGGGTCGTATATGTCATTTGTGATCGGTGCGCCGTGGCGCTTGCCGGTCAGATCATTCCAGGTGTCCGGCATGATCTGTAGCAGTCCCTGTGCTCCGCAACGGGAAACGGCAAGGGGATTGAATCCGGATTCCTGTTTTACCTGGCAATAGAGCAGCTCATAGGCGATGCCGTATTTCTGAGCCGTCTGGCGGATGAGGCTGTCGATTTCGGGTGTCGGGCGGCTAGGCAAGCGAGCCGCCTAACCGCCCATGTGTATGTGCTGCACGTGTGGGGGATATCGAAAAGAGGACGCCAGGCGGCACGGAGGTGAGCCCCGCCGCCTGGCTAGTGTTCTTTTCTATGGAGAAAAGAAATGACATGCATACATAGTACGCATAGGGGGAATCTCAGTCCTTTGAATTATTCAGAAGTTTTTAGAGGTCTGCTGCTGTGGGGAAAAGGCCGGGCTGACGCCGTTCGCGGTGCTCTTTCAGCACCTGATAGACTTCACGGACACAGAGGTCCGTGGCCTGCGCCAGTTCGGCATGGTTGTTGCCGGTGAAATGGGCGATTATATACCGTTTCTTCGTTTTCGAAAAGAGAGTCTCGGTCTGCGGGAAATATGGCTGGCTCCCGCCGAGGATCTCCGAGAGCTGGACGGCAATTTCCAGGGACATTTTCTCTGCGATCTCCTGATAGATCTCCGGGAGATCCTCAATGCGGAGGGTGTCGAGCCAGTTCAACGGACCGGGCTCCCGCATTTGGGGCAGTAGTTGATTTCGGCCCGAAGCAATGGCCGACCGCTCTTATCATAGAGCGTCCAGGTTTTCAGGTCATCAGCGATAGCCTTCTTCAACGCCTGGCAGCAGGGATTGCCGTTTTCGAGCGAGCGCAACTCCTGCCACCAGGCCTGTCTCTGGGGGTCGACTACCATCTGCTATGTCCTCCTGTCATTGCCCCGTCGTGGCGCATCTGCTCGCCCGTGTCGGCCTTTGCAACCGCGGTCCGGGCCTGACGTGCCTTCATGCCCTTCAGGGCCTCTATGACGTACTGTGCCTCTTTTGAGGTATGTATCAGCGTCCTCCAGGCCTTGCCCTCTTCGAGCTGCCTGCCGAGGTACTTTTCCAGCCAGCGGCGGAAGCCGTCTGTGACGTGCCAGACGCAGTCGTCGCGCAGGCACTCTATCATGCCGATCTGCCAGGCAGTGGGCAATTTCGGGATATACATCTCTTCCCGCTGTTTCGGATAGTGCCCGGGCTTCGGCTTCTTTTCCCAGTTGTAGGGCTTGCGCTGAGCCTCTTCCCGCCTCTTCGGGACCAGCTTAAATCCCCGCGTCTTCAGGTGTTCGATCAGGTCATGCGCCTCCTGATATGTCATCGCCTTGCAGCTGGGCTTGTCAGGGTCGATATCGAAGCTTGTCGGCGTGAATCTGACGATCAGATCGCGGTATTCCTGATCGCTGAGCTGCAGCTTTGACTTCGCTATGTGGATCAGTTTGATCTGTGTGGCGTCGATGGTTTTCATGGTCTACCTCGTGAATTCCTCGACGACTCGGAGAGAGGTATTGATCATCGAGAGTTCCTCCATCAACTCGGCCCTTCGCCGCTTCAGCGCGGAGATATACTCGCTCCGGTCCGAGATCATGATCGGCTTGCGCCTGGGCGTTTCAGCGCGGGTTGCTTCCTCTTGTTCCTCAACCTGGGCAGCACCCCGCCGATGCTTCATGCAGAGCCCGCCCCGGACGGCTGTTTTATTGCAGCCATCATGCTTGCACGCGTATGGAGGCACCCCATGTTTCGCCTTATAGCATCTGAAACAGAGCCCCTCTTTCAATCTCCCCTGTTTACATCCTTTCGTGCTGCACGGCTTCCTGTTCGTTGCCACTATTTCACCTCCTGAAATATATTTCCCTGCCCGAATATCTCTTCATACGCCGCCCGGTCCATCGCGCGGATTCTCCGGGCGAGGCTGATGATCCGGTGCTTCAGTTGATCGACCGCCGCGCGGTATTCCTCGGCCGTCTCGGGGATGTAATACCCGTGATTCCGGCCGGTTGCCGAGGCGATGAAGACGCCTCGCTCGTTGATGAGTGACTGAATGATCTGCTGCAGCTCCCGCGTGGAGATCCCGCATGCGGTTGCCAGCGCCGGCATACTGATCGCGTTCTGCCTGCCGCGCTGTATCAGGGAGAGGACCTTCCGCTCGATCTCGGTGAGTTCTGCAGGTCCGTCGAAGTTCATTTGAAGTTGTTCGTTATTCATGGCCTCATCAGGCACCGCATCACGGTGCGATACCCCACAATGTGGGGTATTTCGGCCTATCCCTGGAGCTTCGTCTTCAGCTCTTTTGCCGGAATGAACTTTGCAACCTTCTTCGCCGGGATCTGGATCTCCTCCCCGGTCTTCGGATTGCGCGCCTTGCGGGCCGCAGAGGTCTTCACCTTAAAGGTACCGAGTCCGCTGATTTTCACGTCCTCGCCTTTTGCGATCGCCCGGGCGATGCAATCGATTACCATATTCACGTCCTCCCTTGCCGCTGCGATCGGTGAGCCTTTCTCGTTTGCCACTGCCACTGCGAGTTCCTTCGTTGTCATGCTTTTTCTCCTTTCGTATTTACCCAGATACATCCCTTTGTGAGTCCCGGACATGTGCCGCATCTTCCATCCCTATATGGACACGGTCTCGGTGTCTTCGCCGTAGCGCGGCTTATCTTTTTCATGCCGCCCTCAGTTTCTTTGCCGCGGCTTCGAGGTCCTTGCTCGCGTTTGTCTCGACCCAGAACTCGTCATCCTGTATTACCTTGAGCCCGCATTTCGCCAGGGCTACGCTGTCGAGGGCTTCGGATCTCTCATCGGCGAGGATCCGCTCCTTGTCGATCTGGGGCACGTCGCGCACGTATTGCGGAAGCTTCTCCTGAAGAAGGATCAGCGCCGCGTCGAACTTCGAGGCGATCTTCTTCACGAGCGCCACCGCCGGCTGGGATACGCGGAAGCCAAAGGACCCGAAGGGGGTCTCCTGTGTCTTCCTCTCCCAGCGTTCTTTGTCGCCATCGGCCCAGGCTTCGATCTCCTTGATCAGGAGGGCCTTCTCGGCCTCCAGGCCGGGACGGCCGCCTTTGCGCTGCAGGTCGGCGTGGTGCTGCCGCACGGAGGCTATTGCGTCCGCCTCGTCGAGATCCCAGGCGGCGAGCTGCCTGTCTATCTCGTTGAGCTTCGACATCGCCGCCTCCGCCTGCGGGCGCGTTGTGATGGTGTTCTTCGGTTTGAGTCTTGCCATTATCTTCCTCCTATGATTTCCCAGCACGCGAACATGAGCAGGGCTGCGGGCCAGCAGCAGAGAGCGAGGGCTACGCCCTGAGCTATGCCGATGACCAGTTCTCGTCTGTCTTCGTTTTCCCAGACGGCGGAAATGATATACTGTTTCATGCACACCTCCTCATGTGTGTTGTCTCATGGGCGGCGGATGTTCCTGCATCCCCGCCCAATATCTCCAGCTTGTCGGTCGCCTCGTGAACCCGCTTAATAAGGCACTCTTTCCCGCAGAAGGCGAACTCGAAGGCCCCGGTATCGCAATCAGAGCCATACTGCGTCACGGACATTGACACCACCGTTCTGCCGAGCATCAGTATGTTCGCCAGGTAGCCGCCCGGTTTGACCTCGGCCTTTTTGCACTGGTCGCAGACGATGAGCTCCCGCCTCATGCCGCCTCCTGACAGCCCCGGCACTGCCAGAGCTTTTTAACCTTCATGTTCACCTGGCACGTTGACAGCCTCATCAGTTCGCCCGTCGCCGGGCATTTCACTGACATGCCGACACCCACCACCCTAAAATCGCTCTGTCTGGCAGATGGACTCTTCTGTTTCTGCATCTCGATCCTCCTTTAGAGCCCCATGATCACTTCAGCAGTGACCAGGGCCTCGCCCATGTCGGCCGCGGCGTTCATGGCGCGGATGACGTAGTTATTCACCGTAAGCGGGTAGGCGTTGCTGACCTTCCGGCCCCGCTCGTCCTTGTCCATCAGCCTGTTGCCCAGGGCGGTGATCGCCTCGTCCGTCATCACGGCCTTCAACTCGACGTTGATCCGCTTGAACTTCAGCTGCAGGTAGTCTTTCATGTTGCCGTTGAGGCCCCGGATCTCTGCCACCTGGCAGCGCCTGATCACCTCGCGCATGTCGTAGTGATCGGCCTCGTTAAACAGTGCACCGAGTTCCGGCTGGCCGATCAGGATGATGCCGATGCACTTGCGGTACCCATCCTCGATCTCATAAAACCTTTTCAGCAACTTCAGCACGCGGACCGTCAGGTCGTGAGCCTCTTCGATCATCAGGCAGACATGGCAGCCTGCCTTGCTGCGCGACTTCAACAGGGCCTCGACCTGCCGGGTCTTCTGTTCGAGCTTGGCCTTCGGCTTTTCGTCGCTGAGGTCCATGATGATCGCATCGCAGAGGCTCGATGCGCTGATCCTCGTCTTGTCGATCATCCGGGGATAGATCACCCTGGAGTTATCGTCCTTTGCCAGCTCGCTGACCACCTTTTTCCGGATGACGGACTTGCCGCCGCCGACCTCTCCGATCACCGCGAGAAAGCCGCCATGCTTCGCGGCATCCATCATCGCCTCCGCGATATACCTGTGTTCCTCCGACATGTAGATGTCCGCCACGTCCCTGATGTCGTTTGTGAAGGGGCTGCGGAACATCTTGAAATGTCTCAGTGTGTCTCCTCTCAACAATTCACTCACCTCCGATTGATTGATTTCTCCGGGGTCTCCCGGCACCATTGCGCTCTGAAAGCTTCCGGACCTGCCGGCCCAGCCCCGCGGCTTGCTCTTGACCTTCGTGCCCTCTGCCGAATATTTCCAGATCGCCTGCAGCGGCAGCCCCCGATCCTTCAGCCATGCCATAGCCTCAGACAGTGTTGATATGTACTCCTCGATCCGGGTTTTGAAACCCGCTATCTGGGGGATATAACCGCGATTGATACAGACGTTCAGCGTTGCGCGATGTGCGCCGCTGATGCGCGCCAGTTCGGCCTGTATCAGACCGCAGTCCAGGATCAGATCCTTCAAGACGATTGACCTGAACTTCTCCCTCAGCGCCGTTATCCTGTTCATACGTATTGCCTCACCTCCGATTAAGATCCCCACCTGCTGAAAGTCCCCTCTCGGGAGGGGAGCAGGGGGGGGTTATACTGCTGCCGCCTGCTGCCCTTCACCCTCTCCGGCAGACCCTCCGGCCTGCCAGACACCTGCCTGTAGTTGCGCTATCACCTCCTCTGCCTTTGATTTGCTGATGCTGCCGCCGTATTCGGTCCGCAGCTGTTGATTCAGGTCCTTTGTCATTTGCACGCCGTTCTGCAGGATTCGCTTGAAAAGTTCCGCTATTGGGATCTCCGCATCGGCGATCGACCTGTCCACCTCGATCACGGTGCCGCGCTTCGGCATGAACGAGACGTTGCCGAGCTGATCGGCCTGCCCGCCCATGACCTGGACTCCGGCAAATGGGATCGACTCCTTTGTCCGGGTCTCGCCATAGGCATAGTTCTCGATCTCCTTTTGCCCCTGCTGCGTCATCGTCTCGGGCTGGGACTTGAAGGTCTGGCCTATGATTGCGGCGTCTGCCCGGAACCCGCCCTGTATCGCCGGGAGGACCGTTATCGGCTGGCAAGCGTAGACCTTCTCGGCATGCAGCACTTCGATTGCGGGCCACTCAAAGGGCTTAAGAATCGCCTGCACCTTTGCGCCCCTATAGAGGCCCGGGATGTGCTTCACCTCGTACTTCTCACCCCTGAAGCTGATCGAATAGTCGCCGTATACGGTGCATTCCTTCTCGGGGTTCGCGTAGAGATCCTGGAGGATCTCTACAGAAGGCAGCTCCCGGAGCTGCTCCTGGGTGATCAGCATCCAGCATGTTGTTCTCGGCATGCCGTGGCGGCTGTGCTCCTTCGTTGCGTTATGCTTGATCGTCCAGTCTATAGCCCATTCGTTGAGCTGCTCGACCGAGAAGGCCGGATTAAAGCGGAGGCCGGACTCGAACCAGCGCTCCACGATCTGCTGCGTTGTCTCGACGCTTCCCTGGCGGCGGGGATTGTGAGGCATACCCGGCGGCAGGGAAATTCCGAGGCCTGAAATAAACGATTGCATAGCCTTTGCCTTTGCGGCCGAGGCGGCGTCCCACAGTATGAGGAATGGCACGCCCCTGAAAGGGTACTGATCGTTTTGCTTGTGAGCCCAGGCCGAGGTGATGAAGTCGTACAGTGTGGCCGAGGACTCGCCGTCGGCCAGGTAATACTTCAGATAGAACGCCCCGGAGAAGTGATCGGTGAGGATATACCTGGCGAGGCGGGTCTTGATCTTCGCCATGTTCTGGGGCTTCTTATCATTGAAGTCGCGCTCGTCGATGAGCGCGGTTTTCCCGTTGCGCAGGTAGTACTGGATGCAGACCGAGGCGTCGATCTGATGCACGTGGTTCGGGTGCAGGCTGCGCATCGGCGTGTATGGCGTATCCGCATCGAGCGCCGCCTTGTTCAGCTGCTGTTCGCGGAGGATCTCCTGCATCCTGGCGACGCTGATGGACCCCGGTTCGATGATGCCGTTCCGGGGGTCCATCGCGATCTCCAGTGCGCGTTCCACAGGCATGATCACGCCCTTGTTTTCGCGGGCCGACTCTGACATCAGGCCCGCGACGTAGGTGATCTGCTCTTTGGTGATCCCGCTGGTTCTCTCTCCCTTGTCCGCCCTCGACTTCTTCCCGCTGGTCCAGCCGTGCTCCTTTGCGATGCGATACAGATGCTGCCGGCTGTGGCCGGTCATGCGCTCGTAGCGCTCAAGGATCTGTGCCCTGCTGCCGTTGTGAGCAGCCGATAACTCGCGGGTGAAGTCGATCTTCCAGGACATGGCTAGTTCGCCGTCCCCGGCCGGTAGACTTCCTCGGGGAACATCGAAGGATCTCCAAAGGTCTCGAGCGCGGTGTCGTATGCGGCGTTGATCTGCGACCGCAGATATTGAAGATTTGATATCAGGGCCGCCCTCATGCGGGCCGGGGAATCCGGGGTCAGATCCATCTTCTCCGGGTCCAGGTTCATGAGGTAGAAACCGTCGAACTGTGTCCGGAGGTTCTCCATCTGCTGGAGAAAGGCGTCCTCCTCAGCGGTGAGGCCCTTTTCGCGAGCAGACTTCTCGAACTTTGCGATCTCTTTTTCCAGCTTCAAGATATGTTTCTTCTCGTCCGCCATGCGGCGTTCATGGGTCTTTTTCTCGGCCTGCCGCTCCTCTTTTTCCTTTTTGAGCCTGTCTTTCAGGTCCTCGACAAGCGCAGGAGCCTCGGCAAGCGGGATCTCCTGCCCCTCGTAAACAATCGTCCCGTCAAGCACCTCGACTCCTAACCGTTCGGAGTCCGGCCCTGTTATGTACTTGATTTTATTGATTTCATACCCAAAGGCTACTCCGAATTTTAGGAGTGCTTCGTCCTTGACTTCCCCGACTTTGGATATCTCGTAATCAGCTTTTTTGACATCAAATCCGTTGGATTCACAGAAGGCGGTCCACTTTCCCTCCATTTTGAGGGCTTCCTTCATGCGGCGCAATGCCATGATCTTCGTAAGACGGGCTAGAGCTTCATCCGCGTCTTTCACTTTGATCATTGTTGCACCCTGCACCATGTGGGCGGTGTTTTCAATTTCCTGCTTCAGCTTCGCTATCTGATCGCCGTAGATCTTCTCTGCCCTGTCATGGGCAATCTTTTCCATGTTATTGGCGAATATCATATCCGCGTCCGTTACCTTGTCCGCCTTAGATTTATTTGCCATGGCCATGCCTCTTTTCTGACGATCTCTTCATCCGCCCGATTACTTTGCTGAACTCGTGGAGGAGCCTCACGGTCTCCTTCGCGCTTTTTCTCGCCGCGTTTAAAAGGGCATCGGCCTCCTTCACGTATTCCTCAGAATGTTTAATTCTTGGCTTTCTCATGCCTACTCCCCTCCATTAAGCTGATTCAGTGTCTCTACTGCCTTAATCTGCTCCGCCTCGACATTCGCCTTCACCCGCGCATAAATCAGCGCCAGCCCCAATCCCAGCCGCCAGTGATCATTGATGCCCTGCACGAAGCCCAGCTCCTCCAACGTGACCAGGTGACACATCACCGTGGGGGTCGGGATCTTCAGCGCCTCCCCTATCGTCCCCGCCGATACCGGCTCTTTCTGCTGCGCCAGGAGCTTCAGGATTGCGCCGGCGGTCGATACTGCCTTGATGCGTTTATAAGTATTTGCCATCTTGCACCCTCCAGACCATGAAATTGGTGCACTCATCCTTTGCCCTGTCACCGCCGGTGCATCTTTTTTCGCACCTGGCGTTTTCGCACGTCTCCGGCGCATCGCAGTACGCGCAGACACACCCCGCATTACAAATCCTTTCCATTACCACCTCCGTGAAAGTTTGGGCCGAATCCCGGCCTTTTCGAAATCGTCAACGATATGCCAGACACCCTGCTCGACCATGTCATGCCTGCCGAGCTTCGACGCCCCGAGGATGCCTGTCAGAGTGTTCATGATATGATGGTTCAGATATTCCTTGGCCCCATTGCTGAGGCCGGCGAGCTCTGCGAGCGCATCTTCCTGGCCCGCGTAATCAGCGCCCATGCAACCTCTCCAAATATGCCCTTATCGCCCGTTCCCGGTTAGCGATATCGGCTTTTTCCTCTTCGATCTTCCCGAGCTCCAGGCGGATGGCATCTTCACCCTCGATGAAATATCCCCCGCAAAGTTCAGCCATGTACCGGGCGAGGGCTTTACAGCCGGAGGCCTGGCAAAAGGCCCCGATGTAGATATAGGGAAACCGATGATTTTCCTTGCTTTCGGCGGACCAGCTGTCTAATTGAGCCTTCGTAATTTCCACGCCCAGGATGGAGGACATCTTCGCCGCGACCTCATAACGATCGAGCAGGCAGCGCTTCAGTGCATCTGTTATCAGGTGCCTGACAGCTGCGTCGATGCTGGCCTTGCCTGCGGTCTGAGGATGGGCCGCGGCCTCCGCCTGTTTCTGTGAAACCTCCTGGATGAGATCGAAGATATTGAGCTGGGCCTGGACTATTCTGCGGGATGACTTAGACATTGACCCTCCGGACAAAAAAATATATTCTATCCATATGTTTTATGCTGCCCTCCGATGGTTGTTGTTCCCGTTCGGCCAGAGGTCTTCGACCTTCATCCCGAGGGCCTTGGCAATCGCCAGGCGAATCCGGGCGCTCTTCTTCTTCCCGGAGACGACCAGGGATATCATCGTATTGCTGACCCGCAGCTGGCGTGCAAGCTGGTTATGCTTGATGCCCGCCCGGACAAGCTCTGCCTTGACTTCGTTATTCACCGATCTCCCTGAACATGTCGTCAATGCCAAGGTGCCGCATTTTGCCCTGCCGCACTCTTTCAAAAAAGCGATATATCCCGGAACTACTCACCCACTTCTTAGGTTCAGAGGGATAGGTATTTTTTATAATCTTCACGATATCAGTTCCGGACTTGCCCTGACGACGGAGGTTGAGCACCATTGTCCTGATCTCAGCGACATCCAGCCCGTCAAATCGGACAGGGGCTTCTCCATCTTTTCTTACTGTTGGGAAATAATGGACATCACCTCCGAGCTTTTCTGCAAGTTTTACCGTCGCCTCCGCGCCGATGAGCTTTTCGAGATCGTCGTACAGTTTGTGACCCAGAAACATTTTTTTTGGTCCTCCTTCGGTAAATTGTTTTACCTGAACTATGGATACATTAGCGAATACCACTACATATGTCAAGAGAAAAATAGCGCATATCACTATGACTATAGAAAAACCGCATAAACACGCCACTATAGGCAAGCGAATTCAGTCGATAAGGTCTGGGAAAGGGCTATCCCAGACCAAGTTTGCAGTGAATATCGGTATTTCTCAAAGGTTCCTATCTGATCTTGAGACGGGAAGGATCAAGCCTCCGATGCCACTTTTGCTGGCAATCGAATATGTCTATAAATACAGGAAGGAGTGGGTCATGACCGGTGATGAACCAGCACACATGCCACTGGTTGATGGCCCGCTACTGTTGAATGCCGATACGAGCGACCGCCAGGCCTTGTTTTGGAGAAAGAAGCTTGAAAGAATATTGCGATCGGGGGATCGAACAAAGATTGAGGCCATAAAGGGGATGCTAAAGGCACTTGATCCTGGCGAGAAGCCGCTCGAAGGACTGGGTGGTGGGGAGGATGAGGATGCTGGGCCTCAGGGTAGTGATCTGCCGTCACTGAAAGGCGCGATACTCCTCTGACTCTTGCCCTCATGCGGCATTATTCGTATAATGTTTCATCATTCATAAAGGAGGATCGGGATCATGGCAGAAAAACTTCCGGAGTGGGTCAAAACATCGATGGATTATGAGAGATGGAAGCGGGGAGAGGGATCTTTGAATATTCAGGCTCCGGCTGGAGCGACGCCGAGTATCAAGCAATACGATTACAGCAAGTACATCTGCACTGCCTGCCGGAGTGTAGGTACGCCAAAGAAGGTGACGAAGGGAAGCTTCTGGATTGAGATCGTTTTGTGGCTATTCATGATTGTCCCTGGCTTGATCTATAGCATCTGGCGCTTGACTACAAAATACAACGCTTGTCCGATATGTCAAAATCCGACCATGATACCCCTTTCATCTCCAATGGGGAAACAGTTATTAGAGCAGTCGTCATGAAAAGAATAATAGTCACCACAGTTATATTACTACTGCCGTGCATCGTTTTTGCAGAGACGGAAGTCCAGAAATACACTGACGCCGACGGGGTTATTCATATAGGGGGGGCGGTCCGCGCTAAACGACCCACAAAAAAAGTACAGCCTGTTGCAGATGAAAAACCGGCAAGAAATGCCGATATACTCAGCCTTGTAAAGGTTAAGATTATTAAGATCGATCGTTTCGACTCCTTGCCTGCTCGTTCGGAATATTCGAGTACGATGTCACCCAGAAAAGGAATTTTCTATGCACTTTTCGTTGAGATCAATAATACATCCAGCTACGAACTTCATCTAATGCCTACGAGTTCTGTTTTTTCGTTGAAAACCCGGGAGAATGTTACATATAATGCAATGGACTCTTCGTCTTCGTGGTCTAACTCTCTTCCTCTTCTCGGAGTAGAGAATATTAGTGGTAGCCAAGTTGAACGCGGATGGCTGCTTTTCGATATTTCTCAATATGAAACTCCTCAAACATTATCTTTCCAAGTCAACAGACAACTTCGTGGGAACGAAAAGATTAATAAAATGGGTATACCGATCGATGTATTGATGTATGGGCCGATAGACATTCCCTTATAATGCCGGCGAGATTTCATTTTTTGCCATTTTAGAATTATCAAGCAATCGTTGACGATGCGCCGACGACAAATACATGAACAGCCCCTTCTTTACAACTGTCTTCCTGAGGGAGTAGAATACCGGGCGGGGAGAGACACAACTACCTCAATCCCCTGCTTCGCAGGAAGGGGTACAGGGACTTGTCTGTGGGTTATCAAAAGTCTCTTGAAATATCCCACCCTTTGGATGGTATTTCCAGGTATTCCCGGATAAACGGAAGTAAGTTATCACATTTCCCGTCCTCTGGATATCACATGTTCTAACACTGCCCCTCCGCGTGATACAATAATTGTCTTACATTATTTCACCCCATGAGGAGACGATGGAAAACAATCATATAGCCGTTATCGCAAAGGAATTGGGCATAAAGCCGCACCAGGTGGAGGCCACGG
>JAKAIE010000103.1 GCA_021814475.1 Nitrospirota bacterium
GCTGTTCGAGCTTGACGACCGAGCGGAGTGATCTTCCGATAAGCCTCTGTATCTCATGGGTGCGTCCGCCGACGCGGCCGGCGGACGATTCTCTCGTTGTCCGCACTTGGGTCGCGCGCGGGAGCATAGCATATTCGGCGGTGATCCACCCCTTGTTCTGGTCCTTGAGAAACTGGGGCACCCTTTCTTCCACTGTCGCGTTGCATATGACCCGCGTATTGCCGATCTCGATGAGGACCGAGCCCTCAGCCGTTCCGATGAAGTCACGGGTGATCTTTATCTGTCGTATCTCATTGTCCTGTCTGCCGTCCGGCCGCATCTGTCATACCTCCGATTCGAGTTCGATTTTCCTGATGAAGTCTATCTGTCTCCCGAGAAACCGTTCTCCGACGCGCACGAACTTCTCGGTCGAATCGGTGACGTAAAACTGTCTGCCTGCCTGATCGGTGCTTTCCCTCAGCAGCGACTGCGCCTCAAGCGTGTCCTGTATTGCCGCCGCGGTCTCGACGGCTGAATCGATAAGCCTGACGCCCGGCCCCATGATTTTCGACAGGATGTCCTTCAGAAGGGGGTAATGCGTGCATCCCAGGACGAGAGTATCGATATCCTTCTGTCTGATTTCTTTCAGGTAGGTCTCGGCGGTCAGCTCGGCCACGGGCCCCTCTGTCCAGCCCTCCTCGACGAGGGGGACAAAAAGCGGACAGGCGAGGCTGAAGACCTCGATGGAGGCGTCGATCGACCTGATGGCGACCGGATAGGCGTTGGACCTGACCGTCGCATCCGTGCCGATTACGCCGATCCGCTTGTTCCGGGTGGCTGATGCCGCAGCCCTTGCGCCGGGTTCAATCACCCCGATCACCGGCGCCGGCACCGACCGGCGTATGGCGTCAAGACTTACCGAAGAAGCGGTGTTGCAGGCGATGACCAGCAGTTTTATCCCCTTTGCAAGAAGAAAACGGGTGTTTTCGAACGAATACCGGGTAACGGTTTCAGGAGACCTGATGCCATAGGGAACGCGGGCGGTATCGCCGAGATAGATCGTGCTTTCACCCGGCAGTCTGCGAACGATCTCCTTTAGTACGGTAAGGCCGCCGATGCCGGAATCGAATATGCCGATAGGCTCGTTCTTCCTATTCATCAGGTGCGGCCTTTTCCGCCTTAGGCTCGTAGGAGAAATAATTTTTCAGCGGATACCGTAACGGCATATGCCCGCCAAGAGTATCGATCTCTTTGCCTTCTACCAGGATCTTGATATCGCTGATATCGGGTATGTTCGCCGTTACAGTTTCGTAGAGCCCTCTCAGCAGGAGATATTCCGAGAGCGCATCTGCATGAAAATTTCTTCTCACCTCATCGGAGAGATCGAGGTAAAGGATCTGCTGCGCATCCCGGTAAAGGCCGAGGAGTTTCACATTTGCGGGTATCACCGACCCCGACCCGTTGATGGGCAGCCGGAAATATTCCTCGATCACCGCCTCTGCGATCGAAGAAGCTCTGGTCCGTCTCGGGACCGCTTTTTCGGTCATCTCGATCCGGCCGTTCACAGGGGAGTAGAGCTGTATGGTGAATGTATCTTCCTGTCCTGGGAGTACCATCTGCTGTGCAGGGGCCACCGCCTCCTTCTGTTGTTTTGTGATCGTGAAGTTCCGTGAAAAGTAATAACCTCCGCCACCCGCAAGCCCGAGGAGCAGGACGATGACCGCGGCCCAGGTGAAAGTCGTCCTACTCGTCATACGCCGCCATTCCCGCGACCAGCGCCCTGACGACGCGTTCCCGCATCTTCTGATCATAGGTGACCGTGGCCGGAGAGGGGTACTCGATCAGGACTGCTGGGGCGTCCATGGAATACAGTACCGGAAGGGGAAGCTGACGCAGCACCGTTCCGGTCTTCAGCTCGTTCCTGAATGATGCCGCAAGCGCCTTGGCGAGCGACCTGCTCCTGGCGAGATGTCGTGTCTGCCGGCCTGAGATACTGTATGCCTTGACGGTCGAGTCCGGGCCGGTATCCTCCGGGGCGGTATAGATCGCAAAGGAGTCGCCCGATGACGCATGAAGAGACAGAAAAAGATCAGGTTTTTTTCCCGAGGCAAAGACTATCCTCTCGGTGAGAGAGACCGGCTGATCGGCCTTCCGCGTGAGGTGGACTATCAGTCCCTTCTTGGCGAGGGCAGTGCTCAGGTCACGGGCGATCGCGAGGTCGATGTCCTTTTCGCGCATATCTCCTCCCACGATGCCGTCTTCATATCCCCCGTGGCCGGGATCGATGACGACGGTTCTGATCTTGCGTGGCCTCTCGGCCTGGGATGATGCGGAAGGTGCAGAAGAAGGCTGCGGTAATGCCTGTATGCCGGCCGGAGCAGCTTTCTTCGAAACCTCCGCGGGCGGGGGTGTCGCCACCCCGGGAGGCGTCTGTGCGGCAGGTCTAGCAGGGAGCTCCTTCTGTGCCCCCGCCGCAGTCTTCAGGTCGATGACGATCCTGGCCGGCGAGTAGAGTTTATATGTTTTTACGTCAGCGACGTCCTTCAGACTGATGCCGAAAAACCTGTCCCTCTGGGCAGTTTCGAAGATGAACTCCTGCTGTTTCCTGATCACGACCGCGTAGGGGAATTCGATCTTCACGGACGACAGGGACGTGATGGTGTTGGCGTTTTTTATCAGGTCGTCCGACGCCTCGAAGACGATCCTCACTGTGTTGCCCCGGACACTGTAGCGCATTTGAACTTCACCCGTCTTCTGGGCAGAGACCACGGTGGAGAAAAGGATGACGAAAAGAATGAAAATCCCTTTTTTCATATTCCTATACATTCCCATAGATGACGGGTCTTTTTCAAGGGAGGCCGCAGGGTCACGAGAAAGACGACCCGGGTCGCTGGTTTTCTTTGGCTCGGAATTTTTATTATATAAGATTGCATCATGATACAGGTGAACGGTTTATCAAAGAGTTATGGGCGTCAGGTGATCTTCGACGATATCGACTTTACGGTCAATGCGGGCGAGAGGGTTGGCCTGGTAGGCAGGAACGGCCACGGCAAGACGACCCTCTTCAGGATGATCCTCGGGCAGGAGTATGCCGACGAAGGGGTGATCACAGTGCCTAACGGATATAGGATAGGCCATCTGTCACAACATATCGCCTTCAGCGAAAAGACGGTCCTCGGCGAGGGTTGCCTGCTGCTTCCCCGCACCGACGACGGCAGGGATGAGAGCTACAAGGTCGGCGCCGTGCTCCACGGGCTTGGTTTTTCGACAGCAGACTTTGAAGCGGACCCGGCATCGTTGTCCGGGGGATACCAGATACGGCTGAATCTCGCCAAGGTGCTCGTCTCGGAGCCGAATCTCCTCCTCCTCGACGAACCGACGAACTATCTCGACATCGTCTCGATCCGCTGGCTGATCAAGTTCCTCAGGGCCTGGCCGAACGAGATGATCATCATTACCCATGACAGGGAATTCATGGACAGCGTGACGACTCATACCATGGGCATCCACCGGCAGAAGCTCAGGAAGATAGAGGGCCCGACCGAGAAGCTCTACCAGCAGATCCTTATTGATGAGGAGGTCTACGAGAAGACCCGCATCAACGACGAACGGAAGAGGAAGGACATCGAGCAGTTCATCAACCGCTTCCGGGCGCAGGCGAACAAGGCCCGCGCGGTCCAGTCGCGCGTCAAGGCACTTGCCCGCCATGAGCGGCGCGAAAAGCTGACGGATATCCAGAGCCTCGACTTCGCGTTCAACGCGGCTCCTTTTACCGGGAAACAGCTGATTGCAGCCGAAGGGCTGTCTTTCGCATACGACGGTGCGCCGGGACCGATCATAAGCGGTCTGGACGTGGCGATTGGAAAGAACGACCGTGTGGCGATCATCGGAAAGAACGGGAAGGGCAAGACTACGCTTCTGAATCTCCTGGCAGGAGAAATGGACCCCTCGGGAGGGGTGATCGCGTGCCACCCCCAGTTAAAGACCGCCTTCTTCGGGCAGACGAATATCAACCGTCTGAATCTGTCGAATACTGTTGAAGCGGAGATAATGGATGTCCATCCCGACCACAACAGGGGGGCCGCCAGAAAGATATGCGGGGCGATGATGTTTGAAGGGGACCTGGCGCTGAAGAAGATCAGTGTCCTCTCGGGCGGGGAGAGAAGCAGGGTCCTTATGGGAAAGCTCCTGGTGAGTCCGGCAAACCTCCTCCTTCTGGACGAACCGACGAACCATCTGGATATGGAGTCGATCGACTCGCTGATCGAGGCGATCGACGCCTTTGACGGGGGGGTGATCGTCGTCACCCACAGCGAACTCGTCCTGCATGCGATTGCGACACGGCTGATTGTTTTTGATGCAGGCACGATCAGGGTATTCGAAGGGACCTACGAGGATTTTCTCAGCCGGGTCGGCTGGTGCGACGAGGAGCCCGTCGTCACGGAGGTCGGGCGTCCTGCGCCGGAGAAGGGAAAAGTACTGTCCAAAAAAGAGATCAGGCGGATGCGGGCCGAGATCGTCACGAACCGTTCGAAGGCGGTCGGCCCGCTTCAGAAGCGCATCACGGAGATCGAAGACCTGATCAGCAGTTTTGAAAAGCGTATCGACATGGATACGCAGGCGCTCCTTACCGCCTCCTCGAAGGGCGACGGCAGGGCGATCCGGGATCTGACAAAGGCGATCAGCGAGACTAAGGAGCATATAGAAACCCTCTTCGATGAACTCGAGATTGTGACTGCCGATCTTGATGCGAAGACACGGGTATTTGACGAACAGTTGTGCGAACTTCAGGAGGCGGGGTAATGCCTCATCCTCCCGGAGGGGTTGACATTCCGATTTTAGGTGAAGGTACAATAATAAAAATCTTGAGGTGATCAGACGATGACGGTACAGCAAATGGAATTCAAGGCCGAGGTGAAGCAGCTTCTGGAACTGATGATCCACTCACTTTACTCCCACAAGGAGATCTTTCTCCGGGAACTGATATCGAACGCCTCCGACGCGATCGACAAGGCGCGGTACGAGGCCCTCACCCGGAAGGAGATCGGGGAGGCCGCAGGCGAATGGCAGATACGGCTGACAGCTGACAAGGACGCCGGGACGCTCACCATCAGCGACAACGGCATCGGGATGACAAAAGACGAGCTTATCGAGGCGCTCGGCACGATCGCGCATTCCGGCACCAAGGAATTCCTCCGGGCGGTGCAGGAGAGGAACAAAGAGGCGAATCCCGAACTCATCGGACAGTTCGGGGTGGGGTTTTACTCTGCATATATGGTCGCGGACCGCGTGACGGTGGTCACCCGGAAGGCGGGGACGGATGCCGGTGCTGGCGTGAAGTGGGAATCGACCGCGGACGGGACGTTTGCGGTTGAAGAGACGGACAAGACCGGACAGGGGACCGACGTGGTCCTCCACCTCAAGGGCGAGGAAAAGAAGTACCTCGATGAGTGGGAACTCCGTACGATCGTGACGAAATACTCTGATTATATCGACCACCCGATCGTGATGGAGGTCGAAAGGAAGAAGCCCGATGCCTTTGACAAGGACAAGACGGTCAGCGTCAGGGAAGACGAGGTGCTGAACTCCCGCAAGGCGATATGGCTCCGGGACAAGGCCGAGATCAGCGACGGCGATTACTCTGAGTTCTACAAGCATATCTCTCACGACTTCAATGCACCCTCGAAAGTGATCCATTACAGGGCAGAGGGCACTTCGGAATTCACCGCGCTCCTGTTTATTCCCGAGAAGGTGCCTTATGGCATCTTCTTCAAGGAGTTCAAGGTGGGTCCGACCCTGTACGTCCGAAGGGTCCAGATCATGGAGCATTGTGAAGAACTGATCCCTCCTTATCTGCGCTTTATCAAGGGAGTGGTGGATTCATCCGACCTTCCGCTGAACGTCTCCCGGGAGATCCTGCAGTCGAACAGGCAGATCGAGACGATCAGGAAGAGTCTGACCAAGAAGGTCCTCGATACCCTCGCAGAACTGAAGAAGGACGAGCCGGAGAAATACCGCTCCTTCTTCAGCGAGTTCGGCCGGATACTCAAGGAAGGCATCCATTACGATTTCGCGAAAAAAGAACAGATCGCCGATCTGCTGCTCTTTCCTTCGACAAAGACTGAAGAGGGGAAGTTGACCACCTTTGGCGGATATGTCGACGCAATGAAGCCGGACCAGGAAGAGATTTACTATGCCACAGGCACTTCTCTTGATGAGGTCAGAAAGTCGCCATACCTTGAGGCCTTCAGGGAGAAGGATCTTGAGGTGCTGATCATGCTGGATGAAATCGACGACATTATCATGGGCAGCCTGCGGGAATACAAGGGGAAGAAACTCAAATCGATCACGCGGGGGGACATAAAACTCGACAAGGAGGAGTCGTCGGCGGCGAGCGCAAAGGAAGGGAAGGAGACCTTTGCTCGTCTTCTGGCGGTGATGAAGGATATCCTGAAGGATGAGGTGAAGGACGTGCGTCTTTCGGGGAGGCTGCGGGATTCGGCCTGCTGCCTTGTAACTGACGAGGGGGGGATCGACCCGAATATGGAAAAGCTCATGAAGGCGATGGGACAGGATGTGCCGGCAAACCTGAGGATCTTCGAAATCAACGCAGGGCATCCGGTAGTCGGGGCGATGAATGCGATTGTCGGCGACGAGACGAAGAAGGAGCTGCTCAGTCAGTATACGGAAATGCTTTACAGCCAGGCGCTGATCCTGGAAGGCTCAAAGCCCCGGGACCCCGCAGCCTTTGCAAAAAACCTTTCTCGGCTTATGACGGAGAGTCTGTCGAAGGGCTGATACGGCAACTAGTCATGATCTTTTTCACTTTTTCGGAAAAGACGTTGGGACTGGTCGTCGCTTTGATCAGGTAGTCCCTGCAGCCGAGTCCGAGGAGTTTCTCCGCCTCTTCCGGAATGAAACGGTTGGTCAGGATGAGCGCCGGCACACCCCGGAGATCGTCCCGCGTCTGTATATACTGAAGGATCTTGTAGGCACTGATCCCCTCTGTCTGCATATCGAGCACGACGAGTTCGGGTTTGGTCAGCTGCAGCATCTTGATCGCGTCTCCGCCGTTTTTCGCTTCGATGACACTAAAGCCATCGTGGGTCAGCCGATATTTGTACACGGAACGAGACTGCTCGTTGCTGTCGATGAGCAGGGCGATTTTAAGGTTCGCCTCACTGGCGGTTTGTGCGCTGACGAAACTCCTGAGCACGGCCTTTTCTTCAGGGGTCGGATTGATGAATTTGGCGCCGAATCCGAAACCCTTCTCGGTATGGCGGACGGAGGCCTTTATTTTCAGCGGTCTGTCCTCGAGAGCGAAGTCCAGGTTGATGAGGCTGTTTTCCTTGAAATCCCTTTCGCTCTGCACGTACATGCCCTCATCGTTGATATCGAAGCAGTAGGCCTTCACTGTGCCGTTGATTGTCACATCGATCTGCGTCATTATCCGAGGTTTGAGTCTGTCTTCCATGAGCGCGTTATACCTCAGCACATAATTATTATGCATGAAACTCGTGTGGCCGTTGGCATTGACCGTAAGATCATTATGTCTGAAACAAGATGCAAAAGCAAGACCGGAAGACTATAACACCCTGACCCCGAATCTCTTCAGTTCGGTCACCAGGGCGCAGAGAGGAAGCCCGATCACGTTGAAGTAATCACCTTCTATTTTCCTGATCAGCACCGATCCCAGGCCCTGTATCGCATAGGCCCCGGCCTTGTCCATGGGCTCTCCTGAGGCCACATACTCGTCGATCTCTCTTTCCGCCACTTTCCTGAAAAACACCCGTGTCCCCACCGACTTCGAAGAAGTCCGCCCTGAAGCCGCGTCGATAATCGTAAACCCGGTCACGACCAGGTGAGCCCTGCCGCGCAGAGACAGCAGCATTTCTTTGGCCTCGGAAAGCGTAGCGGGTTTACCCATCAGTCTGCCGTTCCGGCAGATAAAGGTATCGGCGGCAATGACCAGCGCATCGCCATGGCGGGAACCCACTTCGCGGGCCTTTTCCAGGGAAAGGAACCGCGCCAGCCGGTGAGGACTGAGCCTCAGACTCATATCCTCTTCATATCTGCTGGGCACTACCCTGAACTGAAGACCTGTCAGGGCCAGCAGTTCCTTCCGTCTCGGAGAGGCGGAGGCCAGTATGATCTGCCGGACTGTGCGGGAACTATGCATGATGGCCGGCGACAAAACCTGATGACCACGCCCACTGGAGGTTGTATCCGCCGAGATCCCCGGTCACATCGATCACTTCTCCCGTGAAGTAGAGCCCCGGCACACTTTTGGCCTCCATCGTCTTCGACGACAGTTCGGAGGTGTCGACCCCGCCGACTGTCACCTCCGCCTTCTCGTATCCGCCGGTGGCCGATGGCCGCAGCCGCCAGTCATGCAGGCGGGCCGCGATCTGCAGAAGTTCCTTGTGCCCGAACCTGCAGAGCGGCTGGTCTACTGACTCCAGTTCGACCCAGCGATGGGCGAAGCGCTTCGGAAGCAGGGAGGAAAGGAGATTGGAGAGCAATATCTTCGAATGATGCCGTTCCTGAAAAAACACGTGCATGTCAAGATCGGGCACGAGGTTTATCGCCAGGTCGTCGCCAGGCTCCCAGGAGAGGGAGGCCCGCAGGATCGCGGGGCCGCTCAGGCCTCCGTGGGTAAAAAGCATGCTGCCCGAGGTCCTGTGTCCCCTGCAGATGATCTCGACAGGCAGAGAAGCGCCGCTGAGATCGCTGTACCTGCCGGCGTTTTTCCTGTCGAAGGTCAGGGGGACGAGCCCCGGCCTCAGCCTGGTGACCTTGATGCCGAACTGTCTGGCGATGACATGCCCGAGGCCGGTGGCGCCGAGACCGGGATAGGAGAGGCCGCCCGTGGCAACGACGACAGACGCTGCACGGTACGAGCCCCTGTCGGTCAGCACTTCCATTGAGTGATCCCTTCTCAACCCCCTGACGGTTGTCCGGAGAGAGAAGGAAACCCCGAGCCTTGAGGTTTCCAGCTTCAGGACATTCAGAATATCTGCGGATGACCCGGTGCAGAAGAGCTGGCCGTCGGTCTTCTCCCTGTAACCGATATGATAGCGATCCAGAAGCTCCGTAAAATCAGACGGTCTGAATTGAGCCAGTGCGGACCTGCAGAAGTCCCTGTTATTCGAGTGGTAGTTCCCGGAGGATACGTGCAGATTTGAAAAATTGCAGCGGCCTCCGCCGGATATCCTGATCTTGCTGCCGATGCTGTCCATGTGATCGATGACGAGAACCGAACGGCCGCGCCGGGCCGCTTCAATGGCGCAGATAATACCTGACGCGCCGGCGCCGATGATCACGACATCCTTTTTCATTTATCAACAGCCATCCCTGATGATATAGTATATACCATGGATACTCCGGTTGCCGCAAACGATCGGGACGAACAGCGACTGATTGT
>JAKAIE010000104.1 GCA_021814475.1 Nitrospirota bacterium
CTTATTAACAGAGTAAAGACAAAGACCAGAGAGGCCCGGAAAACCCGGGCCTCTTTATTTCCGGGATTTAAGTGGTGGGCTGGCAGGGGAGATGCCAGACGACTCGGTGTACATACCTTGAAGACAACTGGATCCCCGCCTGCGCCGGAATGACGGATAAATCGGGCATGAATAGTGTTTCCGGTCTGCATGGAGTGAAATTCTATCTGAGCAATGCAATAAAAAAGGCCCCGATCCGGTCGGGGCCTTTTTACAGGGCAATCTGCGAACCAGCCGGTTTACGCTGCTATCGGCTCTATCGCGACTGCTGCGACCTTATATTCAGGTATCTTCACAACAGGGTCGAGGGCGTCGTTCGTCAGTACGTTCGCCGCTGCCTCATGGTAATGCATCGGCATGAAGACAATGCCCTCAGGTATCTTCGAGGTGACGCGTGCGCGGACCTCCACGTTGCCGCGTCTTGACCGGACATTCACAAATTCGTTGTCCCCGATCCCGAGCCTGCCTGCATCGGCAGGGTTGATCTCGATGTAGGGATTGCCGGCATGCTCCTCTATAGGTACAACCCGCCGGGTCATCGTCCCTGAATGGTACTGGAAGAGGTTCCGCCCGGTCGTGAGCACGAAGGGATACTCGGCACTCGGAAGTTCCGCTGCCGGGGTATACGGAACAGAGGCGAACTTCACCTTCCCCTTCGGGAAGCCGTCCTTATAAAGATAGGGAGTCCCCGGATGGTCCTTTGTCGGGCAGGGCCACTGCAGCCCTCTTTGGGCAATACGCTGATAATCGATCCCTGCAAGGGCAGGCCATACCCGGCCGAATTCCTCGAAAGCCCCGGCAGGAGTGCTGAACTGCATAGCGCATCCGAGCCGGTTGGCAAGGTCAAGAATGATAGAAAGGTCGTCCCGTGAGGAACCTGGGCCGTCGACCGCCTTGCGGACCCTCTGTACCCGGCGTTCGGTATTCGAAAAGGTGCCGTCTTTTTCAGCTGCGCAGGCTGCCGGAAGAACCACATCCGCGAGTTTTGCGGTCTCGGTCATGAAGATGTCCTGCACAACAAGAAAATCGATATTCTCGAGGGCATGGACGGTGTGGTGCATATTCGGATCGGTCAAAACCGGGTTCTCACCCATGATATACATCGCCTTTATCTTCCCGTCAGCCGCTGCGTTCATCATCTCGGTTGCGGTCAGACCCGCAGCAGGCGAAAGGGGGACTCCCCAGGCCTTCTCGAACTTCTCCCTCACCTCGGGCAGATCGACCCTCTGATATCCGGGATAGACGTTTGGCAGGCATGCGGCATCAGACGCACCCTGGACGTTGTTCTGACCCCTTAACGGGTTTACGCCTGTACATTCCCTGCCTATATTTCCGGTCAGTGTGGCGAGGTTTGCGATAGCCCTGACATTGTCAGTGCCGCAGGCATGCTGGGTGATCCCCATGGTGTAGAATATGCCTGCACGCCTGGAGCCCCCATAGAGCCTTGCAGCCCCGATGATAGTTTCTTTCGGAACCCCTGTGATCTTTTCCACGTATTCCGGGGTAAACTCAGAGAGAGACTTCTTCCACTCCTCATAACCCTCCGTCTTTTCCGCGATAAACTGGTCGTTCTGGAGACCCTCCTTCACGATCACATGGGCCAGCCCGTTCAGAAGAGGAATATCGGTACCCGGTCTCATATTGACGAAGAGTTCTGCAAACTTGACCATCGGGATCCTGCGCGGGTCCGCGACGACGATCTTTGCGCCCTTGCGGTATGCCTTGATCATCCTGTTCGCGATGACCGGGTGTGTCTCCTTGGTGTTCGAACCGATGATGAAGAGGACCTCCATGTCCTCGATCTCGCGGAGAGAATTCGTCATTGCCCCTGAACCGAATATGGCGGCCAGACCGGCCACCGTGGGGCTGTGTCAGAGCCGGGCGCAGTGGTCGACGTTGTTCGTGCCGATCCCCGCGCGGATGAGCTTCTGGAATGCGTAATTTTCCTCGTTGGTGCAACGGGCCGAGGAGAGTCCGGCAATCGAGTCGGGACCGTGCCCGGCCTTCGCTTTCTGGATATTCTCTGCGACCAGGCCGAGGGCCTCGTCCCAGGTCGCCTCGACGAACTGGCCGTCCCTCTTGATGAGCGGGACCCTGAGCCTGTCGGGGCTGCTGACATACTTATATGCGAACCGCCCTTTTACACAGAGCAGGCCTTCATTCGGAGTATCATCACCTGAAGTGACACGGATTATCTCATTATCCTTCACGTGGTAGGTTATCGTGCAGCCTGTGCCGCAATAGGGGCAGGTCGAGTCCACCTCTTTGACCCCCATCTGCCGGCCCTTCTTCGTCCAGAGCTTTCCAGTGAGCGCTCCGGTCGGACAGACAGCAACACACTGGCCGCAGAACTCGCAGGAAAGATCCTTTTCGAACGGTGTGCAGATCTTGGCATCGAAGCCGCGGTAACCGAAGTCGATCGCCTCGACTCCCTGGACCTCGTCACAGATCTTGACGCACCGTCCGCACATGATACACTTTTCGAGGTCGCGCTCGATGAACGGGTTCCCGTCCCTCTTTGGATAACGTCTCCGCTCGCCCCCGAACCTGTTTTCCCTGATACCGTACTCATAGGCAAGCTCCTGCAGCGAGCACGCGCCTGCCTGCTCGCAGACCATGCAGTCGCTGGGGTGGTCGGAGAGGATCAGTTCGAGGACAGTCCGCCTGAGCCGTTCGATAGTAGGACTCGTGGTGACAACATCCATGCCTTCAGAAACCGGGGTGGTGCATGAGGTGACCGGACGCGGCATGCCCTTTATCTCAACAAGGCAGAGTCGGCAGCCGCCGAAGGGCGTCAGCTTGGGATGCTGGCAGAGCGCCGGGATATAGATGCCGGATTTTCGCGCCGCCTCGAGGACCGTCGTCCCTTCGGGGACTTCCATTTCGATATTGTTTATCTTCAGCTTTGCCATGACCGCTACTCCTTTTTGATCGCCTTGAACTTGCAGGCATCAAAGCAGGCGCCGCACTTAATGCAGACCGAGGAATCGATTACATGCGGCTTCTTCTTTTCTCCGGTGACCGCGCCGGCAGGACATGCCCTGATGCAGGCGCCGCAGCCCTTGCAGAATTCTGTCAATACCGAATAGGTGAGCAGGTCCCTGCATACCGCAGCCGGGCATCTCTTCTCATTGATATGTGCCTCGTATTCATGCCTGAAATATTTTATCGTGCTCAGCACGGGGTTCGGCGCGGTCTGCCCGAGACCGCAGAGAGAAGCAAGTTTAATGTCCGCGCTCATCTCCTCCAGAAGCTCAATGTCTCCTGGTTTACCCTCTCCTTTGGTGATCCTTTCGAGGATTTCGAGCAGTCTCTTCGTCCCTATCCTGCAGGGGACGCACTTGCCGCAGGATTCGGCCCTGGTGAACTCGAGAAAGAACTTCGCGATGTTGACCATGCAGTCGGTCTCATCGAGTACTACCATCCCCCCAGACCCTACGATGGAGCCGACCTTGGCGAGAGACTCGAAATCGACAGGGGTGTCGAGCAGGCTCGCGGGGATGCATCCTCCGGAAGGTCCACCGGTCTGCACCGCCTTGAATTCCCTTCCTCCCTCGATGCCGCCTCCAATGTCATAGATGATCTCGCCGAGGCGGATACCCATCGGCACCTCGATCAGGCCCGTATTCTTAACCTTGCCTGTCAGGGCGAATACCTTTGTCCCCTTGCTCTTCTCCGTGCCGATCGACGCATACCACGCCGACCCCTTCCGGATGATGTTCGGGATGTTTGCGAGCGTCTCGACGTTGTTGATGACAGTCGGCTTGCCCCACAGACCCCGGTGGACAGGGAACGGCGGTTTCGCCCTTGGCATCCCCCGCTGTCCCTCGATCGAGGCGATCAGGGCGGTCTCTTCTCCGCATACAAAGGCCCCTGCGCCGAGTTTGACGCGCAGATCAAAGCTGAATCCGGAGCCAAAAAGGTTATTGCCGAGATGCCCGGTCTCACGGGCCTGGGTCATCGCAAGTTTCAGCCGTTCTACAGCCGAGGGATATTCCGCCCTGATATAGACATACCCGAGATTTGAGCCGATCGCATAGGCCGCGATCATCATGCCCTCGATCACTGCATGAGGATTTCCCTCGATGATCGATCTGTCCATGAAGGCACCGGGGTCGCCCTCGTCCGCGTTGCAGACGATATACTTTGTCTCCCCCTCTGCCTTGCGGCAGGCATCCCATTTTACACCGGTCGGAAAACCTGCGCCTCCCCTGCCGCGGATGCCGGATGTCTTGATCTCGTCGATCACCTGGTCCGGTGTCATTCCCGCCAGGATCTTCCTGATCCCCTCATATCCTCCGGCGTTGATATACGCCTGGATGTCTTCGGGATCGATCGTCCCGCAATCCTTGAGAAGGATCTTGTGCTGCTTGTCATGGAAGGCATAGTAGGCGTCGTCGATGAGCCATTCAGCAACGGGTTTGCCCTCGATAAGGTGTTCCTGGACGATTCTCTTTGCCATATCCGGCTTGATCTTCTGATAGGTGACGCTGGTCCCTCCGTCGACGACATCGACGAGCACGTCCCGAGCGCAGAACCCCCGGCAGCCGACCTTCTGGTAATGGCAGGTGAAATCTAGGTCAAGGTCAACGCAGAAGTCGGTGATCGCTTTCTTGAAGGCCTGGATGACCTCTTTCCCGCCCGCGGCAAGTCCGCCTGTTCCTATGCAGACCCTGACGACTACCTTCTTCTTGTTCTCTTCATTTTGCTCCATCGGACTCCTCTTTCATCAGTTGCTTTAGGAGCTTCGAAGTGCTGTCAGGCGTCATCTCCGCAAGGGCCTTGTTGTTCACCAAAACCACCGGTGCTATGCTGCAGGCCCCGACACATCGAACGATCTCTAAAGTGAAATTCCCGTCTTCCGTAGTCTCTCCCTCGGCCGAAAGACCGAGATCCCTCTGCACCCGCTCCGCGATCTTGCTGCCTCCCTTGACGTGGCAGGCGGTGCCGCAGCAGACGGCAAATATGTTCTTTCCCCTCGGCTTCAGGTGGAACTGGGAGTAGAAGGTGAGGACTCCGTAAAAACGGCTCGGTGCGATGCCGAGCTCCTCCGCAAAATAGTCGACCGCTTTGCCGGGGATATAGCCGAGCACCTCCTGGGTGTCCTGCATCAGAGAGATAATGTTTCCGTCTTCATCCCTGTACTTCCTTACGATTTTTTCGAGAGCCTCAACCATCACATCTCCTTATGTATCTACTGCAAAAAGCAGGTTTCTATCCTTGTCCGGGCTGTATTCCCGACGGCGATTGTGCGGCCGGTGATCCGGGATCTTATCCGATTGGCAGGCGTCGGATCGATATCCGAAACTCATTATTTTACCATACAAAATTTCTTTCGTTCCATAGGCGGTCCCTTCGAAAACAGGGTGATCCGCATCGATACCACAGGGTTTCAGACTGCCGGACCGCTCCGGATGAAATGTCCGGAGCCCGCTAGCAGATGTCGTCTGCCATGTACGTGATATCAGGCAGTATCCTTGAGACCACATACCTATAGGAGACCACACCGCTGAGTTTCTCACCCTCCATCACAGGGAGATGCCGTATTTTGTTCTCCGACATGACCCTGATCGCAACACTGACATCCTCCGAAGAATCGAGCGTGATCGGGTCTGGGGTCATCACATTCGAGATCGGTTCTTCTCTCAGCGAGATGTTTTTTACAAAACAGTGCATGAGGTCTCTTTCGGTGAATATGCCCGCAAGCCTTCCCGCTTCATCGAGAATGAGGATCGAGCCGACGTTGTGGCCGTCCATGACGGTCACCGCGTCAGAGACGAGGCAGGTGGTCCTGCAGGTAGCCATCTTCAAGGGTTTAGATTGTAACAGGTCCTTTAATGTCATCCGCACTCTCCATGATTTTTTATAGGGGGAGAGTATGCAGTTTATCACACACTTCCGGCAGCATTCAAGGGAGCAATACATATATTAATATTATTAATCAAAGCCTTTGGGCAGGGGCAAGCAACGCTGTGCAGGCGATGCGGGCGGAAAAGCCGCGGATGACACCTTGTCCTTTCTGAGGTCAGCTCTGGGAACTCCCAGAGAGGTGAACCACTCAGGCCGATTTGGCAGAGCCTATCTTGACAAGGGTCGGATGGAGGACCTTGATGATATCATAAGGGTCCATTGAGATCACAAATCCCCTTTTGCCCCCGTTGATATAGATCTTCCGGAGATTCAGGATGGTCTCCTCCATAAACACGGGTATAGGCTGACGCGTGCCGAAGGGTGAAACCCCGCCCATCTCGTACCCCGTGTATTCTTCGGCCCTCTCGGCTGGACAGGGCATGATCGCCTTTACACCTGCAAGTTTAGCGAGTTCTTTTGCGGAGGCCCTCATGTCGCCATGCATAAGCACCACGAGCGGTTTCCCGTCGCCTTCCAGGACGATCGACTTGATTACCGAGTGCTCGTCTATGTTCAGTTCCCTGGCGCAGGCAAGGGTGCCGCCACCCTCTGTAAAGGGATAATAGTGATCTGCGAATTCAACTCCGGCACCCTCCAGGACCCTTACCGCCCTGGTGTCAGGGCGTACATCTTCACTCATAGCGCTCCCACGACGTATTAATTTTTCTTATTTTATCATTATTGAAATAAAAAGGTCAGCCTATCCGTGCCGGGTCAGAAAATTACGGGTCAGCGGGCGTTGAAGAGGCAAGCAGCCGTGCAGGGGAAGGACCCGCTTATGCGGGGACCTTCTTTCCGGAATGCACCCGGATCACCGTTCTGACATTCCCCCGGGGATTGAAATCTCCGACTACTTCGATATGCCTGGGCTTCAGTTTCCGGCGAAGGTCGTCGAAGACCCTGTTGACCGCCTCTTCGTGTGATATCGCGGTATTTCTGAAGGAGTTCAGGTAGAGCTTGAGGGATTTCAGTTCGACGATCTTTGCGTCGGGGATATAATTCAGTACTATCGTCGCGAAGTCAGGATATCCCGAGCGCGGGCAGACACAAGTAAACTCGGGGAAACTGATATTTATTTCGTAATCGCGGTCAGGGGCCGGGTTCGGCCATATTTCGAGACGGGCCTTCTTTATCGCTTGTTCACCGTATTTCATATATCAATCTAACATTCCCTGAAAATAATTGTAAAGCCGCCCTTGACAAAGGTATTTTTGTTGTTATAGATTATCTTGACATAGTAATTGAACATGGCTGATCTTCGTATGTAAGAACCCTGCCTGGACAGGCAAGAAAACCTTCCGGGAAAAATCCAACTGTAAAACCCAGATGAGGAGTATGTTAATGGGAGCTATCTCGATTTCCGAACTCAAAGAAAAAACTATTGATGAGCTGACCGACGTTGCCAAGGAGCTGAAGGTCGAAGGCGCCAGCGGCATGAGGAAGCAGGACCTGATTTTCGCAATCCTGCAGGCACAGGCCGAAAAGACGGGCAACGTATTTTCCGCCGGCGTCCTTGAAATCCTGCCTGACGGATTCGGCTTCCTCCGGTCGCCGGATTACAGCTATCTGCCGGGACCCGATGATATCTACGTCTCCCCTTCCCAGATACGGCGGTTTAACCTCAGGACCGGAGATCTCGTCTCGGGACAGATCAGGCCTCCGAAGGAATCCGAGCGGTACTTCGCTCTCCTGAAGGTTGAGGCTATCAACCACGAGTCGCCGGAAGAGAATGTCAAAAGGCCCCTCTTTGACAACCTTATTCCCTACTATCCCACAGAGAGGCTCAAGCTCGAATACGACCCCACCGATTATTCGACCCGGGTGATGGAGTTCATCGCACCGATCGGCATGGGGCAGAGGGGTATGATCGTCGCCGCCCCACGCACAGGAAAGACTGTCCTTCTGCAGTCGGTCGCCAAGGCGATCAAGAAGAATCACAGGGATGTGCATCTCATCGTCCTGCTCATCGACGAACGGCCGGAAGAAGTCACCGACTGGAAAAGGCAGGTTTCGACAGCCGAGATCATCAGCTCCACCTTTGATGAACCGCCGCAGCGTCACTGCCAGGTTGCGGAGATGGTGATCGAGAGGGCGAAGCGTCTCGTCGAGAGCAAAAAGAATGTCGTCATCCTGCTTGACAGTATCACAAGGCTTGCGAGGGCCTACAACGCGATCATGCCGGCAAGCGGCAAGGTCCTCTCCGGCGGCCTCGACTCCAATGCGCTTCAGAGGCCGAAGAGGTTCTTCGGCGCGGCGCGAAACATCGAGACAGGCGGCAGCCTCACGATTCTGGCCACTGCGCTGGTCGATACCGGCAGCAGGATGGACGATGTCATTTTCGAAGAGTTCAAGGGAACCGGCAACATGGAACTCCATCTCGACAGGAAGCTCGTTGACAAGAGGATATTCCCGACGATCGATATCAACAGTTCCGGCACCCGCAAGGAAGAGCTCCTGGTCGACAAAGAGGTCCTCTCAAGGATGTGGATCCTCCGGAAGGTCCTGAACCCCCTGAGCACCGTTGAGAGTATGGAGTTTCTCCTCGGCAAGCTGACTGGAACGAAGACGAACCGGGAGTTCCTTGATATGATGAACAAATAGCACTGGATGGACGACGGGCGCGGGGCAAAAAGGTTTCTCCTTGTCGGAGCCATTATCGGCGGATTGATAAGCATTGCCATTGCGCTCATGATGGATATGATGTACGCCGATACGCTTCAGGGCACGTGGCGGGATGCGATCGCCAAAGACCTCAATACTTTCCTTCATCTGGGGGTGAATGCGAAGAGCATTGTCGTCTATCTTTTTTTCCTGGTCGTCCTCGGTATACTCGCGGCCTTCGGAGGCCTCCTCGGTTTTATCTTTTCTTTCTTCATGTATAAATTCTTCAGCTTCCTGGGAACGAAGTAGAACTGCATGCGCGACCCGTCATTCTGTTCGAAGTTCATCGAGGAGAACCAGAAAGCCATTGTTCTGCTCTTGTTGCTCATCACGGTCATCGGTGGTATCGTCGGCGCCCGGTATTATAAGTACACGAAGGAGGATCCCCAGTACTGCACCACCTGTCACATGATGCAGGAGGCGTTCAAGACCTGGGAGAAGAGCAAACACCGTGATTTCCCCTGCCAGAAATGCCACGTTATGAGCCTGCTTGAGCAGAACAAGATGCTCATCTCCTATGTGGTGAAGGGCACTGCCGGCGGCACAAGCCAGACCCATGGTCGCATTTCTCCATGGAATGCCTGCAGGTCCTGCCATATGTCCGACGTGGCCCAGGGGTCGATGACACTGGACAGCTCCTATGGTCACGCGAAGCATGTTTTCATGCAGAAGATAAACTGCAGCAAATGCCATACCGGCACACTGCACCTGTTCAGGCCGAACGAGCAGGCATGTTCAGAATGCCATAA
>JAKAIE010000105.1 GCA_021814475.1 Nitrospirota bacterium
GATCAAGGACAGGGCCGGTGTCGCATCGATGATGGACTCGCTCATCTACGAGGCGGTCTTTGCCGAAGGGGACCGCAAGGTCAATCTTCTCATGCTCGTCAAGGAGATCGCAAAGGCATGCGGGGCTTTCCCTGCCTCGATCCAGGGGTTGTATGAAGAAATGGGAAAGAACTATCCCGGTTTTACCGTGCCGGCGATCAATATTCGGGGGCTCACGTACGATACCGCAAGGGCGATCTTCAGGAAGGCTCTCGAAAAAAAGACAGGGGCGATGATATTCGAGATCGCCCGCTCCGAGATCGGGTACACCAAGCAGCGTCCGCTCGAGTACGCCGCGGTCGTACTCGCCGCCGCGGTCAGGGAGGGGTACCAGGGCCCTGTCTTCATCCAGGGCGACCACTTCCAGCTGGTAAGAAAGAACTTTCTCGGCGATCCGGCTGCCGAGACCGGGTACGTGCAGGGTCTGATAAAAGAGGCGATCGAGGCCGAGTTTTACAACATCGACATCGACTCTTCCACCCTTGTGGACCTTGAGAAACCGACCCTTAAAGAACAGCAGAGGCCAAACTTCGAGAAGACGGCCGAGCTCGCCGCAGTCATCCGCAGCGTCCAGCCTGCCGGCGTTGATGTATCGATCGGAGGCGAGATCGGCGAGATCGGCAAGAAAAACAGCACCCCTGATGAACTGCATGCGTATCTGGGCGGCTTCCGGGAGATCTTCAAGTCCGGCAAGGGGCTGAGCAAACTGAGCGTCCAGAGCGGGACATCCCATGGCGGGGTCGTGCTTCCTGACGGGACTCTCGCAAAGGTAAAGATCGATTTCGAGACACTGCGCCAGCTCTCCGAGCTTGCGAGGAAGGAATACGGACTGTCCGGCGCGGTGCAGCACGGGGCCTCGACCCTCCCTGATGAGGCATTTACGATGTTCCCCGAGACCGGCACCTCCGAGGTCCATCTCGCAACCGGGTTCCAGAACATCATCTTTGACAGCGTCCACCTCCCCGCTGATTTCAGGAATGAGATATACACGTACATCAAGACCGAGTTCGCAAAGGAACGGAAAGAGGACCAGACCGAGGAACAGTTTATCTACAGCACGAGGAAGAAGGGGTTCGGCACCACCAAGAAAAAGTGGTGGGACCTCAGCCCCGAAATCCGCAACACGATTATGAAGGAGATCGAACAAAAGTTCGACCTGCTCTTCACCACGCTGAAGGTCGGCAACACGATGGAGATTGTCAGCAGGGCTGTCAAACCGGTTATCGTGAAAAAGACGATTGCGGACGAGATCCTGAAGGAACTATGACCAAGGAAGTAGTCGCCATCGTTGTCGGGGGCGGTCCCGCCCCCGGCATAAACGGCGTCATCAGTGCTGCCACGATCGAGGCGATCAATCAGGGCAAAGAGGTTATCGGGATCGTCGGGGGCTTTAAGACCCTCTTTGCGGGCGACAGGAAGAATATCATCAGGCTCAGGATAGAGGACGTCTCCCGCATCCACACAACCGGCGGTTCTATACTCAGGACCTCCCGCGACCCCATCGAAACTGCCAAGGACAACTTCAAAACCCTGATTGCGACGCTCAGGACACTGAAGGTCAAGTACCTCATTACGATCGGAGGCGATGGCACCGCCTTTATGGCCAGGTGGATCGAACGGGAGTCGAGGGGAAAGATCTCGATCGTGCATGTGCCCAAGACGATAGACAACGATCTTTACCTTCCCGGCGGAAAATCGTCCTTCGGATACAACACGGCACGCCACTGGGGGGTCAAGATCGTCAAGAACCTGATGGAAGACGCCAAGACAACCGGACGGTGGTATTTTATCTCGACAATGGGCCGGGACGCGGGCCATCTGGCGCTCGGGATCGGAAAGGCTGCCGGGGCCCCGATTACCCTCATCCCTGAAGAGTTTACCGAAGAGAAGCTTTCGTTCAGGAAGGTCACCGACATCCTCGAAGGATCGATCATCAAGAGGTTCGCCATGGGCAAGGACCATGGCGTTGCGATCCTAGCCGAGGGCATATCCTCGAAGTTCGACAGGCCTGAACTCGAATGCTGCGAGGATATCGGGAAGGACGAACTCGGCAGGATACGGTTTTCCGAGATACAGCTCGGCAGGATCTTCAGGGGGCTCGTCCGGAAAAATCTCGAGCAGCGCGGCATCAAGCTGACGATTGTCCACAAGAACATAGGCTACGAACTCAGGGCGGCCGACCCCGTGCCGTATGACATCGAATACACGCGGGACCTTGGCTACGGTGCAGTGAAGTTCCTGTCAAGGGGAGGCACAGGGGCGATGATCGTCTATGACGAGGGCAAGCTCAGGCCGGTTTCCTTTGTCGAGATGGCGGACCCGGTGACTGGGAAGACGCGGGTCAAGCTGGTGGACATCACCGCCGAGGCCTACGAGGTCGGCAGGCAATATATGATAAGGCTCGAAAAAGAGGACTTCGAACCGCAGAATATCCAGGCGCTTGCGAAAGCCGCCAACATGAGCGTCAAGGACTTCAGGAAGAGGTTCTTCTACCTTGTCGAATAGCAGCGTAACGCGCGGACCCCATGCTGAAGGAACTCAGGATAAAGAACCTCGCCATCATAGATGACCTGACGGTCAGATTCGGGGAGGGATTGAATGTCATGACCGGTGAGACGGGAGCCGGCAAATCGATCATCGTCGATGCCCTCGGCCTCGCACTGGGAGACCGGGCACAGTCCGACATGATACGTTCCGGAGAAAAGGAGGCCTCCGTCCAGGTGTTCTTCGATACCGCCCCGGAAGAGCATCTTGCGGAGCTGGGTATCGAGGCCTCAGACGGACTGGTCATGCGCCGGGTGCTCACAGCCGGCGGCAAGAGCAGGGCCTATATGAATGACACAATGGTGACCCTGCAGACAATGGCAGAGGTCGGGAAATCCCTCGTGGATATCATGAGCCAGCATGAACACCAGAGCCTGCTCATCCCTGACAACCAGCGGAACCTTCTCGATGCATACGGCAGGCTTCAGCCGGACCGGGAAAGGGTCTCATCCCTCTTTGCAGAGGTCCGCTCCCTCAGGCAGCAGTGCGAAAAACTCGGCGCCACCATACGGGAACGCGCCCACCGCCTGGACCTCCTTCGTTTCCAGGTGGAGGAGATTAACGCCGCCGATCCTCAGCCCGGAGAAAGGGAGGCCCTTGAGGAGGAACGGAAAATACTCGGGAACGCCGCCAGGCTGACGGAACTGACAGAGACCGCATACGGACTTCTGTACGGGGCTGAAGGCTCATGCCTCGAGCAGCTCTCCACAGTGCGGTCGCAGTTGAGGGAAATGTCCGCAATAGACGGTAGGATCGGCGAGGCGGAGAAGACGATCGAGGCGGCCGCGCCTCTTCTCGAGGATGCAGCGATCGCCCTGAGGGGCTTCAGGGACCGGTATGATCCCGATCCCGCACGACTGGAGTTCGTCGGAGAGCGGATCGAGACGCTCAGGAAGCTTGAAAGAAAATACGGTGACGATATCGGGTCTGTGCTGAGGTACCGTGACAGGGCGCTGGATGAGATGCAGGGACTCGAATCCACGGATGAGCGGCTGGTGGTGCTCGAACAGGAGCTGGCGGAAAAAGAGAAGGAACTCGGAAAGGCAGGTCTGGCATTGTCGGCGAAGAGAACAAAGGTCGCAGGGGAGGTTGAAACCCTGATCAAAGATACACTGAAGGAGCTTGCATTCGGCAGCCCGCAGTTCCGGATCGAGGTCCGCAGGGAGACAGCAGACGGGAAGCCCAAGACCGGTCCCCACGGATGCGATCTGGTCGAGTTCCTCCTCAGTGCGAACCCCGGCGAACCGCTCAGGCCCCTTGCCAGGATCGTCTCAGGAGGAGAGCTCTCGCGGGTAATGCTGGCGCTCAAGAGCATCCTTGCGGAGGCAGACCGCATCCCGGTCATGATCTTCGATGAGGTGGACGCCGGCATCGGGGGGAAGACCGCCGAAAGCGTGGCGCGGAAGCTGAAAGATCTCTCCGGAATTCACCAGGTGCTCTGCATTACGCATCTTCCCCAGATAGCCAGTTCGGGCGCGCGTCACCTGAAGATAGAAAAGGATACCCGCGAAAGGAGGACGACAGTTAAGGTGACGGAGCTTCGCGGAAAGGAACGGACGAGCGAGATCGCACGGATGCTCAGCGGCAGCATCACCGACATCTCCCTCAGACATGCCGGAGAACTGCTGGGAAAGGAAGCATGAGGGGTTCGGTCAGGATACAAAGAGAACGGTGCAAGGGCTGCTGCTACTGTGTCGATGCATGCCCCGCCGGGGTGCTCGAGATCAGCACGCAGTTCAACGCGATAGGATATTTCCCTGCAGTCGCCGCCCATAAGGAACGCTGCACCGGCTGCGGGATCTGTGCAACGGTATGCCCCGATATCGCCATCACCGTCTTCCGCGTGAAAAACAAGAGCGGACGGTGAGTCCCGCGCGATCGCGTTCCATCGGAAGATGAGGGAAGGCAGCCGCAGAAAGGGGCTCTCAGCCGTGCAGGAGGCCTGGCCTCTACCCATGTACAGACTATGCACAGACCATGTACAGAAAGTTCTTCTTCGATAAGGGCGGATATCTCCAGCTTCAGACCGGTTCCGGAAGTCCGGGGATCGTCCCCTTCCCCGTATGTCTTGCCATCAGATTCGGAGACGACATCCGGGAGGAATGCCCTGATTTCATTCTGAACATCGAACAGTCCTGGGTCTTTGTCAGGACAACATCCCCGCTGCCCAGGGGGACGACGCTTCTGATGCACTTCTACATCCCGCCGGAAGATAAACTGCTGGCGGAGGTGAAAGGCAGGGTCCTGACGGTCAACCGGGAGAGCGCGATATATCCGAAGGGAATGCTGATCAAGTTCGGGGTTTTTTCCCTCCAGGAAACTGCACTTCTCGAAAAGTACCTTGAAGGAAACAGACCGCTGCTTGACAAGATGGCCTGAGGGGCGATTGCGGCTGCAGAAGGCACCCCTGCAGCCGGCGGGAAATCCGCACCTTTCTCCCCAAAAATACTCTATGAAGCCATTACATCTTTATTGATCGTGATCTTCAGCCCTTTTTTGAGACCCTCAATATATGACTTGACCGCCTTTTCCTTTGCGCTGTTTATCAGCGCCTCGCGGATCTGCCTGACATTCTGATCATCACCCGTAAGCTTTGCAAGATCTGCCTCGGGGAGAGGCGCGCCGAGTTCGATCGTCCTCCGCACCCTCGCGATCATCATCTCCTGCCTCTTGGCAGCCTCGTAGACCTCCGGGGTCAGCCTGTTCAACCTCAAACGGTTCATATAAACGTCGCGGTCGAAGGCGCCGTTGTTCATGAAGGCGGGATCCTTTCTGATCGCCTCGTTCAGCTCATCGTCGCTGATCGTGACCCCTTCCTTCTTAGCCTCGAGGAGCAGCACCTTGCTGTCGATCATCGAGTTCAGGATATTCTCCTTGAGGTTAAGCTTTTTCAGCATCTCTTCGTCAAGCTTCTCCTTGTAGAGATCCCGGTAGAAGCCCAGCGCCCTGTCATAGGCCCGAAAGTACTCCTCGGCCGGGATCTTCAGGCCATCGACCTCTGCGACGATCCTCTCCTGCTGGCCCTTGTCGACATTGCCGACACCCCAGAATATGAACGAGAGAATGACAATAAAGAAAAGTACATAAAAATATTTGGCGTTATGGCGCATTACCTTCAGCATCTCTGAACATCCTCCTGTAACACAAACAACATTATCCCGCCGGTATTAACGCAGGCGTCGTATATAATAGCAGATACTTTTCGAAGAATGCTGCTACGGCTCCTGCTGTTCCTCGAACCTGATATCGACATCCTTCTCCGGCACTATCGTCGATACCGCATGCTTATAGATCAGCTGCTGCGACGCATCCTTCACCAGGATCACAAAACTGTCAAAGCCTTTAATGACTCCCTTCAGCCTGACACCGTTGGTGAGATAGATGACGATCGGGGTCCTGTCCTTCCTCAGCTGATTAAGGTAGTTGTCCTGCAATCCTTTGCTGTTCGACATCCCCTTACCCCCTCACATATTTATTATTTTTTATTACCATAAAGGATTTGCCCGGAATTATCAAGGACTTTCATGATCCTGCCGAATATCGCCCGCTGGCTGAATTCAGCCGTCAGATCGACCCAAATGATCTCCCCTTCCTTCCTGAACCAGGTGAACTGCCTCTTGGCATAGCGCCTGGAATTCCGCTTGACCAGCCGGACCGCCTCATCAAGAGAAATGTCGCCGCTGAGGTATGCGGCGATCTCCTTGTACCCGATCGCCTGCATGGGCGTCCTGTCAGGCTGCATTGCTAGGATCTTCTGCACCTCTGCCACAAGCCCCGAGGCGATCATATCGTCGACCCGGCGGTCTATCACGGCATAGAGCTCCTTTCGCTGGCGGGTCAGTCCCACCTTGATAAAATCATAGGGCAGCGGCCGTGTCAGCGTATCCTGCATGCGGGACATCGTCCCGGTGCCTGTCAGGCAGACCTCAAGAGCCCGCACGACCCGCCTCGTGTCGTTCTTTTCGATCTTTCGCGCTGCCTCAGGGTCCAGCCCGGAAAGCCGCGCATACAATGTCCCTGCATCTGCCTCTTCTGCCCGGAGCAGTTCGTCCCGAAGAGACAGGTCGGCTGACGGGCCGCTGAATATCCCCCTCGTGATCGCCTTGATATAGAGTCCGGTGCCACCGGTGATGATAGGAACCCGGCCGCGCCCGTGCAAGTCTTCGATAACAGGTATGATGTCGTCGATATACCTTCCGGCACTGTAAGACTCCGTCGGCTCGACAATATCGATCATATGGTGGCGTACGGACGCGAGCTCTTCCTTCGAAGGCTTCGCTGTCCCGATATCCATATGCCGGTAGATCTGCATCGAATCGGCGCTTATGATCTCCGTGTCGAGGGCCTTAGCCAGGAGGAGGGCGGCCCCGGTCTTCCCGACGCCCGTCGGACCGAGGAGAATAATAACGCTCTTCATCTGCGTCTTCATTTCCGCTTAAACAGCTTCTGGAGGTCCTCAATGGTATAGAAGAGCCGGGTCGGCCTTCCATGGGGGCACTGGTCAGGAGAATCAGTCCGGTCTAGGTCATGAAGAAGTGCCGATACCTCTTCGGCATTCAGGATCTGCCTTCCCCTGACCGAACCGTGGCAGGCGATACGTGCCGCCAGGGCCTCACGCAGCGACCGGTCAGGGGGAACCCCTGCAGCAACCGCAGAGGCCACATCCGCCAATATGCCGCGGATATCGGCACCGGCCAGGGCATCCGGAAGAGAACGGACGATGACAGTGTCGTGGCCGAAGTCATCGACCTCGATGCCGAAACCTCCCAAGACCTCCCTGTTTTCCAGAATGGAGAGATACTCTTTATGGGAAAGCCGCACCTGTTCGGGAAAGAGGAGCTGATGCGCATCGACCTCTACCCGGTTCAGCAGCTTTTCATAAAGAATACGCTCATGGGCAGCGTGGTGATCGACAAGGGTGAGTCCTCCCCTGCCGGAGACCGCGATGAAGGTATCCCCGAGATAGATAAAAGGCAGAGAGGGCCTGTATGCCAGGCCGGGACCCTCAGAAACAAGGGCCTGAGTCCGATCCGTCTGCTCCTGGCCTGCGGGATACGCTGCAGGCCAGACTGATGATGGGACATGCGAAGGGGCCATAGAAAAGGGTTTCGTGTACACTGCATGAATGTCCCTGATCCTGGACCTGATACTGCCCAGGAGAAACCGGTAAACAACTTCCTTCTCGCCGAACCTCACCTCCCGTTTCGCCGGGTGGACGTTGAAGTCTACCTGTGCCGGGTCGATCTCGAGGAAGACGAAGAAGACAGGATGCCTGTCATGTGGCAGGATCCCCTCGTAGGCCTTGTAGACCGCATGAGAAATGGATTTGTCCTTCACAGGCCTTCTGTTTATGAAAAGATGCTGATGGTCCCTGCTGTTCCGGAAGGTCGTAGTGTCCGAGACAAAGGCGTCCATCCGAATATTTCCCGGGGTCGTATTTATCTCGACGAGACCCTTCAGGAACTCGTCTCCATAGATCTGCATGATCCTCTCCCTCAGACCCGAGGCGACCGGAAGGAGCATCGTCTCTTTATTGTCAGTGTACAGGGAGAAGGCGACTGCCGGATGCGAGAGCGCCTCCTGGGTCACCGTCTCTATGATATGAGAGAGTTCGGTTGCAGGGGACTTGAGAAATTTCTTGCGGGCCGGAGTGTTGTAAAAGAGGTCCCGTATCTCGATCATCGTACCCGAAGAGGCGGCTTCCTTTGCGCCGGTGACCGTTCCCCCTTCGATCTCGATCTCCAGGCCCGCACCTGCGTTGCGGAGTCCAGAAACCAGCTTCACTTTTGATATCGACGCTATCGACGGAAGGGCCTCGCCCCTGAACCCCATCGTCCTGATATCGAAGAGGTCGTCGGCAGTGGAGAGCTTGCTCGTAGCATGGGGTTCGAAGCAGAGCATGGCGTCGTCCCTGTCCATGCCTGAACCGTTGTCAGTCACCCTGATCATCCGCCTTCCCGCAGAGAGTATATCGATCCTGATCTCGGTGCTGCCGGCGTCGATCGAGTTTTCCACGAGCTCTTTGACAACAGAGGCCGGCCTTTCTATCACCTCGCCAGCGGCGATCTTGTTCCTGACATCTAGGGGGAGGACTTTTATATTCGACATGGTCAATTTTAATGAGGAGAAGAGGGATTACGCAAGGAGGGAGCGGTCGTGTGAGCCCGAGTGGGTGCGGGTGAAGCTTGGGAGGCAGTTTTTCGCAGGAAGCGGAACTTATAAATCCGTCGAGTTAATCCCTTTCGCCTCGCTTCGACTGTTAAATGTCGTTATAATTTTATTAGGCTTAATCCGCAGTTCAGCATTTATCAGGGTTCTCGGTGTCTTCCTGAAGCCCGCACAAAAACCAGATTTAGAAAATATGAGAATTTCTATTGGAAATTTACGTCCGAATTTATAAAATAGAGCGTGATGGGGATGATATCATGAAGTCTATTCAAGTCTGTTTTACCTACTACGGGATGATTTTGTTTTCGATAATGGCTTGCTTACTCATATCTGCTTGTGCAAGTACGCGGACGATAAGTCCGAATCAGTCATTAGCATATACAGCAGCTATCGCTGGAAAAACGGAGGACGCTCGAAATCTGCTAAATAGTTTCTGTTGCGGAAAGCCTTTTTTCAACTGATTTTCTCGCCGCAACTTTTTCACCGACATCCTAATTCTCTATTCAGTATCTCCGACATGTCAAATTCCGCATTTATCCATGCTTCTTGACCG
>JAKAIE010000106.1 GCA_021814475.1 Nitrospirota bacterium
GCATGGGCAAAAAGCTCCTTGCCTGTCCCGCTCTCCCCGCGCAGAAGCACGGTCGCCGGAGTCTCAGCCGCGCTCTTCGCCTGTTCCTTCGCCAGTTCGAGGGAAGGACTGCTGCCGATGATATCGTCCCAGGTGTACCGGGCCTTCAGATGGCGGAGGAGTTTCCGGGCGTTGGCGAGTTCTTCTGTCAGTCCGATGATCTCCGAGATATCGTGGATAATGCCGACGCTCCCCTTGATCGTCCCGTTGATCCGGATCGGCGCCACGTTGACGATCACCTCTTTCCCCGAGGGACCGACCTTCATCCTGACGTTCCTCACGGGGGTCCCGGTCTGGAGCACCCTCATATGCATGCTCTCCCCTTCGGCGATGTCGACCGTGACCGGCTTGTTGATCACCGCCTCCTTCGGAAGTCCCGTAAGCCGGGTATAAGCGGGGTTGACGATGATCGTATTGCCGCGCTCGTCCGAGACGGAGACCGCATCGGAGGTCGATTCGATCACCGCTTCCAGGAGACTCCTGACGTTCCAGAGGTCCGAGACCTGTCCGGTCAGCCTCGTTAATTCGGTGATATCGCGGAAAACGGCGACCACTCCGGTCACCCGGCCGTGATCATCCCTGACCGGTATCCTGTTCGTCACGATCACGGTCGTCCCCAGGTCCTGCTGCATGCCGAGCTCGGGCTCCCCCGTTTCAAGGACAATATGAAGGCGTGTGTTGGGAATGACGTCAACCGCCGGCCTGCCGACCGCCGACTCCGCCCTGATCCCTGTGAGCCTTTCAGCCGCCCTGTTGAAGAGGGTCACCAGGCCGTCTTCATCAACGGCGATCACCCCGTCTTGGGTGGCCTCAAGTATGACATCTATCGCCTTCTGCGCGGGGGATCCCATCCGGCACTCAGACAGAGTTCAGCAACCTCGCGGCATTATCGTACAGGACGGCCCGTTCGATTTCCGGACCGAGCTGAAGATCCAGAAAGAGGGAAAGCGTCGCCTCCTGCCCTGTCCACGGCGAGTCGGTACCGAAGAGGAGATACTCCCTCGGGTGTTTCAGGATAATGCCCCTGGCCTTCTCCTTTGAAAGAAGATCCAGCGCGTAGGAGATCTCCATATAGATGCTCCTCCCTGCAAGCAGTCGCTCTACCTCGTCCCAGTCGTCCCAGGCGCCGAGGTGGGAGGTGACTATCTTCAGTTCGGGGAAGCGCTCGACCACGTTCAGGATCTTTTTAGGGTCTGCGATACGCTCGCGGTCGAACGCAAAATCGAACCCTGTATGCATCAGGACGATCAGCCCCGCCCCCGCGATCTTCTCGTAGATCGGAAAGACCCTCTGATCGTCGATCACGAAATCCTGGTAGTAGGGATGAAATTTAATCCCTTTGAACCCCTCTTCCTTTATCATCCGCACACGGTCGGCGTAATCCGGGTCGTCGGGATGGAGTGAGGGGAAAGGCAGTATCCGGTCCGACATGATCTCCTTCGACCAGTTGAGAATCGGCTGATATTGAGACGGCTTCGTGGCGATCGAACAGACGATGCTCTTTTCGATACCGCAGCGGTCCATCGAGGCCAGGAGCGACGACAGCCTGCCGTCGTGGTGTGCGTCGATGCCGCCCTCCTTCTCCAGGACCCTCATCGCCCGGGCGGCAAGTTCATCGGGAAAGGCGTGTGTATGGAAGTCGATGATATTATTCATGCATCACCTCTGCGAGTTCCTGAGCCTAGTATACGAAAAGATGCCCCCATTTGCAAAAACCGGACGAAACGGGCATACTATCCGGCATTAAACGATCTTATAGGCTCATTTCAAAAAAATATTTGAACTTCAGTGGCAATACGGCTTATTATCACAGGCCACAAAAAAACTGAGTACGTCAGCGGACATTTTTCAGAAAATATCTTTTTTTAAGGAGGAACGTATGTTCAAAAAAGGACTGGTAGCACTCATGCTGCTCTGCCTCGGGGTATTGATATATGTCCCGTTCGCGCAGGCAGAAACCAAAATCGATTACGGCGCAGCCTTCAGGCTCCGGCAGGAGAACTGGGACAATCTCATTACCCTGAACACCAGCAATACCGGCAGCGCAGCCGACAGGAACTTTTTCCGTCTCAGAACCAACCTTTGGGGGAAGGCGGATTTCAGCAAGGATCTCGGCATATACCTGAGGCTCACGAACGAGATGAGATATCAGGACGGCCCTTTCCGGTCGAAGAAGAACAGGGACGAGTTCGAGGAGGATGAGCTGGTCATCGACAATATGTATGCCGATGCAAAGAACGTCTTCAATCTTCCGGTTGATGTGAGGATCGGGCGCCAGGACTTTCTGGGGCCGAACACTTATGGTGAGGGCTTCCTCATTCTGGACGGCACACCCGCCGACGGCTCCAGGACCTTCTACTTCAATGCCGCCAAGGCAACGGTCAAATTCAATCAGAACAACAGCGTTGACCTGCTCTATATCACGGACCCCAAAACCGATATTTATATGCCTCTGCTCTTCCCTGAGGTGAAACGCCAGCTGACGACATCGAACGAACAGGGCTTCGTGGTCTATGGCAGGAGCAAGATAAACGATAACCTGACGATAGAACCCTACTATATGTATAAAACGGAAAAGGAGTTTGCTCCTCTGAACTCCAAACTGAAACTCAACACCGTCGGCGCGCGCGTCGTCGCAAAGGCCGGCACGTGGAACTTCGGGGGTGAATACGCATATCAGTTCGGTGATTACTCAAACGGCACTGACAGGACAGGTAACGGCGGTTATATATTTGTGGGACGCAAATATGCCGACCTCGCAATGAAACCGGAATTCGATCTTCGCATGGTCTACCTGTCGGGAGATAATCCGGGCACCGGGAAGAACGAGGCATGGGATCCGCTCTGGTCCAGAAACCCCTACTGGAACGAACTTTTGATTTATACGCTCACCACTGAACAGGTGAAGAACGGCGGGGCAATCCCCGGCTACTGGTCGAACATGGAAATCCTGAAGGCCACGGTGAAAATGGACCTTACGGCGAATACAAAGCTTGCACTGGCCTACCAGTATCTGTGGGCGCCTGAGGAGTCCGGTATCAGCAACGCCCTGTTCTCGAACAACGGCAAGTCGCGGGGCTCTCTTCCGACCGCCATCCTGACCCACAACTTCTCCAAGAATTTCGACGGGATGGTACAGTTCGAGTACTTTATCCCGGGGAATTTCTACAAGTCTGCTGCCGACAACGCCAGCTTCTTCAGGTGGCAGCTGCAGTACAGATTGTAATAGCTTTATCGCCCCTGTGCAAAGGAAAGCCCCGTCAGAAATGGCGGGGCTTTTTTTGTGTATAATTACAATCGGTCCACAATAAATACTGCTCATTACGAGGTGAACAGATGAAACTAGCATTTCTCGGCGGTGCCCGCACCGTCACCGGCTCCTGCTTTCTGCTAACAGTAGGTCAAAAGTCCATCCTGGTCGACTGCGGCATGCACCAGGGAAGGGATGCGGAAGAAGTAAACAGCAGGCCTTTCGCGTTCGACCCTTCGTCCATCGAGTGTCTCTTCCTCACCCATTCCCACCTCGATCACGTCGGACTTGTCCCCAGACTGGTGAAGGAGGGTTTCAGGGGCAGGATCATCACGACCTCTGCAGCCGCGGACATCGCCGAACTGATCCTCTATGACTCGGCCCATATCCAGGAAGCAGACACCGAATGGGACAACATCACGGCGATGCGCACCGGCGGTGAACTCCGCGAGCCCCTGTACGTCAGGGCGGATGTGGACAGGGTCCTGCCGCTGATACAGAGAAAACACTACGGAAAGATCGAGAACCTCTGCGAGGGCGTCCGGTACCGCTTTGTCGACGCAGGGCATATCCTCGGGTCCGCAACCCTCGAGCTGTGGTGCCGGAACGGGGAGGAGGAGAAGAAGTTTGTCTTCTCCGGAGATATCGGGAAGAAGGAAAACCCGATCGTCCATAACCCGGTGTATGTCGAGGAGACCGATTACCTGACGATCGAATCGACCTACGGAAACCGCAACCACAAGGGGATAGAGGAATCGATCGACGAACTCGTGGATGTGATCCATTCCACCTTCAAAAACGGCGGCAATGTTATCATCCCTTCATTCGCACTCGGCCGCACACAGGACCTGATCTTCATCCTCAACAAGCTGGTGAAGGAAGGCAGGCTCTTCAGGATCCATGTCTACCTCGACAGCCCGCTGGCCGAGGGCATCACGCGCGTCTACGAGGCCCATGAGGAGTACTTCGACGAAGAGGCGAAGGCGCTCTTCACCACGGAAAGCAGCGATGCGATGCGGATTCACTTCACATCAGGGACCGAGGACTCGATAAAGCTGAACAAGATCAAAAAAGAGGCGATCATCATCGCCAGTTCCGGGATGTGCGAAGGGGGAAGGATCAGGCATCACCTGAAGCACAACCTCTGGCGCAAGGAATGCAGCATCGTCTTTGTCGGGTACCAGGCAGAGGGAACGCTGGGAAGAAAGATAGTCGACGGCAGCCGGAAGGTCCATGTCCTCGGGGAGGATATCGTGGTCCGGGCCGGCATCCATACCCTGGGCGGCTTTTCGGCGCATGCTGACCAGTCGGAACTCCTCGGCTGGATCTCCCAGTTCAAAAAGCCCCCCGAGATCTTCATCGTCCACGGCGAAGAAAAGGCGTCGTTCGATTTCCAGAAGGTGATCACCGAAAAATTCGGGTATAAGACCCACGTGCCTGAGAAGGGCGAGGAGTTCGGGCTGTAGGTCAGGGGGGCTGTCGGTCAGAGACCGAGGTCGATGATCTCCGCGGTCACCGTATCGAGATCGAGCAGCGCAACCGTCGATTTCCCATAGAGCCACCCCCCGGCCTCGCCGGGGTTCACCACGAGGGTATTTCCCACCCGTCTGACGTCAGGTTCATGCGTATGGCCGTATACGACAACGTCGTAGTGGCCGCTGTCCGCAAGGGCATTGACGATGTGATGTTCGTGGAGCACCACGATCTTTCTGCCCTCGAGTTCAAAGACATGAGGCTGCTTGAAGACCCGGCCCTGGGAGAGCTTCTGGAGAAGCAGACGCTCTCCGTCGTTGTTCCCAAAGATACCCGTAAACGGGCATTTCAGGTCCTTGAATATCCGGAAGGTGAAGGGCGCTCCGAAATCCCCCGCGTGGACCACATGTCCCACTCCGCGCGCATTGAAAATGTCCACCGCCTTGCGGATCTGGGTCATATTGTCGTGTGTATCCGAAATAATGCCTATGATCATCGTACCTCCAGGAGAATGATGCAGGTGCCCAACTATATAGCCCCCGAAACCGCCTATGCAGAAGAGGGGAGCCCAGCGCCTCCCTTTTCCAGCGCGATGTCTTCCACCTCGAAGATAAACTCGATCTCTACAGGCGCATTCAGCGGCAGCGCATGCACACCCACCGCCGCACGCGCGTGCCTGCCTGCCTCTCCGAAGACCTCGACCATGAAATCAGAGGCGCCGTTGATCACCTTCGGCTGGTCGAAAAATCCCTCTGCAGAAGAGACGAACCCGGAGATCTTGACACAGCGCCTCACCTTATCGAGACTTCCGGTCGCCGCCTTCAGTACGGCAAGTGTGTTAATCGCGGCGGTCCTGGCGCAGACCACTGCGTCATCCAGGGAGACCTCATCTCCGACCCTTCCGGTCATCAGGAGCTTTCCCTCTTTGAACGGCAGCATCCCGCTGATGTAGACAAGACTCCCCGTCCTGACAAACGGCACATATGCACCGAGGGGCTTCGGCAGTTCCGGGATGAGGATGCCGAGTTCCCTGATGCGCGCCTCGGCCTTCTTCTCAGTACTTTGCATCGGCAAACCCTACCCATCCCCCTGCCTCTACCAGGGCCTTGTCGAATTCAGAGATCCTGTAGGCGAGCGTCCTGCTGCCCTTTTCTGAGCTGATCGTCAGACTGTTCTTCTTGAAATCGACGCTGACCGACGCATCCCCGCCCGCATGTCCGAAGAGGCTGTCGATATCCGCCTCGGAGAGTTCGATCGCCAGCATCCCGCAGTTGAACATATTCTGCCTGAATATGCGCGCAAAGCTGGAGGCGATGACCACATTGATATCGTTCACCTCGAAGACCCACGGCGCATGCTCGCGGGACGACCCGCATCCGAAATTCGAGCGTGTAACGATCACCCTCGCATCCCGCACCGCAGGCGCATCCGGCTCGAACCCCTCAAGCTTCAGGTCTTCGAGCATATGCTGCTTCAGCGCCTCCTTCGAGATCTCCGTCAGATACTTAGCCGGGATAATCTCGTCCGTATTGATATCAGACCTGTCCAGGAAAAGGACCTTGCCTCCAAAATCCTTCATACCGCACCTCCCTTTCCGTATTTCCTCGGATCCGCAATCTTCCCTTCGATCGCCGTCACCGCCGCGACCGCCGGGCTCATCAGGTGGACCATGCCGCCCTTGCCCATCCGGCCGTTGAAGTTCCTGTTCGTCGTCGAGGCGCAGACCTCTCCCGGGGCGATGACCCCGTTGCTCATGCCGAGACATGCACCGCAGGTCGGGTTCGTCACGCAGAAGCCGGCGTCCATGAAAATCCGTATCAGCCCCTCGTCATCCGCCTGCCTGAATATCTTTGGGGTTGCGGGTGAAAGGACCCCGCGCACCAGCGGAGATATCGTCCTGCCCTTGAGGTAAGCTGCCGCAACCCTCAGGTCCTCTATCCTGCCGTTCGTGCAGGAGCCGATATAGACCTGGTCGACGGGAGTGCCGGCCATCTCGGTGACGCCCTTCACCTCGTCGGGTTTGAAGCCGTATGTCACCTGCGGCTCCATGCCGGTGACATCCAGGCTCAGTCTTCTTTCGTATCTGCAGTCGTCGTCGGACCACCATTTTCTGAAATCTTCGACAGCAGCAGCCTTGTCCTTATACTCCGCGGAGATGAACGGCCAGAGATAATCGACAGTCACCTCGTCCGGCATGCAGACACCAGAGGTCCCGCCCGCCTCTATCGCCATATTGCAGAGCGTCATCCTGCTCTCCATCGACATGTTCTTCACCACATCGCCGTGAAATTCGATGACGCAGTCGGTCGCCCCCTTCACCGTCAGCTCCTTGATTATCCTCAGGATCACATCCTTCGCATAAACCCCGTCAGGGAGCGCGCCGTTGATGTCGATCCTGATCGTCCTGGGTTCCCTGAAGGCGCAGACGCCCTTCAGGATGCCGACTTCGAGGTCGGTCGTGCCGACCCCGGCGGCAAAGGCGCCGAACGCCCCATGCGTGCAGGTATGAGAATCCCCCATGATGACCGTATACCCCGGCCGGATAAACCCCTTTTCAGGGAAGATCGCATGACAGACGCCGTTTCTGCCGATATCGAAAAAGTCTTTGATACCCTGCCTCCGCGCCCAGTCCCTCAGGATCTTGCCCTGAAGCGCGGTCTTCGTGTCTTTGGCCGGTGTCACATGGTCGATGACGACCTTGATCTTTTCCGGATTGAAGACCCTGTCCTTCCCGCGGCTGACAAGGTCATTGACCGCAATCGGAGTCGTGATCTCATGGCACATGACCACATCGATATCGAGCACCTTTGTCCCCGGAAACGGCTCATCTTTCAGATGCGACCTGAATATCTTTTCCGACAGTGTCATTCCCATACATTTTTCCTCCTTAGGATATACAGCTGTTACGTAAACCCACCCCTGCACCCCTCCCAAGAGGGGAATGCAGAAACATACGCCGGATGCCCGGACCCACCGGCTTTACATTTTATACTTTTTACGATAGCATAGGAAATAGCATTATTCAAATTCATTAATATTATAAATATCATAACTAATAGTATGGATTTCTACCAACTGTCCTATTTCGTGAAAGTCGCAGGGACCCGGAGCATCAGCAGGGCTGCAGAGGAGCTTCTCCTCACCCAGCCGGCGGTGAGCAAGCAGATCAGGGCGCTCGAGGAGGAGCTCGGCGCCAAACTCTTCGACAGGATCGGCAAGAAAGTGCTGCTGACTAGGGCAGGCGAAAACCTCTATGAGCGGGCGGGACAAATACTCAGGTCTGTGCGCGATGCCGAAACCGCTGTCCGGGACATGTCGGGGGACTGCTCAGGCGAACTGGTCGTCGGGACCAGCGACCACATCGGCCTGCACCGCCTTCCCGATGTCCTGAAAAAATACATCTCGCTATTTCCGAAGGTGGACCTCAAGCTCCGCTGTCACCGTTCCGAGACGATCCTCGACATGGTGCAGACGAACAGGGTCGACCTCGGGGTGATCACGCTCCCGGGGGTGACCGCGGGCATGATCCGGCGGGTTATATGGCGTGACCCGATGTCACTCGTCTTCCCCAAGGACCATCCGCTGGGCCAAATGGGGGCGATACGGCTGAGGGATGCCGCGTCCTGTTCCATGATCCTTCCGGAATCGGGAACAGCGACCAGGATCATGATCAACGCCGCCTTTGCCAGGAAGAATCTCAGCCCGAATGTCTCGATGGAGGTGGCCTACATCGAGACGATCAAGGTGCTCGTAAAGGTCGGGCTCGGCATCTCGATCCTTCCCGACAGGGCGGTGGATGAGGAAGTAAAGTCGGGCGTCCTCATCAGGACGCCCCTGCAGGATGCTCAATTATCGCGTGATCTGGGTGTCCTGCACCTGAAGGACAAGTTCCTGTCGCGTCCCGCGATCGAATTCCTAAAGCTCCTGGAGACCTATCGGCCCTGACCCAGCCCTCTAGCACGGCATGGCACGGCAGAGCGTATCCAGATAGGCCTGCAGTTCAGCCGGAGACTGAAGCTGTCCAGGGGCATCAATTCCGAGACCTGAGCAGGCTACTATCTTTCTCACCATCGTCGTCACCCCAAGGGCGATGATCTCTTCGGGCGTCAGGTCACCGGCATTTTCGATCTGGAGCGGCTCGGAATACCAGGCATCCTTTGTGGGCGCGATGCCGTCGCAATGATAGCCCCAGATATCCCGCGGCGTGGCGCCCCTGGACAGGGCCAGGGCACAGATGTCGTACTTGACCAGCTGCAGCCCGCCCCGGACCGGATTGCCGCCGATACCGTATCTCCCCCTCGTAATCGGCGCGAACTTGTCCAGGTTGATCCCGGAACACATGATCAGGACATCCTTGCCGTCCCTGTTCTCGGGTTTCACCACGAAATAGAGAAAATCGTTGACATACTCCTGTTTCGTCACTGTCGCAAGCATGATGTACCTCCTCCTATTCAGGACTATTTTAATCTTGTTTTATCATAATA
>JAKAIE010000023.1 GCA_021814475.1 Nitrospirota bacterium
TCCAGGTATTCTTGTTCCAATATTTTCTTTCGCAAAGCCTGCTCCTTTCTTCTTGGTGATATTGGGTTACCAATTATAAAGGTTCAGGCTTTTTTTTCGTGTTAAATCTTTCCGCAACAGAAACTATTTATAAGTTATTGCGGTGTCTTCCGCCATATTGCCACGCCGGAGGACTGCGCAGTATTTCTGAGACATTTGGGTTTCACTGTCGCTGTATGGGGAAAGGGCTGTTACTTCTGTTTCCAGCCCCCTCCTGGTCTCGACAATAGTTTATCGTCAATCTCGGAATTGATCGCCGGATGGCTTGAAGAGGCGCACGGAACGTTGACCTTTCATGAACTCGAACAGGCGTTGCCGCACCTCACTGCTGAGGCGTTGGAAGCCATTCGCATGCACTTCCTGCCGGAAGTCCATAAGGCGGAAGTCGGCGGAGTACCCTGCTGGTGCAATACGGAGGCGATTCATCTGCCGGAGGATTTCTCGGAGAAACTGACAACCGTCGTTGATACGCTGGTTGCGCTGGATGAGAAAGTGACTGCTGCAAATTTAGAATTTGCGTTAAATTTGCTCTACCGCATCCGCTTCCGCAAGGAATATGCCCTAAAGGATAACGACACTTTTATGCGTGTCTGCGCTAATCACTATCAGGGTATTAACAATGACTTCTCTAAAAGGAAGAAAAGCCGCGCAAAAGCAAATGATGTTCTATCAAAGATTTTGGGTGAAGAAGCAAACGACAAGTCCGTGCCAGGTAGGCGTATGCGTAGTCCGAATACGCGCTTTCGTAGCCTTGGTGTGCCGATTGGCGCTGAACTGGTCTTCACAAAGGACCGCCATATCACTTGCTCAGTACTGGATGACTTCAATCAAGTGGAATACGACGGGAAGGCATGGGCCATTTCGGCTTTGGCAATGCATTTGTTAGGTGGGGCGGCTGAAAACGGTTTTAGGCATTTCAGCTACCAGGGCGAAATATTGTGGGATCGACGGTCGCGGTTGGAACGGGTGGGACAACAGGACGAATACCAGGCAGAGGAGATGCCGCCTGCTTACGGACAGAAAGCGGAAGGCAAGATCATCGGTTTAGAGGGGCGTCCGTTGTCGCCATCAACTTGGCGGGGTTTCCGTGCTGACGGCACGAATCCACGTGTTGCTGTGTGGGCGCGTCGCGTCGAAAACGGAGAAAGCGTGGAACAGATTGCACTGGAGTCAGGGTATGCGGTTTCCACAATGAAAGTCATGGTTTCAAACTTCCAACTATATTTTAAGGTATGCAGACTGAACGGTATCGTGCCTGAGGGTTACGCGGATGTATAGCTACGAGTGGGACCAGAGTACTCGCGGGTACCGCTTGACGACGCAGACGGGAAAATTCGTGGCGAGCGAAATCCGCCCGGTTTTCGCTGAGGAACTGGCTCTCACAGGATTTGAAGCGCAGTTGGTGTTCGATCCGTCGGAGCGGCAGCCGCTACTCTGGGCGAAGCAGAACGTGTATCTGTATCACGGCGAAGAAATCGCGAAACTAAATAAGACCAGCTACGGCAAGCCGCTGGACATTGAATGGAAGAGTGTATTGCGCGGGGACGATAGCTCGCCCGAAGACGCGAAGACACATAGAAAAGTGAAGCTGGTTCCGGTGGATGTCGGGGCGATGGTGGCGAAGAACCGTGGCATCATGACCGCGCTGGTGGCGGACACGCTCAAGCGTATCAAGGAGATGTACGACGCCTACGCGGGGAAATGCGACGCAATCTATATCGGTTTCAGCGGAGGTAAGGACTCGGTGGTTCTACTCGACCTCTGCCACAAGGTTCTCCCACTTGACGTACCGGTTGTTTTCAGTGACACGGACATGGAACTGCCGGCTACCTATCGTGTCTGGGAAGAAACGCAAAGTCGCTACGAAGGCCGCCCGTTTTTGAAGGTCTCCGCCAAGACCACAGCATTGGAAAACTGGCGACTTTTCGGACCACCGTCGCAAGCGTTGCGTTGGTGCTGTTCTGTCCACAAGAGCACTCCCGCAATATTAGCGCTCAAGGAAAGGCTCGGAAAAAGATCAATCAAGACGCTGGCATTTGTCGGGGTACGTGGGGAGGAGAGTCAGCGGCGTTCGGAATACGATGATATTGGAGAGGGTTTGAAAAGCAAATCACAGGTGAATGCCATGCCGATTTTGGCGTGGTCTGCGCATGAACTGTGGCTTTACATATTTGAGCATAAGCTGGTTCTGAACGAAGCATACCGAAAAGGGTTGCCCCGTGTCGGATGCCTGATGTGTCCGATGTCAACCGACCGTCAGAACGATCTGATCCGGATGAATTACCCCGAAGAGGTCGCGCCGTTTGCTGACGCAGTGCGCTATACGATTGACCGCGAGTTTTCTTCCGAGGAAGACGCGTATGCGTTCATTTACGAAGGTGGATGGTATGCGCGGAAAAGCGGCGTATCTTTAAAACAGGTCATTGGAGAACCTGGCGTAGAACGCAAAAGCGATCGTGTGATTTGTGAGTTTCCAATTGAAGTAGAACTGGCCTTAAAGGAGTGGCTCAAGGCTATTGGAAAAATTGAAGGCGCGGAGTTGTCATTCCGCAAAGACGGTCAGCGAGGTTTGTTAGAATGTGTCTGGACAAATGGGAAAGCCGACAAGTCCGTTTCCAAGTGGCTGGCATATGCCGTCCATAAGGCTATTGCCTGCACAGGATGTAACGCCTGTGATGCAGAATGTCCGACCGGCGCGTTGCAGCTAGAGAAGGACAACTTTAACGACAAGGTGAAGGTCGTAATTGATGAAGCAACGTGCGTCCATTGCAGGAGGTGCTATGCGCCTGACGATGGGTGTTGGCGGTATTACTCAAAACGCTATGCAGGAGCAAAGACGATGAACATCAGCGGCATCAATAAGTACATGACTTTTGGACTGAAACCGGAATGGATTGAAGTTCTGGCGAACGAGGGCGCAAATTTCCGTCAGACAAGTGCACTAGGCAACCGGATGGTTCCCGCAGCCGTGACGTGGTTTCGTGAGGCGGGGTTGATTGAAGATTCAACGGCTATAACCACAACGCTGCTGGTGGAGATTGGCAAGAAACGCGGGTTCAGTGACTTGCTGCTTTGGCAATTGTTGTGGTTCCGTCTGGCAAATATTTCCCCGCTTGTGAAATGGTATGTTTGCAGTACGGATCTTGACACGGGATATCCTGTGAAGCTGATTGATGAAAACCTATCGCAATCCGTAGGTTCGGCATCGGTGAGAAAGGGCGCGTTGCAGTCGCTTTGCCAACTGGTTAAGGCTTCTCCGCTAAGCGAAGGAGACCGGGCGTTGATTGAAGTCGAAATGAAGGGCAGAGCCGTTGAAAAGCTCACGCGCCGTTCGCGTACGGTGGCTCCGCTGGTAGTTCTTTATGGGCTTTATGTGATGGCAGAGAAGGCTGGGCGCGGTACGTTCACGGTGCGGCAGATGATGGCTGCGGAGTTCGACGGGGAGGTTGTGTCTCCGCTGTCTGCGTTTGGCATTCCGCCGGATGAGTTCAAGAAACAAAGCATGGGACTGGCGGCGGTGTATCCAGACTTTATTGCATGCAGCTTTACGCTGGGGCTGGACGAAGTTCGATTGTTCCCCGAAACGAAGAATCGGGACGATGTAGTTGAATTGATTTTACGGAAGTAGCCAACAGGGGGGATTGAAAGACATGGCATTCTATAAAGATTATTTTGGGATCAGACCGGATTACGCGCCATGCATGACTTTGGCGGACATAAACAAGACACCGGAGACATGGCTGGGGTTCTATCCGCACGATTCGTTCGTGGAGATTCTGCGGGAGTTGCTCAAGAGCCTGAACGGAGGGAAAAAAACACTCTGGATCACAGGTGCTTACGGCACGGGCAAGAGCCATGCTTCGCTGGTGCTGCAAAAACTGTTCACTGACGATGAGGCGCGCGTCCAGAAGTGGCTGGATTTGCGCAAGGCACAAATACCGGACCCCGTGCAAAAAGGGGTACTGGAACGGCGCGGCGAAAAGACGCTCGTCGTTTATGACGTGAACTCAGATGGAGTGGATGCGAAGAATCAGTTCCTGATGCGTCTTCAGCGCGGTATCACGAAGGCGCTGGAGGCTGGCGGACACACGATACCATTGAAAGGTAAACTGGATGAGGTGGTCGAGCGTATCCGGCAGGACGAACAGCATTTTTTCGCGAAGCGCGATGCGATGCAAGAGCGGCTCTCGCACCTGAACGCGGGTATCAAAACAGCGGACGCGCTGGAGAAAAGGCTGCGGGATTCGAATCTGGAGTCGGGTTTGGTGAGCGACGCGATGCGAGTGTTGGAAGCGCGGCACATTTATCTGGATGTAAGCGAGAATGATTTTTTATCATGGGTGGATGCGGCGTTGCAGTCCAACGGCATTTCCAGGCTGGTCTATATATGGGACGAGTTTTCAAGTTTCATGGAACGTAATCGTTCGGAATTGACAACATTGCAGGAAGTGGCGAATGCAGCGTGGCAGGGACGGTTCTATCTTGTGCCTGTGACGCATATGGAGATTACGTCTTATGTCGCGGCGGGTTCTGATAGCGCACAAAAGTTAAACAACCGATTCACATTCAAGCGTCTGGATTTGCCGAATGAGACCGCGCTGAAACTGGCGGCAGATGCCTTCGTTCCCAAACCGGAGAAGGTAACGGAGTGGACGCAAGAGCGCGACGTGCTGTGGCATAATGTGAAGGGCGTCGCTGAAAACTACATGGCCACTAACAAGGCTGGCATTGATGCGGTGGATTTCAAGGGTATCCTCCCGATGCATCCGATGGCGGCGTTCCTGCTGAAACATCTATCGGTGGCGATCGGATCAAACCAGCGGAGCATGTTCGAGTTCCTGAACGGAGAGGAGTTCAGTTCGTTCATTGAGAAAGGCGGGCTGGATGCCGACGGGTATCAGTTCCTGACGGTGGATCATCTGTGGCAGTATTTTTTGGAACGGGACGATTTGGGGACGGGGCAAGCCGTGCAGGAAGCACGCGCGGAATACGCTCGACGCGAAAATGATTTGCAGCCGGACGAGCGGCGCGTCTTCAAGGCGGTGCTGTTGTTCAGCTTGATCGAACAGATGCAGGGAACGGGACATCCTCTGTTGAGCGCTACGGTGGAAAATATCCAACGCAGTTTCGAGGGGGACGGCGCTTTACAGGGAGTGGATGCGATCCTACGCAATCTGGAGCAGAAGCATTGTTTTGGGGTTGTGAACGGGCGTTGCGAACGTTTCCGTGACCGCTCGGACACGAGAGAGATCGAGGAGAAAAAAAACGCGTTGGATGGCAAGTTTGGCGATCTCGTGCTGAAAGAAACCGAGGCGGAACTGGTTAAACAATTGAAAGGTATCAACTACGGCGGTCGTTTTGATGTGCGTGCGGTGGGTATTAGCGGTCTTTCAGCGTCAAGCATCGCGAGACGCGAGTCTTTTAGTGAGACAGGAAACCGAGTACTTGTGCAGTTCATTCTGGCTCGGGACGAGCAGGAACAATTGCGTATTCCTGACAAGGCAAGGGAATTGGCGAAACAGTTCAGGGGCCACCGGATGCTGTTCGTGACGCTGCCGGAAATCAGCTTTTGTCGTGACAATGCGAAGGCATGGGATGAGTTCACGGAAAACAACGCCCGTCTCGCTTTGTCAAGCGACAGCGCGAGCAAGAAGGTGTTTGAGACGCAGGTCAGCAACGCCAAGGCGACGTGGCATTCTAAAGTGATGAGCGCTGCCAAACTCATAGTGTACAAACCCAATCCAAATGGGGAACCATTCGCTGAAGAAGTGACGTGGGGGCAATTAAAAAAAGACTGGCTCACCGCCTATGCGAAACAGGTGTTTGATGCCTATACGGACGATCTCTGTGGCTTCTACATCCCCGCATTTGTCACGCCGCCGAGCGCCTTGCAAAGCTGGGCATTGGCGGGCATGAAGTTCGACATGTTCGAGAGGACAGGCGCACAGAAGACGGTGGTGGCTAATTGGCAGAAAAGCGGAATCACAGGCGATAAAGCATGGTTTGACGCTAATCCGAACCATCCGCTGACCAGGTTACGGGACAAGTGCAAATCATGGCAGGACAACACGGTGGGCGCGGGCAATACCTGCTCCATACGCAAACTTTACATTGATTTACAACGGCCGCCGTTTGGACTACTGTGTGTTCCGCATTCGGCCTTCGTGCTGGGCTTTGTTCTCAAAACATGGTTAACCGGACAGCGCAAACTGCAATGGACGGATGGTGTGACAAGCAAGGCGCTGGACGCAGTGACACTAGCGGACATGATCGAGACAGTGGTGAAAGACGACGGCGCTAACGCCATCAAGCACGAGAAACTGGTTTGTCGCCTGTCGACAGAGGAAAAGGCGTTTATCGAACAAAGCAACGTTATTTTCGGGGGCAGTTCACTTGCGGACGGAACGGTGGAGGCGACGTTGAACGCGATAGGGACACGGCTGGAACAGATTTCACAACGCGTTCCGCTGTGGGTACTTCCGGAATATATCCGTGAACAAGCCGACCCGAGCGCAGAGGCTATGGGTGAAGTCATCGACGCGCTGTGCGCAGCGAACAGCATAAGTTCAAAAGGAGACACTGAGACTCGTGGCAACAAGGTGAAGGAGATCGGAAAGATTCTTCTGGCAACGCAGGGGCTGGCGGAGGCTCTGGCCAAGTATATGAAACCGGTGGTGTTTGAGGAGGCATTTCAGCGGTATGTCGATAGCGCCAAGCCGGAGTTGAAAGCGGCGGCGGAACGAATGGACAGTTTATCGCACATCTATTGCGGTGCGGTAAAAAATCGTTTCGCAACGGCGAGTGGCTGGCTGTGGAAACGCGGCGACGCCGAGGCTGTACTTGAAGAGGTTTACCGGCAGACGCTGTGCGCCGAGCATATCTGCATACTGGTTGGCACATCGGGATATATGAGCTTCGATGACGCTCTGAACCGCTTGCGCAACGCGGTGCTGGACGAGAACAAAGTGCCGACGGAGTTCTGGACAAGAAAACATCCGGCGTTGCAGCGGTTCTTTGAACTGCTCAGCAGGCCGTCGTTGTCCGGTGAGGACGTGAAAGCCTTTGAAGAGATTCTAGTGCAGCAAAGACGGGTTATCCGCGAAGTGTTTATCGACACGGCCCAAGCGCGGCAACTGGATGCGATGCGGGAAATTTTTGGAGAGATCTGGCCAATGGCGGTCGCGGAAAGCCGCGAGCTTTACAATGCTTTTCCGCCGGATTCGGCGAGTGCCGATGAGCAGAGCTTTAGGGTACAAGGGCGTGGGAAGATCGAGGAATTCGGCCGGACAATGGTTTCCATGCAGGTGGCTGAACTGTGGCGCAAACGCACAGGCACCGAGTCGCCCCTTGAATGGAGCCGCAAACACGCACTGCCCGCCGAATGTGTTTTGGCGTTAGACGATGCCAAAGGCCTCGTCGATGCGGTCGCGAATCCGGGAGCGGTGTCGGCGGCCCGCTTACAGTCGGTGCATGACGAACTTGAAAAAGAGTGGGCTTTTGTAGATGTGGCTACGGCGGGTGATAAATTTCTCGAACGGGTGCTGCCTGTGCGTTATCAAAAGATCGGGTTCAGTGTCAGGGAACTGAGCGATTGGTTGTGCATAAAATTGGGCGACGCACCAGGTCGATGGCTGATGGACGGAGGGCTTCGCGAAGCGGTCGAGATGTTCGTAAAACAGGGATATGACAATCATGCGCGAAAGCAGGCTGCGGAAAAGGTGAATATGCTTCGCGATGCCGAGGCTAAGATACTGCTCCTAAAGATGATTGATCAAATCCCCGATGTAGGACTTTCGGTGCTGGAGTAATAGCATGACACTGAGTGAGTATTGCGAATACATCAGAAATCCCCTTGCGGAGGCGAAGGCTCGGGTGATGACCATGCCTCCGGGAGAGAACTGGACTGCGTTGCGCCGGTTCTGCCAAGAACTCGGCTACGTCGAGTTGCGCTTAAGCGATCTGGTGAGGGAAGGCGCGTGGCTCCCAATGCCTGATGAAGTCTTCCAGCGAGTGTGCGATGCGATGAGGGTACAGAAGGCAAGAGGTAAAGCTGTAGTATTGTTGGGGATGCCCGGCTATCTTGGGTTGTTAACAGACGAGAATAAACGGGCTGCGATTGTCGCTTTACGCGAATGGGTGGACGGTGCATCTGGCCGGGAAGCGGTCTGCTTGTTGCGAAGCGATGACGATACTGGATTGATACTCAAAGATGTTTTCACCAATCCGCGCTATCGCCATGGGAAGCAACTTATTGAAATGGAATCCGAACAGGTCGTGTCTAAGTTCGAGGCAGGACGTACTGAGGTGATGCTGGTCGGAAGCGATTTGGCATTCTTCATCCCGGAAGCATGCGACACATTTCAGAAATATTTACTATATACGGAGGAACATCCGAACGATAGCTCTGTTCGGCGGATTGTTGTAGCCTCAGAAGGGCGTGAATTGGCGGGGCTAAGCGCCGAGGTGCGCCAAGTGGTGTCTCTACGGGATTTCGCTCGCGTGTTTTACGGCGTGGAAGATGCTGGATTGTCCGGAGATGCCTTGCAGTGGATGTGCGAGCGGGGTAAAGATGCTGAGGGGATAACCTTGTCGGAAACGCTCAAGAAGCATTTTTTCCCGGGAGGTGAAATCGCAAAGCGCGTCTTGAGCGTGTTTGATAAGTGCATAGGTGCGGAACGCGAGGCGGTACTGTGGCTGATAAAATATACCGCATTAACGGGAAGTTACCTTGAGTATGTTACAAGGAAAGAGGGGGTTCGTACCAGAAACTTCCGATCCGCATATGTAACGAGCGCGGCAGAATGCTTGGATGAATCGGTGGTATTTGCTGGCGAACGTAGAGATGCTATACAGGTAGCGGACGTTAGAATGTCCGACGCGGACATCCGGCAGTTCATAGCACGTTGCGCGAAAGAATCCACATCAAGAGTCGCACCGTGGTTGAACTGCTGCACGGACGCGGAGCGAGCAGAATTGATGCGTCGTTGCTTAATGGACGGCATTATATCAAACGACGTAAAGGCTGTGTATCCAGAAGTAGCAACTTATTGTAACGCGGATCTCATTTTCGGCGATGTGGCTCTGGATGACTATTTCAGGGCATACCGCGAACTGAAACTGACTAACCGCTTGACGCATGAGTTTTACGAGAAAGCGCAACGAGTGACGCTACCAAGTTCGGTGAAATCTCGGGATTCGATAATGCAAATGTATGCCGCGGACGATGAGTGCGCCTTGCTGGTTGTGGACGCGATGGGCGCGGAGTGGCTGCCGATGATAGTAACGTTGGCGCGGGCGCGCAATATAGGCATCGATTGGTATGGGGTCAGCACAGCGCATTTGCCTACAGCGACAATATTCAACAACATCCATTGGCCGGATGCTTCACGGCGGCTGCCAGAAAGCAAGCGCTTTGACAATATAGCGCACAACGGTGCAGAGACGCACGAGACGCGGCGGGTGGAAGAGAATTTGGCTGCGGAATTGGATGTTATCGGCAGCGAGGTGTTGCCCCGCGTGGCGGAGGGGCTGGCGCGGTTTAAGCGGGTGCTTGTCACTGCAGACCACGGAAGTTCGCGACTAGCAGTGTTGGCATGGCAAGCCGAACCGAAACTGGCACGGACGCTTGACTGTGAGGCTGGCGCGGAAGTAGCCGATTGGCGCTACCGTGAGCGGGCAGCGCAGGGCGGATGTCCACCAGAGCTGGAGGAAACATTGGATGGAAAGTATTGGGTGGTGCGAGGGTATAATCGGTTACCCAAGAGGGGCGGCGGACAGGGGTTTGAACTACACAGTGGGGCCAGCCTGGAGGAGAGATTGGTTCCCGTGGTGATTTTCTCCATGACAGGACAGTTCGTGCCGCAGACAAGAACCGGTGACAAACGTGTGCAGATTGTTGAGAAAGACGATTTTGATCTATAGTTTATACGAGGGCAATTAGTCATGGTCGATACTATTAAATTGCGGGCCGCATTTCCGGACACGACGGTCTTTAAGGATCCGAACATTGTGGCGATCTTTAAAGCGGCGTCAATTCCATCGTTTCTGCGGGATTGGATTCTGAAGCGCAAGGCGGAATCGGACGGGCGAATTCACGACGCCGAGGCGTTGCGCAAATACATCTACGAAATCATTCCGCGTCGGGAGAATTTGCTGGAATTGAAGGACGCAGCGCGAAGTGAGGGGCGAACGAAAAAGTTTCTGGCCAAAATTGAAATTCAATTCAGTGTGCGGTCCGACGAGTACACGTTTGCGGTTCCTGAATTGGGACTGGGACATTCAGAGACGCTGATTGAGGATTATGTATGGAGCCGAATCAAAGAAGAGGTTGTGAGAACGGCTGGGGGCTGGGGGCTTGTACAATTAGGGTATCGAACTCCGGACAGCGAGAGTCCTCGTGGATGTTTCACTCTTTTGGAATACAAGAATTTCTGTCCGTACACGATTGATCTGGACGCGTATAGAGAGGCTCGCAGTCAGTTCACTACTGAAGAGTGGATCAACGTAGTGTTGGGAGCCATTGATTACAACCCAGGTGGATACGAAGATTGGGTGCAAAAACACACTGTTCTGACACGGCTACTGCCTTTCATTGAGCCGCGGTTAAATTTGGTGGAACTGGCACCTAAAGGAACTGGCAAATCATATATGTTCGGCCGGGTAGGAAAATACGGTTGGCTGGTCAGCGGGGGGACGTTGACACGGGCGAAGATGTTTGGTGACATCAATGGGAAGAGTCCTGGCCTGATTGCGTCGAACGACTTTGTTGCGTTGGACGAAATTCAGTCTATTAATTTCCCTGATCCAAGCGAGATGCAGGGCGGGCTGAAAGCCTACATGGAAAGCGGAGAGATAACGGTCGGTAAGAACCGTATCATTGGTGGTGCCGGTGTCATCCTGCTGGGGAACATCCCACAAACAGAGATGGATGAGACCAAGGACATGTTTCTGAGGCTGCCACAAGTGTTTCATGAGTCGGCACTGTTGGACCGATTTCACGGTTTTATCCGAGGACGCGACATCCCGCGCATGAATGAGAACCTGAAAATCAACGGTTGGGCGCTAAATACTGAGTATTTTTCCGAAATCATGCATCTGTTGCGCCAGCCAGCGGAAACACTGATTTACCGAAATGTCGTCGAAAGGCTGGTGGATTATCCTTCGGGTGCAGATACCCGTGACACAGAAGCGGTTTTGCGGTTGTGTACGGCCTATCTCAAGCTGCTGTTTCCGCACATCACAAATCCGAACGGAATCGATAAGGGAGAGTTCAAGAGATACTGTCTACGTCCCGCCGTTCAGATGCGCACGGTAATACGTCAACAGTTGCAGAAAATAGACCCCCTTGAATACGGGGGGAAGAATGTAGCTGCATACACGTTACGCGAGGCAGATCAATGAGCAGAGGGAAACAAATCAATTGAGCTCTTTGTGAAGGACAGATAGGCGGTTATTTCTGCAATTGTTATTGAGGAATCGAGAGCCGGAGATATTGAAGCTGCAAAGAAACGGTTAGCTATATTGAAGAGATTCGAGCAGCTTGAGCAAGCATGGGGTGCTGCTACGCGAGGGCAAATCACAGAAAATCACGAATTTAACCTGTGTTGGGAGTGGAGATAAATGAAATTGGAAGGTGACAGATTCTTCCATTGCTTTGCCTGTTGGATTGATAACGACCAAAGAAAGATTGGTTCCGAATGGAACAATTGAGGTTCGTCTTTATTGGCATATGCTTCCGCAAACGGGAAGGGAATATCCTATGCTGACTTTCATTATAAAAGGAACTCACTCCAAGGGGACTTTGGAGAAAGCAGATACCAAACCCCGTAGAGAGATTAATAAAATAATATTACTGTCCGGAGGGATCAGGCTTTTCCTTACCGGTATATTATTGCACAGACTTTTTATAAATAGAATGTCTTCAAGAAGCTCTGGCTAATTCCAGACGTATACTTTCCGAAGGAGGTAGCAATGGAAGAACAAAAAGAGCTCGAGAAGTTGCAAGAGTTGCTCAAGGCATACGGTGAGGCAGAATCGATCCAGAAGCCCCAAGAGGCGCCAACTGATAGTCAACTAAAGTCCTTGTCTCTTGTGGCAGAAGAATTATTACACAAAAGTTCTCAAGGGACAGTGCTCGACATCGGTTGTGGGAGGGGCGTGCTTCTGTCTAAGTTAGTTCACCTCCCTTCGTTCCGCGATAACAAGCAATGGTACTATTTGGGCGCGGACTACAGCCGCCTCCACGATTCCATGCTCCAGCTTGCTGCTTCCCTCCGTTTTCATCGACGCTGCGATGTCATCGATATCGATGTGCTATATGATTCTTGGATCCAGAGCGTTAATACTCCGCTTCCCCTGCTGGTCATCGTCCGGAATGTTCTTCATGAGCTAGACATTTCAGCTACTGCACGATTGCTTCATCTTCTGAATGAGCATTTGGCTCCCGAAGACACGCTTCTGGTCCAGGACCTTCTCGTTTTTCCGAAGTCCGAACGTGGCAATGTGTGCTGGGACTCATCTTGTCTAATCCGAGTGTTCGATCAAGTCGGGTTTGATACGAGTCTTGTAACTGAACCTTCTCGGAGTGGCGCCCAATGGTTTTCTGCGAAGATTAGTAAACGCGCTGATGCAAAGCCTCTTACAGTGGAAGACGTGCGCGTTATTGTTGCAAATGGAAGGCTTGCCCAGCTCGAAAGGTGGCGGCCTGCTCGGCGCCTTCCACTCGAACATCCTGACAGTCGTGCCGGCAAAGTCGCGATCATAGATTTTGATCTCCAGAAAGTCGCTCTCTATCAGCAACTTGATGATGGTGGATTCTTGTCCATGGCTCAGCTGACAGAAAAGCCTGCTCCCAATCCCAGTGATGCAATGCAACTCGCGCTAAGTTCATATGATCCATCAATCTTGGATCGCGACCATGTAAGGCTTCCCTCGATCGACAACTTCAGAGACAGAGCCAATTCACAAGACGCACTGGAGTCGTTTCTAGGCTCTGAGGACTCTATCGTTGTTATCCAGGGCGGAACGTCTTGTGGAAAGTCGAGTTTGGTATCACACGTTCTATCACGACGTGCCCGCGGCCGCTCGATTGTCCCCGTCGACTGTGAAACTGCTGTCGATATTTGGCCAATTTTGGAACAGTACCTCCTCGCAATAGGATGTCGCTCTTCCTTAGAGATCCTCAGTCGTGAGAAGGTTTTACCGTTTGAATCTCTGCGGGAAGCAATTGGTACACTGGTTAGAAGTATCTCGAGTAAGTCGATAGTCGTTTTCGACCACTTCGAGAAGCTCATTGATCCAAACGCGCAGATTATGGATATAGAGGTGCGTCAGTTCCTCACGATCCTTGCCTCGGCCGATGGAGCCAAAGTCGTAATAACGACGCGAAAGGAACCGATACTCCACTTCCTTCCTAAGGCTGTTGGTGTCAACACTGAGCAGCCACCTGTCGGGCGATTCCCACACGGCGCCCACATTGTAAACCTGCTTGACGACTATGTTGATCGAACGGCCATTGGATTAGAAAATTACCCAGCTAGTCTCCTTGATGCGATCGATCGATTCCCTTATCTCGCCACGCTTGCAGGCAAGCTTATTGCCGAGGCTGGCATCGCAGTGGCTAAAGATCCGGAGATACAGGAAATCATAAGGTCGTATCTTTATGACGAGCTGGCGAGGCGCATTGTTACACCGGAGGCAAGACCCGCTTTGCAGTTGGCGTATCTACTACGCATCCCCGCGCCGAGGGACATGTTCGAAGGTATCACAGGTGTGGCAGCAACCAACGCTGCTTTTGAGACAGGGCTCATTTACAGCATACCCGATAGGTACCGGGATGATCTTCTCACCTGTGCCTCCGTTCTCCGTGGCCGAGAGGCGGACCTCGATTCTGTGGATGAGGATACTAGAGTTGGAGCCCAAGCTGAAGAGATGCATGGGGAAATTGCCAGATGGTATTCAATCATCTCTCGAGATGCCGAGGGTGACCCCCGATGGCTTCGTGAGGCGCACTATCACACTCTTGCATCTGGGAATACAACAGAGATTACCAAATTCGGTAGCCTTTACAAAGCAGAGCTATTTTGGGCTGCTAGGACATGGTTTCGTAGGTTCCGCAACTACAAACACGCGCTGGAATCGTTGCTCGCTGCGGAGGGGATGGGCATCCGAACTTACGAGGCGCGTATGTTGACTGCGGCATGTCTTGTGAGGGTAGGAGAGCGAAAGGAAGGTGAATCTCGCTACCGCTCCCTGATTGCTGATTTCCCGAACCAAGAAGGTGTCAAGACATCATATGTGGATAGTTTGCTTAGAATCGGTGAATTCAGTGATGCTTTGGGGGTGCTGCACGAGTTCTCTCTCTCAATGTCCGGACCCAACCCTTGGGTGACAGGGCAATACGGAAGGGCACATTTGGGGTTGCACGACTACGCCAAGGCTGCCGAGTCATTCCGCCTTCAACTTCGTAAATACGCGCAGCCGCCTGCGATTGTCTATGTGCGACTTGCGCAGTCATATTTCAGGTTGGGAGAGAGGAAAAAGGCGCAAGCAACGGTGGCTGAAGGCTTGGCTGCTCACAACGATGATCCTGCCCTGAACACTCTTCACTTCGCGAACTTGCTACGGAGCGGCTCACAGTTGGATCTGAAAGAAGCTGAGCAAGGTCTAGGGAAACTAGCCGACTCGTATCCACGAAATGGATACGTCCTTCAGAAGCTCGTTACGGCATCAGCTTTGCTGGGTGACCCTTCGCGTGCAATAGCCAGGCTTGAGCTGATCCATTGGCGAGTAGAACCGTCTCACATGGCAACCCCAGTCAAAATTGCAGTTCTTCTCGCTCAAAGGCAGTTCCGCAAAGCATTGGAGGTTGTGGATAGCCTTTCGACAATCCAAGAATACGGGCAGGCGATCATGCGTAAGGTCTTCTTGTCATGGGCAAGTGCAGAGCAAACCGATGAAGGTAGGCGTCGTGTCGCAGAGCGGGGACTTGAGCGAGAAGTGCCGCAGTCTTGCATAAGCAATGTTCCAATTCTGACGATGTATGCTCAGCTCGCGCGCGTAGCAGGCGACAATGACAAATTCGACCAGACTCTCAAACGTATTCGCGCGCTCAACCAGCAGGCAGCGGAAGATATTTCCGGTTCCACGGATCCATTTGACAGGTGGGAGGACTTCGAGCCAGAGCTTCCCTGAGGTGGTGCACATATCACTAGTCCAATCGTTCGCGCGATGGTTTGATTGGCTCGGCAGTGCGCTGAGGTTGCTTGCTTATGCCCGGAGTGCACGAGGCGGTTGTGAGAATTAGTCATTGGTTATAATATCGAGAGGCGGGCAAAGTTTCGAATAAAATGGAACTGATATATCTTTTGCGCTGATCAAATGCTGCGGTAAGGACAGAAATTACCGCACAGGATTAAGAAAGAAGGCCCATTTTTTGGGCCATTCAAGTTACGCTTTTTTATATATCTGTTATAATCCTTATCACTTACTGATTTAAGCCACGGGTCTAAAGTCATTTCGTGATAAATGAGATCCTCCCTAAACGCAGAGCGCTGCCGTCTGCACATCTATCCAGAATACCTCAGCCCAACAATTTGTCCGTTGGTTGACAGCCACCGGGTCTTGAAAAGACCATTCTCTGCAAAATCGTCGATGACCGCGAAGATGGCATTATTGTCGACGTATACGTGAGAATCCGCGATATCGTGGATGAGAGCCTGATCCTTGCACAATACTAGGTTGTTGCGATGCTTGCTCAGTTTCCGCGCAAATTCATCGACCCTCTGGCGGTGGCGTTGAACCTCGATACGGAAGAAATACTCGTCACCGCTCCTGGCCCTTAGGTGAAGTTCGAGGTCCGGATACAAATCCCCCTTTTTTGCTTTTTCCGCGGAGCGCCGCAGAGCATACTCATCTTTTAAACCAAAGAAGTATGAATACGGAGGACAGTCTCTCTTGATGGTTCTGACGACTTTGGTCAGGTCCATATCATGCCAGTATGAATATCTGCCCGGGAGATAAGGGCTGCGTATATGGTCGCGCCGATAACCGGATTCTCTGACGAGTACTTCTATAGAATTTTCAGTATTGGCATAAAGGACAAAGTTCCTGCTTCTCGCGCGGTCGAAGTACCGGCACGACTGGATAAGGTTTCTTTTACGCAACAATGATAGGGTCTTGTAGAGCGAGTCATCGCTTAGACGCGATATCATGCTTGTTTGCTGATGGCTAGCGAAAGCCTCTGTCAGCGCGGCCTTAATGTCGGGATACGTCGCACACCCACTAGAGAGCAGCTCGAATATGGTCAGTTCAATGCCTCGGGGGCTAATGTCCAATTCTATTGCCTCCTTTGAAATGTAATCGACTTCAAAAACAGGGGTAATCAGCAGCCGATAAACCATCATAACGAGCTGTTTATACAGAATATTATGTGTATCGGCCAACATTGCTGCCTGAGCAGTGCCTGAACCCCGCCTGCTACCTACCTGAAAGCTACCTTCTCGTGATAAACATCCACCTGCGTGCCTAATCAGGGTCTGACCCCGTCAATTCGTCAGATCTCCTGATCAAATTCCGCTGGAATTCCCACCCCCTCTGGATTGCTAGCATCCGCTTTCGCCCAACGCCTGTAACTTGCAATAACTCGTGCAAGGAGAACTGGATCACCAGGGGGGTCCTGACACCGAAGAAGGTAACAATTCTTCTTGAGGTGACCGGACCCACATCATAAAATGCGGAAGAGCTTAGATATTTCCTCAGATCTGCCAGCAGCCTCTTGGTTTCAACCGCCGTATCAATTGCCTCCTCAGACTTAACCTCTTCGGAATTGTCCACGCTAGCCAATATATCGATCACTTTCTTCTCTCCGGGCGTGCTAGGGATGAATGTCTTGATCCCTGTCTTCATTGCAGCCTGTATCATGTCACTACTCCTTTCCTGTTTTGACGCCCTGTTAGGGCGTTGTTCATAGTTTTGTCGAGACCCCTATTGCTGTGACTATGGGTGGCACTTTTGGGGCGACTTTTCTTCCAACTATGGGGAAACATTTAACCCAAAAAGTTATCTATGCTTATCTTGTTTCCTCCTTCCTTAACTGCTTTTTGGCCCGGGCGCTCTCCTCTTGTTCTAACGGCGCCGTGCTTTATCTCGGTGGCATTGTCCACTATCAGTTTCATCATCCTTTTCCCTTTCCTCGTGTGGAGAAAGAAGCCGAGGGCCTGTTCTATGAACTCGGCTTTTTTGTATCCCAAGCACGAGAGGGCAGCAACGATGTCAGGATCATATGTCGATAGGCAGATCTTATATTTCATTCGATCCCTGCTCCAGTCATGTGAATGCCCATGATTTCATTGGTCTTGATCTGGAATCCACGGGCATTTGCATATTCGGGCTCGGGTAGTGTTACTATCTTCACCTTCGTTGCTTCCAACTTGCCCTCGAGGAGACGGGCGCCTCCTCCAAAGAGAAGAATGGTCTCAAAGGTTATAACGCCCCCGTGCGCCTTGAGGTCGCCGATAATCATGGCGAGAAGGTCCTGGATGTATGTATTAGCAGCAACGTTGATCTCAGGCCTGATGTCGATTAAGTCAAAACCGACCTGAATATGGCCAGTCTCGACCAAGTGGTTAACTTCGAGGGGAGTAAAAGTCTTCCCTCCGATATGGGATGCTATGTCGGGCATGAGAAGGTTGACCGCCATGTCGTGCAGGCCCTTTTTGTAAAAAGTCCTGCCCGTGAGAATCTCATGATCCGCTTGGGAATAGAGAGTGGAAATGACGGTATTAAACCCGATATCAATCGCAAGGATATTACCCCCGGTGTTTTCTCCAGTTGCCAGGTAGATCTTGATCCCTCCGAGGCCCTGTGGATATACAAGTACACGCTCGAAGGTAAATTCTTTGTTGTTAAAGGAAACCAGCTTAAGCGATGCCGTCAACCCGTCGATGGCATTACAGGCACCACGTTTCTGTTTGGATGATTCAGCCTTCCAGCAGTCAAAGGGAAGCCCGACTGCGAGGATATCCCCATGGTCAATCCGGGATTTCTCGGAAGCTACGCCGACGAAGAGGGGGTAATAGGCAATAAGCTCTTCAGTTGTCCTTAAAAAGTGAGATCCGGTTTGAAGCAGAGCCCTCTCGCCGATGAGGTAATTGTCCCCACCGAATGGAAACCCTCCACCATCCCTTGTCTTGCGGAAGCAAGACTTCACCATGCCCTTCTTATCTCCGCAGAGGAACTTAGCTGCCGAGAATCCCAGATCCACCACCATAATGGTTTCGCTTCGTGCTTTTTCTCCTGTCATTGTCATGTCCTTTCTCCAAAGTTATTTAAGAAGTCCTGAATGTCTGCCAGTGGTATTAGATTTTCTCGCTCCCGTTCCTGCTCCTTGAGCCGTAGAGCGGACCTCATTCTTGCTGTTTCCTCTTGATCCCTTCTTTCCTCGGCCGACACGTAGCCCTGAGGCCTATTCATTCCCCTCGTGGCAAGGGAGATGAAATGCCCTGTAGGGTTGTCAGGGGATTTCGAGCCGTGACTTAGTTGGTAAGCTGTCTGCCGGGCCACCGAAAGAACATTCTCGATCCCTTTCTTGTTGATAAGATGAGTTAAAACGTTGTCCGGGATGTCTGCATAGGCAGGCGCGAGTGCCTTTCTGAGTTTCTGTATTTCTTCTCCATCAACGACAACGGTTGCTGTTGTTGTTTCTTTAGATGATTCTTTTAACTGATTCTTTTTAACGGACTTATTGGTCCGTTCTTGACCGGACATATCTGTCCGGTCTGGAGCGGTCATATATGTCCGGTCCGGATTTTCACACCCCCTACTTCCCCCTTTCCCAGAAGGATTCTTTTTCTTGTCTTTTCCCTCCATCCATGGATGCCATAGAAAACGATAGTGGTTGGTCTGATGCAGGCCGGCCTGAACAGTCTCGATCAACTCCGACTCTTCAAGTTCGCTCAGATACCTTCTCACCTGCCGCTCCCCGGTTCCTATCTCCGAGGCGAGAGTTGATTGTCCCGGAAAGCACTCGCCGTCCTTGCCGGCGAATTGCGCCAGGCGGGCATAACAGAGCTTGGCGCCCGGGGAGATCTCGGTCCGTTTTAGTAACCAGTTGGGAATGAAACTCCCCACAAAAAGGTTGTACGGATTGATGTATTTCTTTATAATTTTATTAGCACTCATGATCTTGACCGCTCTGTGATGATCCAAAGATCGACTGTCATTCTGACTGCGTTTTCTCCTGAAACTTAAACTAATCGAGTTCAACGCAGACGAATGTCAGAGAATAATTGGCTAATTAAATCAGGATGTTACGAAGGTCAGGAAAAATCAATATAAGCCGGGAAAGTGCAAATTCGGACTCTTAATCAGCGGGTCGCAAGTTCGAATCTTGCACGGCTCACCAGTAATCCCAAGGGGTTGCAGGGTTTCCTGCAATCCCTTTTTTCTTTCCTAAACCAACCGATTGTCAGAAAATTGCAAGAAATTATCCGTCCGTCCCGTTTCCTTCCCTGTCAAGGCAGGTTACGCCATAAACCTCTCCATCATCTCCTCAAACCAGAAGAAGGTCTCTTAGTGTCAAAAACTTCTCCGTTTTGTCCTTGAGCAAGTGGGGTGAAAACGGGGTGGCTCAAGGCTCCTGAAAAATCACAACACCCATCGGGTTCATTACGTCCGGCAGCCTTTTCAGCGCGAACCGGATTTTGACGTAACAAGCTTTAATTGCGATTTCGGTGAAATCTTGGCTCGGGCAAAAAGGCCGTCATAAGGCTTGATAAAGCTAAGCCATTTCCTTACAATACAGGTAAGGATATAACTTCCTTACTATGAGGTGAACCATGATAGTTGCAAAGGTAACATCCAAAGGACAGGTAACGATTCCCAAGAAGGTCAGGGACAGACTGGGAGTGCATCCAGGTGAGGATGTGGGTTTTGAGGAAAAAGAAGGAGTTATCGTGATAACAAAGGCGGTGACGAAATCACCCTTTGATAAATGGGTGGGAAGACTGGCAAAGCTTGAAGGACTGAAGAGTGATGACCTTGTAAAGGAGCTTCGAGGCCATTGATTACTGCTATTGATACCAACATCCTGTTCGATATCCTTATTCCGGGAGAGTCCCACTCCGAGTCCTCAAAAAAACTATTGGACAGGCATTTGGCAAACGGCAAACTGATCTTGTGTGAAGTGGTATTTGCCGAGCTTGCCGCCCGGTTTCCATCAGAGCAGGAATTGAAGTTATTTCTTGCGGAAACAAGCATGAGACTTGTCCCCTCCAATGAAAAGTCGCTTCACATAGCCGGAATGCGCTGGGCAGAATATGCACGGAAAAGCAAAGGGAATCAGTTCTCCTGCTCTGTCTGCGGCAAGAGTTTTTCAATGCATTGCCCGCACTGCAAAGCCTTGGTAACAAAGCGGCAGATTGTCCTAAGTGATTTTCTAATAGGGGCACATGCGCTTGAACATGCGGACTGTCTGCTGTCGCGGGACCTTGGGATATATAAAAACAATTTTAGGGATTTGAAGGTTATAAGTGGGAAGTAGGGTCTTTGAACTTCTGGCTAAAGGGCCGCTGATTTTGAAGAAGGGCTTGAATACAGGCCTGCATTAATTTCGGGAGAGAGGATATCGGTATGATGAAAAAAGGATGGTTGGTGCTTCTGGTCTGTGTGAGTTTCGTGTCGCTTTTCTTTGTGGACGGGCGCGCCGTCGCAGCGGGTTCAGGCAAGGTAATCTCCGGGAAGAATGAATATGGGGGCAAAACGGTCGAGACCGTTTACGCCGGCAAGAATGTCAAGGAAGCGAAGAAGGGCAGGATCAGGATGGCCATGTCCCCCCAGGAAAAGATACAGAAAGATATCACCTATTTTGACGGGAAAGGGAAGAAGGTCAAGGTAGAGAGTTTTTACTCGCCGCAGTACACTGCAAGTTCAGGGGCTGAAAGGCGTATCGCTTTTTTTAGCGCCAACGGGGAACTGACGAAGATGGAAAAATATTTTCCGGCGTCATACGCGGCAGCAAGGGGTTTCGACAGGACGGTCGTCTATTACGATATGAAGAATAAACGGACGAAGACCGAATATTACAAGGATTCGAAGCTGGTGAAACCAAAATGACCGAGCCGGTCGCGTGACCGTACCCGGGGAGTCGCCAGCCTCAAACGGGAACGGTCAGCGAGCTCTTTCCTTTTTGCCTCCTTGACTTGAGCGCTTTTCTCTGACATAATTAAAACAAGTTAATTATAGTAAATACTGTTTATAGTATTTTATTTGAAGGAGAGGAGGCCGGAACATGAAGAGAGAGCAGGCGTATTCCCTTTCCTGTGTGCTGGTTTTCCTTATGAGTGCTCCTGCGTTGGCTGCGAATGTTTCCTGCAGTGATCCGGCGGCCAGGGTCAGGGTCACCGAAAGCATCAGTTTTGCTTCACCGTATTGTTATACCACCATCACTGAGGCCTATGCGAGCTGGTATTCTCTTGATCTGTATGCCCGTGATTCGAAGATGACCGATGCAGGACTTACGCTTGATTATTCTCCGGACGCGGAAACGATCACTCTGCACGGGGGGGACGATGCCAACTGGAATCCTACTTCAGGTTATACGACCGTCACCGGGCCCGTGATTGTTTCGGGGGTCTCCAGTATAGCGATCGACAGGATAATCATAGAGTAGGCCTGGCGGTCTGTAAGCCAAGCCCTACAGGCATGGGGATTTGAACTTACAGGGGAAGAGGCGTCACCCTGATTTAAAGTGATCAGTTTCTCAACATATAATGATGAATACCTGTCAGGTGTCGAAGGCAGGGTGCTACCACCACTCAGAAAAGACCAGGATGACGGGCCGCGGAAGTCAGGACTAATCCCGGCGATAAAAGAATAATGTCAGATGAAAGATCCGATAACAGGAGGAGGAACAGCATGACGAAAAGCAGGGTAGTGGTCCTTTTGAGTTTGCTATTGCTGGCAGCTGCCAGCCCGTGGGGGCTGAATACGGCCGAGGCAGGGCCGGGATATGCGCTCTGTCCCCAGGGGCAGGTCTGCCCGCAGGGCAGTGGTTTCGGCACATGGTACGCCAACAGTCCGGCCGGGTTCAGAACCTATGGCGGTACAACCTTTTACACCGGAGCGCCACTGAGGAAATTCATCGATCCCGTGCCGGGTCTGTGTACACCGGGATCTCTGCTCCCCAATGACTGCATCCCCGTAGCCATTCCTGATACGACGACGTATTCCGGGTCTGACTATTATGTCATTGGCCTTAGGGATTACACCCAGCAGATGCATACCGACCTTCCAAAGGCCACCAAGCTCAGGGGGTATTATCAGGTCAATACGACCGACCCGAATGCGAGTGTCAACCATTATCTCGGGCCTCTTATCCTTGCCCGGAAGGACAGGCCTGTGCGTCTGTTGTTCGAAAACCAGCTCAGTACAGGTACGGCGGGCGACCTCTTTATCCCTGTGGATACAACAACCATGGGCGCCGGAGCCTGTCCTTCAGGGGGCTCTTTCACTCAGAACCGCAGCGTTATCCACCTTCACGGGGGAAATACGCCGTGGATCAGCGACGGTACTCCCCATCAGTGGATCACCCCTGCAGGTGAGGCCGGCACCTGCCTCAAGGGAGCGAGCTTCCAGAACGTGCCCGATATGGTGGCAGGGGTGAACTGTGCGGCAACCCCTCAGTCAGCCTGTATCACCCCGTCCAACGGAGACGGCAAGGGGACGTATTTTTATACAAATCAGCAGAGCGCGCGGCTGATGTTTTATCACGACCACGCATACGGCATAACCCGCCTCAACGTCTATGCCGGAGAGGCGGCAGGTTACCTGATATACGATCAGTACGAAAAGGACATGCTTGAGGGCACCAATGTCACGAACATTAACCCCTCGGGCGCCAGGATCCTGCCGAACCTCGGCGGGGTGTATGAATTCGGCATCCCTCTTGTCATACAGGACAAGACCTTCGTCCCCTGGGACGTGGATGTGCAGGATTCCCTCTGGAACAAAGACAAGCTTGGGAATCCGAGGAGCTGGGGGCTGCCCGGAGACCTCTGGTTCCCGCATGTCTACGAGCCGAACCAGATGCCGCTCGACATAGGAGGCGCAAACCCCTTTGGAAGATGGGACTATGGTCCCTGGTTCTGGCCGCCGGTCATCCTGGACCCTGCCAAATCAACCCTTCCCGAGCCCTCGATGGTGCCCGAGGCCTTTATGGACACCCCCGTCATAAATGGAAAGGCCTATCCTTATCTCGACGTGCAGCCTATGGCGTATCGTTTCCGCATTCTGAATGCGGCCAATGACAGGACGATGAACCTGTCGTTCTTTGTGGCGGAGCCGCTGCATATAAGTGTTGTTGATGGCGGCTCAGGCTATACGGCTGCGCCTGCTGTCACGATAGTCGGGGGCGGCTGCAGCGGCCTGACCGCGACTGCGACCGTATCCTCCGGAGTTGTCACGAACATTACTATCACGAATAGTGGCGGCGGCTATACCACCGTCCCGACGGTGACGATCACCGGCGGGGGAGGCACAGGGGCTACCGCAATTGCCCTGATGAAGCAGGGCGTCGTGGACCAGATAGCTATGACGAACGGCGGCAGCGGGTATACCTCCGCTCCTACGGTCACAATTACCACCCCGCCGGCCCCGGGTATCCCGGCTGCCGCTACCGCAAGCATTACGCCCGGAGGTGTGGTTACCTCCATCGCGGTTGCTGGCGCCGGCAGTTGTACCTCCAATCCCGCGATAACCGTTGCGCCGCCCTCCGGGGCCGGAACCCAGGCCTCGGCGCTGGCCTCGGTCAATACCGAGATAAAGATGGTCCCTGCTGCGGTGCATACCGCGACGTCGACCCCGCCGCTCTGCTCCACCCCGACGCTGACCCGTGATGCGGGACTCGCCATTGCCGCGCTCGATCCCACGACCGGGATGCCGCTGAATGCAACAGGCCTGCCTTCCAGCTGCTGGCCGACGTCGTGGCCCACGGACGGAAGAGATGGCGGTGTGCCTGATCCTGCTTATGCCGGGCCGTCGATCATCCAGATAGGAACCGAAGGAGGGTTCCTGCCTGAGCCTGTGGTGATCCCTCCCACGCCTGTCGGCTACGACTACAACCGCAGAAATATTGTCGTGCTGAATGTCCTGAACAAGTCGCTTATGATGGGGCCTGCGGAACGCGCAGATATAGTAGTGGATTTCACTGCCTTTGCCGGCAAGACGGTTATTCTCTATAATGACGGGCCAGCGCCGATTCCCGGTATTGACCCCAGGTACGACTATTACACGGATGACCCGGATTATTCCTCCACGGGCGGAGCCCCCTCGACCCGGGCTGGAGAAGGCCCCAACATGAGGACGCTTATGCAGTTCCGGGTGGCTGCAAACGCCCCCACCCCCACTGCGTTTAATTTGTCTGCGCTTCAGACTGTGCTGCCCGCGGCCTTTGCCGCTTCACAGCCGCCTGTCCATGTGCCTGAGACAACCTACCCGGCGCCAAATAAAGCAGTGACAGACACGTATTCGAGGATACAGGATTACTCCCTGACCTTCACCCCGCTGAACCTGACCGACGGCGGCCAGGCGATCAGGACGGTGACCGTCACAAACGGAGGCTCCGGTTATTCATCAGCTCCCTCAGTCACCATTACCGGAGGCGGCGGGGCAAATGCCACCGCGACAGCGACGGTTGCGGGTGGCGTGGTTACCGGAGTCACGATCACCAGCGGCGGGTCAGGTTACACCTCCGATCCGACGGTGACCTTCGGTGGTCCGGGCAGCGGAGCCTCCGCTGTTGCGAATTTCGAACAGAGAACGCTCGCGATGCAGTCGAAGGCGATACAGGAACTCTGGGACCCTTACGGACGCATGAACGCGACACTGGGAATCGAGCTCCCGTTTACGAACAACAATATCCAGACTACAATACCGCTGGGGTACATTGATCCGCCGACCGAGATCGTGCCCGAGGGCCAGTTGCAGCTCTGGAAGATTACGCATAACGGGGTCGATACACATCCAGTACACTTCCACCTCTACAATGTGCAGGTGATCAACCGCGTCGGCTGGGACGGCGCGATCCGGCCTCCGGAGGACAACGAACTCGGGTGGAAGGAGACGGTCAGGATGAATCCTCTCGAGGATATTGTGGTTGCGCTCCAGCCGAAGACCCAGTCCGCGCTGCCGTTTACGGTTCCCCTGAGCAGCCGCGTTGATGATACAACCACTGCCGAAGGAGCGAGCATTCTCAATACCCTGATCGATCCGTTCGGAACTTTGGGCGGCACGAACCCCGGCAGCACCATCCCGACGTTCGTGAATAACAAATTGGACTTCGGGTGGGAATATATCTGGCATTGTCATATCCTTGGCCATGAAGAGAACGACTTTATGAGGTCTTTCATCATGCTCGTTCCGACGGCAGGGCCTACCGCGCCGACATCGCTCGTGTCAGCCCCGAATGTGAACGGCAATGCGATCAACCTGACCTGGACAGATACCACCCCCCTGGCCATAGATGCGAACCTGGTAAACTCCACTGTTCCCCTTGACCGGGATGCAAAGATCGGGTTCAGGATAGAGCGGTGCACAGGCTCCGGGTGCTCGAACTACAGTCCGATCGCCAAGGTCCTTGCAAGCTGCACACTGCCGCCACCGCAGGCAACGCTGCCGCCCACGTGGCCGTGCAACTACGACCCTCTCAACCCGTGGGTGAATTATAACTATACAGACTCAGCGGTGACTCCGGGGACGACGTACGGGTATCGCATCGTTTCGTATAATGCTTTCGGAGACTCCCCGACGGATGCAACCTCGACCGGGACCCTGGCCTCCGTAGCACCGGCAACTGCGGTCAGCCTTACCCCTGACCAGCCGAGTCCTCATCTCGTGGGTACAGCTGTTAAATTTACTGCAACAGTGGTCACGCCGGGGCCGTCGCCTGCATATCAGTATCGGTTCTGGCTGGCGGCCGGGGCCGGTGCCCCGGCAATGGTTCAGGATTACGGCTACACGGACAACTGGGTAATGCCGGCGACGACTCTGCAGGGCACTTATACAGTGTCGGTTGACGTGCGGAGCAGTCTTGCCTCTGCAGTGCCCGATACCTCCACTTCCGTGGGTTATCAGGTCATACTGCCTCCTGTCACGGGAGCGGGGGTTGTCCTGAATGTGCGTACCGGGACAAAGTATCCGACGATTACGGCTGCACTTGCCGGAGGCATTCAGGCGAATGATACCCTGGAGACGATGGGGGTGCTGTTCTACAGTGAACCTGCCAATATGGTTGATGTGACGTTTGCGGGACTCGTGAACCTCAGCGGAGGCTGGGATGCAGGCTTCAGCACAAACCAGTTTTATATGACGCCTCTTAAGGGGGCGCTGACGGTCGATGCGACCGGCGGACCGCTGGTCATCGACAGGTATATCATCCAGTAACCCTTAGTTGATGTGGCACAAAAGAGGGGCGGCCGAACAGGGCCGCCCCTCTTTTGTTATTATTAGAAGATGAGGCGAATTACCCGATTTATTCTGCCGCTCCTCCTCCCCTGTATTATTGTCTCGTTCTCCCATGCAGGCGTCATCACCCCGGAGCTGGAAAACCGCATGCGGACCGGCCGCCCGTCTGAAGAGATCCCGGTTATCATCAGCATCAACGACCGGGCGGCCCTGAGCGCCATCCGTACGAAGGAGAAGAGCGCCAGACAGGGCGAAACGGTCAGGGAGCTGAGGGCAAAGGCGGAGACTACCCAGGCGCGGGTAAAGGCGTTCCTCGGGTCTGCAGGGGCAAGGAATATCCTCGCCCTCTGGATCAACAACGCGGTTGCGGCTAGCGTGCCGGCCGGGATCATTGACGCGTTGGCCGCCTTTCCGGAGGTGGCAAGCATCGCGCCTGACGCGGTAATTACTGCGCCGGTCTTCCAAAACAGCGTTACGGGCACACCCGAATGGAACATAGACAGGATCAAGGCCCCGGCGCTTTGGGCCTCGGGGCTGACCGGAGCAGGTGTTGTAGTAGCCAATATGGATACAGGGGTCGATGTCACCCATCCCGACCTTGCTCCGCGGTACAGGGGCGGGACGAACAGCTGGTTCGATCCGTTCAGGGCTACCACGTCGCCGTATGACCTTGCAGGGGCAAGCACCGGCCATGGCACAGGCACCATGAGCGTAATGACGGGAGGAAGCAGCGGCGGCACAGCCATTGGCGTGGCGCCCGGCGCCACATGGATAGCGGCGAAGATTTTTAATGACACAGGGAGTTCGACGTACAGTGTCATTCACAGCGCCTTTCAGTGGCTCCTGGATCCTGACAACAATCCAGCGACAAACGATGCCCCGGATGTGGTCAATGCCTCATGGGGCATAAACTCCGCGGGGCTCTGCATACCGGAGTTCGAGCCGGATGTCGCTGCGCTGAAGGCGGCGGGGATTGCGATAGTATTTGCCGCGGGAAACTCGGGGCCGAACCAGGGTACGAGCATAAGCCCTGCAAACAACCCTGGTTCATTCGCCGCCGGGGCAACCGATATTAACGACAGCGTCATAACCCAGAGCAGCAGAGGTCCCTCTGCCTGCGATGGCTCAGTCTTTCCGCATGTTGCAGCCCCTGGCGCCAATATCCGGATAGCCCAGAATCTAGGCGGGTATAATTACGGAACAGGCACTTCCTTTGCCGCTCCGCAGGTAGCCGCGGCCATGGCCCTTCTCCTGGGCGGCTTTCCGGCGCTGACCGTCCCGGAGCTCGAACTGCTGATGAAAGGATCAGCGGGGAATGCGGCGGACTACAGTCCCGATAATACAAAAGGCTACGGGCTGATCGATCTTCAGAGGGCCTATCAGGCGGCGCTGGTCCCTGCTGCCGACATCTCCGTCACCCCGGCCTCGGATGACTTCGGTTATGTATACGTGAGGAAGACCTCTCCTCCTTTCGCCTTCTCAGTCACGAACCTCGGTCTTGCCTCCCTGGTTATCTCTGCTGTTTCGGTCAGCGGGACCGATGCTGCCGATTTTCAGATCACAACCGACGGGTGTTCCGGCGCCCCACTGGCAGGGGGCGCAGCCTGCGCCGTCCTCGTCTCCTTCAGACCATTGTCGTCCGGCCTCAGGAAGGCGTTTCTGACCATTCAGTCGAACGACCCCGGCCCGCTGAAGTCTCCATTGAACGTACCTGTTTCAGGCACCGGGCTGTTCGACACCGTAGGGATATACAGGTTTGTGAGGCAGCACTCGATGTGGTATCTCGACAACATCAACAGTATCCTTGATGCCTGCGGCGCGTTTCCGGATATGGACGGCTGTTTCGGCCCCTATGGCGGCTGGTCCACGGACGTCCCTGTTACCGGAGACTGGAACAATTCCGGCAGGACGAAGATAGGCATATTCAGGGCTGTCAAGGGGAAAGGTTCATGGTATCTCGATGGCGGCAGCGGCATCTTTGACGGCTGCGGAGGGTTTGCGCAGTCTCAGGATCTCTGCATCGACTCCTTTGGGGGAGCGGCCGGCGACATCCCTGTCACCGGAGACTGGAACAACGACGGCATCACGAAGATCGGCATCTACCGTGTTGTCAACGGAGAGGGATTCTGGTATCTTGACGACGGCACGCACAATTTCGGCCCGATCGCACCGCGCGGGCCCTTCGGCGGGCTTGCCGGAGATATCCCCGTGACCGGAGACTGGGACGGGACCGGTCCCTCGAAGAGCGGTATCTACCGGGTGATCAACGGCAACGGCACCTGGCTGCTCGACAACGGAGACGGCGTGTTCAACGGCTGCGGCGGTTTTCCGCTGCAGGACGAATGCATCGGCCCGTTCGGGGGCCTTCCCGGCGACATCCCTGTGGTTGGTGACGCAAACGGTGATGGAAGGTCCGAGATCGGCATCTACCGGGTAGAGAACGGGCAGGGCTTCTGGTATATCGACAACGGCACTCATCTCTTCAGCCAGGCGATCAGGCTGGGGCCTTTCGGAGGCCTCCCCCAAGACAGGCCGGTGATGGGGCACTGGTTCAGGTGACCGTCAGGGGTGCAGGGGAGCCTTGCCGGGAACGGCAATCAGGCCTTGCCAACTATGTAACCAATTACATAGTCTTGGGGAAACGGTTACTCATACCTGGTGATGCATATTTCATGAATGTTATGAAATCAAGGGGATACAATGATATAAATATGGCCTGATATTTGCAATATAACAGGCCAGAAACAAAGAGTGCTCAGGAACGACAATTATCTTCCCTGCCTCGCTCTTCTTGCGCGGGGAGAACAACAGGAGGCATCACATGACACGACAGAGAAGCGGATACGGCCTTATCTTCTATGCGATGATCATCGCGGTTTTGCTGGGCGGATCACTTTCAGCCTTTGCGAATGACGAGTTGAGTGTAACAGGCATTGTGAAGAAGGTTGATGCCGGCACGAGGACGGTCATCATTGATGTGAAATCGTCCGCATGCAGTGGGGAGAGGAGATTCACGATTGACAACCCCGCGACTCTGGCCGATTCCGAGGGCACGTCGATAACCTTTTTTATTGACAGCAACGAATGCAAAAAAGACGTTGTCTATAAAATGATCCTCCCTGGAGGGACCAAGAGATGAAGAAATTCCGTGCGATAGGATTGCTGTTGCTTGGGCTGATTCTGGTAATCGGCCTGCCGTCATTCTCCGCCGCCGCTAACATGACCGATTATTGCCAGTACCCTCTCTTCCTCAGTTCAATAGTCCCCCCCAATATACTTTTTGTTATTGACGAAAGCGGAAGTATGAGCTGGGGCGCGTATTCATATGGCGGCGTCGCCTATAACGCGACTGTAGGCTACGAGGGATATTTCACACCGAACAAGCTCTATACCCTCGATGTGAACGGGGTGTACCAGGAATCCGCGGGATCGACATGCAGCTGTTCCTGCTCTAGTTGGAAATGCAGTTCAAGTAATTCAGGTGGATGCGACCCCAAGGGGACGCATGGCTGTAGATCGAACCGCTATGCCTGCTGTACGAACCAGACCTGCACCGGCGACTGCAACCCCCAGACAGGCAATTACCTCAACTACCTCAATATGAGGAGGGTGGACCTGATCCAGTGGGCGATCACCGGGGGCAGTCCTGCGACCTGCGGCAAGCGCACGGACACATCAGTAACCGGAAATGTGACTGCGGACTATTGCGATCCGGAGCTGTATAACAAAGCAGGCAATAACCTCAGCTCAAAGGTGGGAACCGTCTGCAGCGATACCCTTCCGATCAACAGTACCGGCACTGTTCAGGGCGGCTGCATACTGAAGACCGACAGCGGGGTGAAGGTGAAGGTGCCGTGGTCCAGAATACATGACGGCATGGCCTTTCAGCTGACGTCCCTGCCTGCCGTGCCGCGGCTCGGCGCCATGTTCTACGATAGCACTGATGTCAGGACAGACAAGGTTTATATCGGAGACTATCCGATGACCAACTCCATGGACCCGACCCATCCTTTCATGAATCTCATCACCCATGTCAACTCGCACAGCCCTTCAGGCAGTACGCCCACAGCCCCTGCACTTTGGGATGCCTACAACTATTATGCCCAGAATGCACCTCAGTACAACGGGTATGCTATCGAGTCTACCACGACCGACCAGTGGAAGGATCCGATGTACAGCTGCGATCAGACCGGCGTGAACTGCCAGTTGATCGCGTGTACCAACAACTTTGTGATCCTCATGTCTGACGGACAGTGGAACGAGGGCGGCTCGCCCGGTAGTGTCAACGCTGCCTGTTCGATAGACGTTGGCTCCAGCCTGCCCGTTCCGACGACCCTGCCGACATCCAGCCTGACCAACAGGTCTGCCGACCCCGTGGTCCCGGCCTACCTGATGCATATGGGTTTCACCAATGCCAAGACCAATGTCAAGACAGAGGTGAGCGCGCTTTACACCATCGGCCTTTTCCTCAGCGGTACGGGCCAGCAGGCGATGAAGAATATCGCCATGTACGGAGGATTTGACAACAGCGCGAGGACCTGGCCCGGCGGGGTCTCTACCTCTTCAACAAATTACATCGGATATCCCTCGGCCACCTGTACCTCGGCTGATTGCGGGTCATCCAAGGGGAGCGCGTGCGCGGCGACGCCCGCGTCTTCCACCGACTGGGATAAAAATGCCGACGGCATCCCGGATACCTTTCTGAAGGCCGATAATGCGCTTCAGATCAAGCAGTCCATCATGGGTACGATCCTAGACATCCTCGGCAGGGCGAGCGCCGGCACCGCGGCATCGATCCTGGCGTCAGGCGAGGGCAGCGGCGCCAATATGATCCAGGCGGTCTTCTACCCGAAGAAGGTTACCGATCCCATCAACAGCACTGAGCTGGACTGGATGGGGACGCTCCAGAACCTCTGGTATTTTTCCGACCCGGCCCTCGTGAAAAGCAGCATCTACGAAGATACGACCCAGGACATGAAGATGGTTCTGACCAACGACGACATGATCTCATTGAAGTTCGATTCTGTCGAGAAAAAGACGAAGGCCTATCGTTATGTCACAGATCAGTACGGAAATGCGGTCAGCTCAGACAGCACCGTGTATCTCGAAGACGTGAAGAACCTCTGGGAGGCGGGCAAGACCCTCTGGGCAACGGACCCGGCGAACAGGAAGATCTATACCACTACAACCGGCGCGGCGAACAGCCTCATCGACTTTCAGCCCGGCGTCCCCAGCATACGGGCTGAGCTCCAGATGCCGGCCACCTCTACGTCCACAGACCAGGACAATGTGGTCAGCTACGTGAGAGGGACCGATTTTGCGGCCTACCGGCCGCGTACAACAGCACTGGACCTCAACGGGAACCATTCCGTATCGGACGTGGGCGAGTCGCCGAAGGTCTGGAAACTCGGGGATATTGTCAGCTCGACCCCGAAGATCGTCGCGTGGCTGCCGCTCAACCGGTACGACAAGCTCTATTCGGATGCTAGCTATACCTCTTATGTGCAGCGTCAGGCCTACCGGTCGAGGGGCACCGTCTTTGCTGGCGCAAATGACGGCATGCTGCATGCCTTCAACCTCGGTACGATCGATGTCATAGACACCGGCACTGCCCTGAAGGCCAAGCTCTGCGACCAGAGCGAGGCGACATACAATACCGCCGAGCAGAAATACCACTGCCCGGATACGATCACTAGCAAGGCGAGCCTCGGCACGGAGCAGTGGGCCTTCATACCGAAGAACGTCCTGCCGTATCTCCAGCACCTGACTGATCCGGACTATTGCCACCTCTATTATGTCGATGCGGCGCCCTACGTCATAGACGCCAGCGTCGGTATACCGACGGGTTGCACCGAGACGACCGATTACTGGAAGTGCGCCAAGACGAGCGCCAGCTGGAGGACGATACTGATCGGGAGCATGCGTCTGGGGGGCGCCTGCAAGAACGTTGCTAGCACCTTCGGAGTCACCACGCCCGCCACAAATGAGGGATTCTCCTCCTATTTCGCCCTCGACATCACCGATGCGGTCGAGAATCCGACGAACCTGGCTGCCCATCCGCCAGTGCTTCTCTGGGAGTTCAGCGATCCGGGCATGGGCTTTTCCACCGCCGGACCGGCCGTGGTGCGGCTGAGCTGGCGCACCGTCACCGGGACGACGACCACGGCAGATACTGCAAATGCGTACAACGGCAAGTGGTATGTGGTGCTGGCCTCAGGTCCGACAGGCCCGATCAACACCGCCACGCACCAGTTCAAGGGATATTCTGACCAGAACCTGAAGCTCTTCATACTTGACCTCAAGAGCGGGAAGCTGCTCCGCACGATAGACAGCGGCATTGCGAACGCCTTTGCCGGCAGTCTGATCAACTCGCCCTCTGACCTTGACGGGGACTATCAGGATGACGTGCTCTATCTGGGGTACACGAAATCAGAGGACGCAATCCCTTCGACCTCCACAAAGTGGACACAGGGCGGCGTGCTGAGACTCCTCACATTGGAAGACCTGAACGGGAGTGATCCGAATCCGGGCGACTTGAATGCCCCGGCGAATTCGAACGGCACGACCGGCCTGAACCCCTATAACTGGGAGCTGAGCCGGGTGATCGACAACATAGGCCCGGTGACCACGGCGATAGGGCATGGCACCGACATCAAGGCGAACGGACTTCCCTCGGACTCTACCGCCTCGTGGCTCCTCTTCGGGACAGGCCGGTTCTTCTTCCAGGGTGATGACCTCACCTCCCAGCGTCAGCTCTTCGGCATCAAGGACCCCTGTTTTGTATCGCCGGATAACAGGATGAAGTATGTAAATAACACCAGGACCGCATATCCCGGTCAGCCGATCTGCCGGGACGGCGTTAACAGTGCGACGTCCACCGAAAAGGTGACCTTCTGCTCGAACGTCTATACGCCATGCACCTGCGGCGCCACGGGCACATGCACTAATACGACCGCCACGAAATGCGGGGACCTCTATAACGCCACCGCGCCTATTGACCTCCCTTCGTCGAGGGTCGACTACGGGTGGTATATCAACCTCGAGGGCCCGAACAACTGTCAGGCAACTACCGCCACCTGTCAGGTCGCCAACCCCCTCACTGGGGCTATAAGCACCAGTGAATGCAACAGGACGACAACTGCCGAACGGGTGCTGACAGATCCCCTCGTCACCCCGAATGGGGGTGTCTTCTTCACGACATTCGAACCGAGCAGCGACGTATGCCAGTTCGGCGGCAACAGCTATACCTGGGCCCTGACGCATGATATAGGGAGTTCTCTGATGGCTGCCTGCGACCTTATGGCCCCTGCGGGGACCCACATCTGCACCGGTTCAAAAGGCAAGGGCTTTCTCCAGGTGTCGTCCGGCGAGATCGCGGCAATCGACTTCGGATCTGCATTTACCAGCAAGTACGCCCAGAAGGGGCAGTCGCTGCCGGGCAAGGGCTCTTATGAGATATTGGGCAGGCGGACCGGCGTGCCGATCATGGGTATGCCTCCGGGCGGACAGGGGCTGTCTGTTGAAATGCCTCCGTCCACGGTTGATACGATCATGCATATAAGGAAAAAATGAACCGCAGAGGTGTGACATTGATAGAGCTGATGATCACGCTTGCGATCGTGGTGATACTGGCCGCGGCCCTCGGCTTCGAATTCTCCTCATGGAGAGGGAAGTACCGGGTCGAAAAGACGGTCGATGATCTCTATACCACCCTGATGGACGTTAGGGCCAGGGCTCTTCAGTTAGACAGGAACTACTTTGTGGATTTCTCCCCTGATGGCCGGCACTACCGCGTATCGCTGGATGACAGCAACGGTGTGGCAAGGGTGACGGACGGAGACGCGGTCTTTCAGGGCCAGGCTGCATGGGCGGCGATTCAGGCGTCGGACCCGCTGAACTGGGGGCTTGGCACGGTGGCGACCGATACGACCGATACGCAGCGCTCCAGAAGGATAGACCTTCAGACCGTTGCCGCAACCAGGGCCGGCCTGTTTTCGACCACGGCCGGCGGGGTGACGGGCGCTGCATCGGCGCTCGGCACCATCACATTCAGCAAAAGAGGTATAATAACCACCGGCCTGAGCCCGGCTGATTCGAGTGTCTGCATATTCACCGATTATGACAATAATCAGGTTTCGGACTATGATCCGGATTATGACTGTATCAACATATCCCAGACCAAGATATATCTGGGAAAACTGCGCACGCAGAATACTGCCCCAGGAGGGGTCTGTGATCCGACGAACTGCATTTCCAAATAGCGGCGTTCTGAACAATAAAGGCGTTACCCTTGTCGAGGTGATGATCTCCCTTGTGATCCTCCTGATCGTGTTCATGGGCCTGATCCAGGCGTCGATCCTGAGCATTGACCACAACATGAGAAACAAGGTGAGGGACGAGGCTGTCAGAATCGCGGCGGAGACCGTGAATCAGTTGAGAGGGCGTGGATATGACGATCCGCTGCTTGCCCTTGCCCCGCCCGCTTCCAACATTCCGTTCCCCGGACAGGTGCCTGACGGGTCTGCCGTCACAAACAGAACCGGTAATTACAGCCAGACCTATACTGTAACAAAAACAGTGCAAAATCTTAGTGATACGACAAAACAGCTGACCATAACGGTGACGTATACTTACAAAGACGATCCTCAGGTCGTCTATTCTGTGAACGCCACTGTGAGGAAGTAGCATGAGGCCACGCTTACATTCAGAGGAGGGTTTCACCCTGGTTGAACTCATGATAACCATGGCGATCTTTGTCCTGGCCCTGGCCGCAGCCTCCCAGATGTTCGTGGGCCTGCTGTCCAACTTCAAGCAGCAGACGAGGATAGCCGAGTCCAATATCGAGGGTGTCGTCGGCCTGGAGATGATGAGGGCTGACATTGAACAGGCCGGCTTCGGACTCTACTGGCACCCGGATGGCGAGTCCGGCCCTGAAAGCGCCGGCATTCAATACGCTGAGACCGGGAACGCCGCCTATGACGAACCTGCCGCTTCCTCAGGCACAGGGAAGAAGGCCCCGCGGGCCTTTGTGATAGGCAATGGCACTGAGGTGAACGGGTCTGACCGGCTCGTTATCAAGGCGACGAATGCGGCGATAAACGACACGGCCCAGAGATGGACCTATATAATGAAGAATCCCGGGGCTGCAAGCCTGAGAAGGGACTGGACCGGCACACCGTCCGAGCAGCTGGCCGGCACGGACTATACGGCCGTGCTCGACCTGAACCAGAGGAAGCTCATCACCAATGGTTCGATATTCTCGGTTCAGATGAACGACAATAATTTTTCGTTTAACGGAGGGCCTGTGCCGCCGACCTATGCCTTTGAGCCGATCAGGGACACGGACAGCACGTTTGTCGCCTATGGGATAAAGCCGAACGATGCAAGCGGCGCGCCGCGCATGCCGTTCAACAGGGCGGAATACCATATCAGCGTGCCTGGCGCCGGGCTTCCCCAGCGTTGCGCAGCCGGCACAGGAATACTATATAAGGCCACGGTGAACCAGAGTGACGGCGGCTTTACGGAACTCCCTGTGCTCGACTGCGTGCTGGATATGCAGGTGGTGTTTGCGCTGGATACCAACGGGGACGGTGCGGCGGACATATATGACACAGGCAATGCAATTAACGGCTTGACGGCACAACAGTTGAGGGATCAGGTCAAGGAGGTCCGCGTCTATATTATTGCGCAGGAGGGGCAGAAAGATACAAACTTTACGTATACCAACCCGCGGTCTGTTGCGGGCAACGCTGATTACGATGCAGCATCCCAGCCAGGTGATATTGACATTCTGGACAGGGACATTCAGGCGGGCGCAACAAGAGTCGTAAAGAGAGTTACGGTTCCTGATCGCAACTACCGGTGGAAACTCTATAATCTTATACTGACTCCCTACAACCTGAGGTGACTATGAAACGTATACTTGGTAACGAACAGGGTATTGCATTGGTCATGGTACTCATCTTTTCGATGATCGGCCTTGCGATCGTCTCGGCGATGCTGTTGATGATCACCAAGGAGACGCTGCTCTCAGGCCAGAACAGGCAGTTCAGGTCCGCCGACGAGGCGGGTCTGGCAGGGGCGGGGGTCGCGATGGATTTCGTAAAGAACAACGGCAGCCCTCCTTCCGGCATGGCTCCAACCTTTTACGGGCCCACCGTGGACCCGGCATTTGCCGCCTGTCTGGCCCAGAAGATGAGCACTTCAAGGGGTGATTGGACAACCACCACCACGAACTGGACCGCCTGTACCGCGGCGTATGACATCTCTCTCGACCCGACATTAAACCCGGATATGTATAACGATGTCCAGGGGAACGGGACAAATCCTGACGGGAGCCAAAAACAGTACAGGGTCTATACAAAGATCGTCGATACAGTGAAAGGCAATACCGAGTCGTCGCTCACCGCAACAGGCGGAGGCTTCGGGGGGACAGGGACATCTATGTCGAACAGCGGTATTGTTACACCTCCTTCGCATCCGTCGATGTACCGCATGGAGGTCCAGACCCAGGATGTGCTCAACCCGAACGAGCGGTCGAGGTATTCGGTCCTGTATGCGAATTAATGGCGGAGCGCCGGTGAAGGAAATTGCCCTTGTCCTGGGCCTTCTCTGCCTTTTCGCCTGCACATCTGATAAACAGGCTGAACAGTCTGTCCCGAATCAGGCTGCGTTGCAGGCATCCTCCTCCCCTGCTGCCGCGCCTTCAGCGCAGACATCCCTTGTGACGGGACCGGTGGTTAACGGCATGTCACTGGCCCTCTATCCTGCGGATATTTATAAGAATACCACTGTCTCTCTCATCCCGAAGGGGTTTGCCTTTGCGGATGCAGAGATGGAATGGCTGGTCAACGGGCAGCGGGTCCAGACCTCAACGCCGGATCAGTTTGCCGCCTCGTCCGCGAACAAGGGCGACAAGATCCAGGTGAGGGCTATGGTAAAGGGCACACAGGTCCTTTCGAATATCGCAGAGGTGAAGAATTCGCCGCCCCAGCTGAGCGGCAAGATAAAACTGCTCCCGGAGGTGTTCAAGCCGGGGGATGTATTGAGCGTTGAGCCGGCCGCAGTTGACCCTGACGGGGATGAAGTCACGTTCCGCTACGAATGGACAAAGAACGGCGAGCCTGCTGGAACCGCCAGCAGAATCAACTCTCCTGTGAAGCGGGACGACAAGGTTACTGTCAGGATTACTCCCTGTGACCGGGATGCATGCGGTGCGACCTATACCATGAACGCGATGGTCCGGAACATGCCCCCGGTGATCGCCGAGGGACAGGCCCTGGTCTATAAGGGCAATGCCTACACGCTTCAGTTCAAGGCAACGGACCCTGATGGAGACACGCTCACCTATTCGCTGAAGAACGCGCCCCAGGGCATGACGATCGACTCCGCGACCGGTTTTATCTCCTGGCCTGTCCCGGCCGGGTTCAAGGGGAAGGGCGCCTTCACGGTGTCAGCCAAAGACCCGAGCGGTGGCGAGGCGACACAGGTCTTCAACTACGATATCGGGCAGTGACCCCTGCCTGGCCGGACCTCTGATCGATCAGGTTTTAGCGCCTGCCCCTGCCTTCTTCTGATATACTAAGATTTTCATCTTATCCAAAGGAGCGCCTGTGCCATGAGATTCCTTATCGCCTCGTGTCTGTTGGTTGTTGTCATGTCAGTCCCGGTCTTTGCCGATGAATCCGATCCGAACCAGTATTTCGATTCGGGGAATGCCCACTTCAACGAAGGGCAGTATCCGAAGGCGATCGCCGACTATACGAAGGCGGTTGATCTAGTGCCTTCCTTTGCCCAGGCCTACTGCAACAGGGGGCTTGCCTACTATAAGACTGGGAAGTACGACCGGGCGATAGCCGATTACACGGCTGCCATAAAAAACGGGTATACCGAAGTCAGCGTATACAACAGCAGGGCGCTTGCGTATCTCAGGAAGGAACAGTACGGATATGCGATAGAAGATTACTCAAAGGTTATCGAACTTTCTCCCCGCAACGCGGAAGCCTATTACAACCGCGGCATCGCGTATGCCAATAACAGCCAGCCGGATGAGGCGATCACCGATTACAATAAGGCGCTGGAGATCAAACCTGGAGACATGAACGCCTATGCGTCAAGGGGTGTCGCCTATGTCAGGAAGGCGATTGTCGACTTCAGGAGGGCCTGCGAACTGGGAAGCAAGACCGCCTGCGAAAACCTGAAACAGGTGGAGAAATAAAAAGCCCGTTTCAGGGGAGTTTCCACTTTTTGGCAAAGAGGGGTGCCGGGAGATTTTCCGGAGCGATGCCCCTCATGAACGTAAAAATTGAAAAGGGCCGGCTGACATAGCCGGCCCTTCCTTATCTCCGAGTTGTGAGCCGATTACTTATGACAGTTCTGGCATTCGCTCGTGGCGAAGGCCCCCTCGCCGTTATGACACTTTCCGCAGAACCTGTTCTGGTACAGGTCGTCCATCTTCATGCCCGACCCGCCCTTTTTATACTTGAACAGGGAGGTATGACACTTGCCGCATTCGAACATGGCCGTATGCACCTGATGGCTGAATATCGCGGGGGACATGCCCTGTGACGGGTAGGAGAAGTCCTTTGTCAGCGCAGCCATGTTCTTATGGCATTTTGCGCAGTCTTTGGCAGAGAAGGCGGCCTTGCCGTTATGGCATTTCCCGCAGTTGCCGCCTTTGTACATCTCCTCCATCGTGATCCTGCCGGACCACTTTTTCATCTGGAAGGGCGACGGATGGCATTCCCTGCACCCGAACTTTGCCGCATGGTTCTTGTGGGAGAACTGCACGTTCATGCTGCTGCCGTTAAAGGCGATCACGTTCATGTTATGACAGTTGCTGCAGGTCTCCCTGTTGAGAGCCATCTCCCTGTGGGGCTTGATGAGATGGCACTGGTTGCAATGCACGCCGAAGCCGAGATGTTTCGTATGCGAGAAACCGTCTTTTTCGGCCGCGGCAAACCTCTCATAGGGGTGGCACTTGAAGCAGGGCAGTCCCGATTCCTTCAGAGAGGTGATGACCGGAGCCTCTTTATCCCCGGCTGCCTTTATAGGTCCGGCCTTCTGCTTGCAGGAGACCAGGGCCAGCGTCAGGCAGACGGTGAGGACCAGGATTCCGGAAGATGCGGCTGTTGTCCTTGCCATCGTTCCCCCTAGTCCTTCTCATGCTTCTTTGCGTCGTCCGGGAAGAGCAGCTCGTATTCCAGGGGGTG
>JAKAIE010000024.1 GCA_021814475.1 Nitrospirota bacterium
ACGTTTCCCGTGAAGATAAGCTGCCGGGAGAGTTTGATCAGGTCATCGCTTCTCCAGTAGAGAGGACTGAAGCCGGGAAACGCCCACGCGACAAGCCGCGAAATGATGATCGAGGAGATCTCGTAGTAGTCTCCTGTCAGCGCGATAAACGGCGCATAGGCAAGGGGGATCGAGATGCCGAGCCTGATGCTCCCTGAACGCGAAGAGGCTGTTTCGGTCGAGGCCGCCTTCAGGAGCGGTACCCCGGGAAATATAGTGAGGGTGTAAGGGAGAAAGACGGTGATGAGATATGTGAGGTCGTTTCCACGTGTATCGAATCCTTTCAGCTGGCCGGCGTATTCAGAACCCGGAGAGATGAAGGGGAAGATATTTTTGAGGAAGACGGCTCCGTAGATCGGAGACAGGTCGAGCCTGGTGACTGCGCCTCCGCTGATGACGCACCCGAGGGCGTGGAGCAGTTCATGGACCGGCACATATATCCACCAGGAGAGGAGAAGACAGAGGAAGATAATGCCTGTATTCAGACGTGGAGATTCCCTCAGGCTATGCTCCATGGCGGAGAGGAAATCATTCAAAGGCCGCGACAGTATCCCTGACGGACTGCGCCGGGTCCTGAGGCTCTGCGGGTCTTGGGAAGTGATGGCAGCGTCCTGCATGATCATGCGTAGGATAACACCGGCGCAGCATCCGGCGCCATCAAATATCTGTTGAGAAAATACGGGGGCAAAAGATACACTTATTCATGAGACAGGAAGGGCACAGAAGGTTATGAAGAAAGAGGGTACACCGGTGGAGACGACACCTCCCGTCTTCGAAGAGGGCCAGAAGGTGAAACTCGTCATCGGAAACAAGACCGAACTCGGGTATAAGGCCGTTATCAACGATACTGCAGAGGGCATGCTCTACAGGAATGAGGTCTTTCAGAAGCTGAAGAAGGGCGACAGTGTCGTCGGGTTCATCAAGAAGGTGCGGGAAGACGGAAAGATCGACCTCTGCCTTCAGTGGTCCGGGCCTGAAAAGGTCGACGAGGTCTCCCAGAAGATCCTCGACCAGCTGAAGGGGAGCGACGGGTTCCTCCCCGTGACGGACAAGACCCCTCCCCATATCATCTACAGCCTTTTCGGGGTGAGCAAAAAGACGTATAAAAAGGCGGTAGGCGGCCTGTATAAAAAAAGGCTTATCCTTATCGGAGAAGACGGTATCAGGCTGGCCTAGCCTGTTTTCTCAATTGCTCCGCTTTCTCCTGAACTTGCCCTGTTTACCGCTTTCAGGCTACACTAATATGTTGTGCTGCGACGTATTCCGATTTGAAGAAGAGGTGTATATCCCATGTATTCTGAAGAAATAAACAAAAGAAGGACCTTTGCGATCATCAGCCACCCGGATGCCGGTAAGACGACGCTTACCGAGAAACTGCTGCTCTTCGGCGGCGCGATCCAGACCGCAGGCGCGGTGAAGTCGAACAAGATCAAAAAGGGCACTTCTTCCGATTTCATGGAGATAGAGCGGCAGAGGGGCATCTCGGTCGCCACCTCAGTGATGAATTTCGAATACAACGGCAGGAAGATAAACCTCCTGGATACCCCCGGCCACAAGGACTTTGCGGAAGACGTCTACCGCACGCTCACCGCGGTCGACAGCGTGATCATCGTGGTCGACTGCGTCAAGGGCGTAGAGGAGCAGACCGAAAGGCTGATGGAGGTCTGCAGGATGCGGAAGACCCCGGTCATTGTTTTTATCAACAAGCTCGACCGCGAGGGCAAAAGACCCTTCGAGCTCCTCGACGAGATAGAATCAAAACTCCGTATAAAGGTGCGCCCGCTCAGCTGGCCTATCAGTATGGGTATGTCCTTCAAGGGCGTCTACAACCTCTTTCACAAGAGCCTAAACCTCTTCCGTCCGGGGGGGACGACGGTCGCCGAAGAGGTGCTGGCTGTCGATGATATCGAAGACGGCATCCTAGACGAGAGGCTGGGCGAGTTTGCTGCCCAGCTGCGCGAGGACGTGGCGCTGATCGACGGAGTCTACGAACCTTTTGAGCAAAACGCCTACCTGGCTGCTGACCTTGCCCCTGTCTTTTTCGGCAGCGCGGTCAATAACTTCGGGGTGAAGGAGCTGCTCGACACGTTTACGACGATTGCGCCGCCTCCGCGGGGCAGGGAGACAGACCTCCGTCCGGTCGATCCGTCTGAACAGAACTTCAGCGGGTTCGTCTTCAAGATACACGCGAACATAGACCCCCGCCACCGCGACAGGATAGCCTTTCTCAGGATATGCTCGGGGAAATTCGAGAGAAACAAGTTCTTTCACCATGTGCGGCTCGGCAAGGAGTTCAAGTTCAGGAGCCCCGCCAGTTTCCTGGCCCAGGAAAAGAGCCTCATAGAGGAGGCCTATCCTGGCGATGTGATCGGGCTGTACGATACCGGCAACTTCAAGATCGGCGACACGCTCACCGAGGGCGAGAAGATCATGTTCCATGGCATCCCGAGCTTTTCTCCCGAGGTCTTCAGGGAGGTGCTCAATACAGATCCGATGAGGTCCAAGCAGCTCGAAAAGGGTCTGGAACAGCTGACCGATGAAGGCGTTGCGCAGCTTTTTCTGAAGAAGCACGGAAACAGGAGGGTCGTCGGCACGGTCGGAGAGCTGCAGTTCGACGTGATCCAGTACCGTCTCCTCCAGGAGTACGGCGCGTCGTGCCGTTTTATCCCTCTGAGTTACAACAAGGCCTGCTGGCTGACTGTGAAGGACAACAAGAAGATGGCGGAGTTCGGCAGGTTCCGGTCTGAGCACCTCTATACCGACAAGGACGGCAACCTGGTCTATTTCTCCGAATCCGACTGGACTCTCCAGAGGATGAGGGAGGAATACCCGGAGATCGAATTCCACTTCAGCTCCGAGATCAACACCGGCAGGCCCGGCCTCAAGGCCCGCATCGCCTGACCTGGCGTATTTAAAAAAACGGCGGGAAACCTCGTCCGGTTGTCCCGCCGCTGTCCTGTCAACTGTAATGCATCAGGGCTGCTGACCGCCGCCGCGCATCAGCGATGGTCCCCGCGATCGCCGGGTCTGCCCCCATGGTCTCCGGGTCTGCCGTCACGGTCTCCGGGGCCACCCCTGTGGCCGTCCCTTCCGTCATGCCTCCTGTCCCTCCATCCTTCATCTCTCTCCCAATATTTGTTCCTCTCCCAGGCCCGCCAGTTCCTGTGAAATTCGCCATACGGGATATGCTTGCGGTCGCCATAGAGATTACGATAGTCGTGAGGCAGCCCGATCAGCGGCCGGGGCACGTACCTCGGCCCAATGTGGTTCCACGGTCCGTTATAGGCCCGCGACCTGAACCAGCGTCCCTCATACGGCCGGTACCAGTAGCCGTTGTAAAAAAGGATATCGAGGTCGATGCCGGGAACAAAGTAGGCATAAGTCCCGGGGATTACCACGAGAGGCGGCGGTTCCTGAAACTCGTATGCCGGAATACCTATGTTGACACCCACGCTGATCCCTGCATCACTCCTTGCCGGAAGACCGGTCAGTGCCAGAAGCACTGCAAGACCCATCACTACCACTGTCTTTTTCATCCTGGTATCCTCCTTTTGCTGATTTCACACCATGCCGCTTACAGTATCCGCAATCGGCTTGAAGAAAATATGAAGGCCCCGGCCCTATTTCGTAAAGATTGTCTTCAGGAACTTTTTGAGTTCGTCCCAGGATTTCCTGTCCGCCTCCGCATTATAGGCGAGCGGCAGGTTGAACTTCTTTGCGTACGCGTCAGCGTCGGGGTTCGTAAAGCTGTGCTTCGCCCCGGGGTAGGTGATGAAGGTCATGTCCGCGCCCGCATCCTTCATCTCTTGCCTGAACGCCTCGATCTGTTGGGGCGTGGTAAACGTGTCGTCCCCTCCGTTGAGGACGAGAATTTTTGCCTTTATACTCCCCGGTTGAGCCGGTTTTACAGCGGCCAGGCCTCCATGGAAGCTGGCCACTCCTTTAAGGTCGACCCCCTGTCTTGCCATGTTCAGGACGACGCCTCCGCCGAAGCAGTATCCTATTGCTGCGATATTCGCGGGATCGACCGAACGTTGTTTTTTCAGAAAATCCATAGCCGCCAGGAACCGTGCCTTCGCCACATCGAAGTTTTTCATCAGCTCCGACGAGAATTTTCCGGCATCATCAGGGTGGACCGCCTGCCTGCCTTCTCCGTACATATCGAGGGCAAGCGCCACATAGCCCAGTTCTGCCAGCATCCTGGCGCGTCTCCTGGCGTAGTCATTGAGTCCCCACCATTCGTGGACAACGAGTATCCCCGGCCGTTTTCCCTTAAGACCGGCGTCGTAGGCGAGATATCCCTTCATGGTAACGCCGCCTGAACTGTACTCGACGACTTTATGCGTGACCTTTGCCTCTGCCGGCGCAGATTCCGCAAAAAGCACTATCATCCCTATCACCGCAGCAACGGATAAAAATATCTTCATGACTACATCCCTGAAACAGTATTCGATGCAGGCGCAGGCAGATCGTTGCCAGCAATTACAGTATAGAAGACTTGCAGGGGGTCTGCAACCGGCGGCAGAGAGTAGGAGATGGCAAACAGGTGAAGCCTGTGCGCACGCAGCTTACCTGGGCACAATGCAATCGTATCGCTTCTTCCTTCGCAGCCCGATCATTGTGCATGGACGCGAGCAGAACCTGCTCAGATATTCGTATCCGTTTTTCCGGGGATGATATTTATTCCCGCAGGCATCGCAAACCTTGATAATTGACAGGTTCCTCCACGACTCCTGGCCGGGGATCTCTTCAGCTTTCACTTTTCTGTTTTTTGCCAACACGCCTCCTTCTAACCCGATCTGGACGGATTTGTTATTGCGCGGCGTCTCCCCGGTAAAGATCAATCTGTGCGATCGCCTTCTCCTGCAATAGCCCCTGCATTCCCTTCCCGCTGGATTTTATTCTGAATGAGTGTCAGATAGACAACCAGTCCCGTAATAGTCAGCAGATACAGTATGCTTATCGTGGCGGCACCCAATCCCAACCCCCCGTTGGCGGCCGACTGGGTGAGCAAATCTCCGCATGATGCGCCGAGAGGGCGGGTCAAAATGTATGCCAGCCAGAATGTGGCAATTGCGTTCACGCGGAACCGATAATGCGCAACGGTTACTGCCCCTATGAGAACAGAAAATACGAGAGCGGATACTGCATAACCTAAACGCAAGCCTTCCGCCGAAAGATCGCCTGCCGCTGTCCCCAGCGCAAATGTGAACAAAATCGCAACCCAGTAATATAATTCACGCTTCAATGTATAGATGGAGTGTATTGAGAGGGTTTTTTCGCTCCTATACCAAAGCGCAAAAATTGATGCGGTAGCAAAACCAAAGATTGTAGTGGTTAACTGCAACGGAACTCCGAAGTTGTCCACCAAATTGTCCGTAATAAGAGTTCCCACAATGCTGATCAGGACAACCGTTGTCCAATAAATCCACGGAACGTATTTTCTTGAGCGAAGCTGAATAAACAGGGAGACGGCCAAAAGGCCTCCCATGATGAAAGAGGTGCCGGTCAGTCCTAATCCGAGGTTTGCTGAAAGAAAGTCCGCTGCGGTCTCGCCGATGGTCGTCCCCATCACCTTGATTGCCCAAAAAATAATAGTAACTTCCGGAACCTTGCTGAGCATCTGTGCGTTGTCTTTGCCGCGTGCCGCGTTCATTGTGATGCCTCCCGGGGGTTTTCTGCCTGTCGCCTCTCAGTAAAGCGACTAATCACTGTGATAATATACAGAAAGATGCTTACATGAATCTTACAAGGATTGTTTCATGCGGCTGTTAATAGTTGAGGACGACCCCATACTGGCGGATGGCCTTGTGCGTTCCATGGAGGAGTGTGGCTACGTTACGGACTGGGTAGCCAATGGTGAGGATGCGGACAATGTCCTCAGGCAGGAGCTCCACGACCTTCTCATACTCGATCTCGGTCTGCCACGCATTAATGGTATCCAGATACTGGAGCGTCTGCGGAGCCGCAAGAACAAAATACCGGTTTTAATCATTACGGCAAAGGGCGCGCTGGAAGACAGGATACGGGGGCTGGATCTTGGGGCCGATGATTATCTGCCGAAGCCCTTTGATCTTCCTGAGCTTGAGGCGCGTGTCAGGGCGCTAATCCGGCGCGTTCACGGCAATGGTATTAATGAGCTGACTATGGGTGCGCTATGCTTTGATACGAAGGGCAGGCGCATAACCGTCGAAGGGAAACCTCTGGATCTTTCTGATCGTGAAATGAGCGTCTTTGAAACCCTGCTGCGGCGGGCCGGAAAAGTCGTCAGCAAGGAGCAGATACTGGAAAGCCTGTGTAACTGGAATGAAGAAGTCAGTGACAACGCGATTGAGGTATACATACACCGGCTGCGAAAGAAACTCGGCGCCTGCCGAATTGTCATTCGAACCGTTCGCGGTCTTGGGTATCTGATGGATCCGATGGGCGATGACTAAAACGATAACGCTGAGAAAAAAACTGCTTGTATGGCTCTTGTTTCCGATGTTGATTCTGCTCCTGACAAGTACCCTCCTGATGTACTATCTCGCTTTCGGTTTTGTTGATTATGCATACGATTATGCATTGCTGGATTCCACTGACGACCTCGGAGGTCAAATTGTTAACAAGGGAGGCAGGCCATCATTAGAACTTTCGGAGTCTGCCCGGCGGATGTTTCTGGCGGATGAGTTTGATAAGATCTATTTCAATATTATCGACAAGGATGGCAGGCTTGTCGCGGGGGACGCTGATTTGCCGTCTCCCTCTAATTCAGAGAGATTGGATTTTGCATTCCGTGACGGATCATTGCGGGGCCAGAGGGTACGCATTGCATCCCGTCTTTTTCCGCTGCGGGGATTGCCGGCAGACCAATATGTCGTGATCCAGGTTGCGGAGACACTCAACAGACGCAAGGCGTTAGCCAACCGGGTGATAACCGCTCTGGTATTGCCACAGGTTCTGTTGATTGTGGTAGCGGCTGCTGTCGTATGGATCGGCATCAAGAAAGGGCTGGAGCCGCTGGACCGCCTGCGCGGGGAAATATCGGCGCGTTCTCACAAGGACCTAAGCCCTGTTGAGGAGAGCAATACGCCCGAGGAAGTTCGTCCTATAATCCGGGAGATTAACGAACTCATGAAACGTTTAGGGAAGACCCTGGATGCGCAGCAGCGGTTTGTCGCCGATGCGGCGCATCAGCTCAGGACGCCGCTTGCAGGGCTCAAAACTCAGACAGCCCTGGCGCTGAGGCAGACCGATCCGAAAAATCTCCGGCATTCCCTGAACCAGATTAATGCAAGTACTGACCAGTCAATCCGCCTTGTGAACCAGATGCTCCTCCTGGCGCAAGTCGAACATGTCTCGGAGAATCTGCCGGAACTCAGCGAACTGGATCTCCACAAGATTGTCAGGGATGTCACCACGGAATGGGTTCCTTTCGCGCTGAAGAGGAATGTGGATCTCGGTTATGAAGGACTTGACCATGCCGCCGCCATCAACGGAGACCTGGTGAGCATCAGGATGATGATAGATAATCTTCTTGATAACGCCATAAAGTACTCGCCGGCAGGCGGAAAGATTACAACCAGACTTGAGACGTGTGAGGATTCTGTAATCCTGACTGTGGAGGATAATGGTGTTGGCATCCCCCCTGAGGAGAGGCAGTCGGTCTTTCAGCGGTTTTATCGCATTGTGGACAACCCGGTTTCAGGGAGCGGACTCGGTTTGTCGATAGCAGGTGAAATTGCACGCGCACACGAGGCCCGTATTTCCATAGAGGATCCCGAGGGACATCAGGGAACTTCCGTGAAAGTTTCCTTCCCCCGAGGCGTCATTGCATAACATGGGCCGAACTTCCTCCGCTCACAGGCGGGAGTTGCGGAATAATCCTTTCGTCCGCGCAGTTGGGTGATCTCTGCTTAGGCGCCGTCAGTGCCCGGCCCGGGACATAGTCGCATTGCTTCGCCGGATGCGCAGAAAATCCTGCTTGAAATGACCCATGGCCGATGAGCTGACAGCGGCGGCGATCGTCCATGTAAGGTTTCTGTAAGGTTCGTTATGTACTCTATAGCAGAAGCACGAAACAGGGTGATTCAGCGTGAAAAAAGAAGGCTGGTGACGGGCAGGATGAAAAACGGGACATATTTTGTATCGATAGACTTTGATGGAACTGTGTCGGATGTGGATGTCACTGATGCGGTCATTGAGAAATTTGCTGGCGCTGGCTGGCAAGAGGCTGAAAAGTTATGGCAATCGGGTTCTATTGGATCCCGGGAGTGCCTGACCGCCCAGATGGCTCTGATAAATTCTTCCATGGCCAGCGTGATGGCCTTCGTCGACCGCCTTAGCCTTGATCCGGACTTCAAATTCTTTGTTGAGAGCCTGTGCTCGCAGTCAGTGCCTTTTGCCATTGTGAGCGACGGCTTCTATCCTTTTATTCAGAGGATTCTTGAGAATGAGGGATTGGGAGATATTCCGGTCTTTGCCAATCATCTCAAAAAAGGCGTTTCGGGCCTTGAGCCGGTATTTCCCTATTCGAACATGAATTGCCGGTCGGGCACCTGTAAGTGCACGGTGGTTGAAAGTATCAGCAAAGGCCTTCCGATCATTCATATAGGAGACGGCAGAAGTGATTTTTGCATCTCCGAAAAAGCAGCGCATGTGTTTTCGAAGGCTGAACTGACGGGTTTTTGCGAGAAAAGGCAGATCGGCCACACGGCATTCGAAACATTTGCCGACCTAAGCGAGAGTATCACAAATATGCGGTTTCGTACGGCAGGCAGCAGAGAGATGCCTGCCTGGCTGGTACGAGAGGATTTGGAGGAGGCATGGACAATCAACGACTGAGCGAAGAAGATCTGCTGCGGATGGAGGCTCAGTATTGTTCCTATGGCGATACGGTGCACTACCTGAAGAACCCCAAAATATTCTCCCGGTGCGAAGGGTCCTGGCTTTATGATGAGCAAGACAATTCCTATCTTGACATGCAGATGTGGTATTCAGCCGTCAACCTGGGATATCGCAACAGCGATATTGAAAATGCGCACAATGCGCAGATGGCAAGACTCCCGCAGCTTGCCTCTCAATACCTGCACCGGGAGCGCATTCTCCTTGCTGCTGAGCTTGCGGTTGAAACGGAGAAACGGCTGGGAGAAAAAGGCAGGGTGCATTTCAATGTCGGGGGTTCACAGGCGATAGAAGATAGCCTCAAGCTGGTCAGAAATTATAAGAAAGGCCAGTCGCTTATGATGGCTTTTATGGGGAGCTACCATGGCAGGACGCTGGCAGCCAGCGAAATAACAAGCAGTTATCGGTACCGAAAAAAATTCGGTCATTTTGGAAACCGGGCGCTGTTTGTTCCCTTCCCTTATTGTTACCGGTGTTTTATCGGCTTGAAGCGGGACACCTGTCATTATGAATGCCTGAAACAGTTTTCATCTCTGTTTGAGACGGAGTATTATGGCGTCGTTGATCTGAAGGATAATGAGGTCGAGTATGCCGCATTCTATTTTGAGCCGGTTCAGGCAACAGGCGGCTACGTCATACCACCCGGGGAATATTTTGCGAGGCTTGCTGAAATACTGAAGAAATACGGCATCCCTATGGTGGATGACGAGATTCAGATGGGATTTTACAGAACCGGGAAATTGTGGGCCGCAGAACATTTCGGCATAAAGCCGGATATAATTACGTTTGCAAAATCACTCACTAACGGACTCAACCCTCTTTCGGGGCTGTGGGCAAAAGAGAAGTTTATCAACCCGCAGTTATTCCCTCCCGGATCGACCCATTCAACCTTTTCCGGTAATCCGCTGGGAACTGCTGCCGGACTTGCAGTGATGGATTATGCGAAAAGGCACGACCTTGAAAGTATTGTTGCCGAAAAGGGCGCATACCTGTTAGGGGAACTGAAGAAACTTCAGAAGAGATACAGCGTAATGGGAGATGTTGACGGACTCGGCCTTGCCCTCAGGATAGAAATGACAAAGCCGGACGGATATACGCCTGACAGGGAGCTGACCGACAGGATCTTTCACTTGGGGATGGAAGGGAATATCGAGACGGGCGGCAGGAGGTTCGGCCTTGTGCTGGACGTAGGCGGGTATTACAAAAATGTTTTTACACTTGCTCCCGCCCTGACGATAAGTTATGAGGAGATGGATTTGTTTCTCAAGTTGTTTTCTGCCCTGCTCGACAGGTGCGGTTGTTGACAATAAGATGACAGGGACCGGACATGGCGCTTGTTAAGTGGATTCCTTTTTTCCTCGCCAGTGCCGCCTTGGAAACCGCTACTCAGGTCTTTCTAAAAAAAGGAGCGGATGTCCACTCCCGCACAGGAGGGGTACGCTATTATATAAAACTCCTGAGAAACAGGTGGGTGGTGGGCGGCATTCTGCTTTACCTGGTAGAGATGGCTATATGGATTGTTCTGCTTGCCAATATTCCACTATCCATAGCCTTTCCGTTTACCGGCATACAGAAAATATTCATGATAGCAGTCGCTGTTTTAATCTTCAGGGAAAAGGTCACGGGAACAGAGTGGCTTGGCATTGCCACGATTTCGGCGGGCATTCTGCTGATTATCAGCTCGCCGTGAAGAATCTGTGATCAGGCAAGAATATACCGTTAACCGGTTTCTGAACCTGCTTGAACCTTACGGGCTCATCACATCTTTTGTTGAGCACCCGCCTGAGGATTTTCAACCTGCGTGCGTTGCCGTGAACGGCAGGAGAGTCCCGGGGTTCATTATGGATTACGACCCCCTGACAACAGCGGACGAGCAGGTGCAGAGGGCAGTCGGACGCTTCCGGACATTACTGCCCAAGTTCAGAACGCTTTTTATCGGAACCACGGTTTCTGAATATGCCTTGTTTCCTCACGATATGGACCCTGCCTTATTCTGCAAGGCGGCTCTTTCAATGCAGGCCGAATCCGGCTGCTCTCTCTGCATTATAAAGGATATCCCTTCAGAATCCCCTTTGCTGACGGAAGAGGAAAACGAGTTCTCCCGCAGGCTGGTATCCTCCCTGGAAGCGAAAAGCTTCATAACACTGTACGGACAGGCACTGGCATATGTGCCGGTCGTTTTTTCCTCGATCAATGAATATTTGGGAAAGTTCTCAAAATCACACCGTAAGGACCTGAAGAGGAAACTGCGCTGCTTTGACAAGGTCACGGTTGAGGAGCGCAGAACCGGATACGACTGTTCGGACGAGTCCTTTGGGAAATTGTTCTATGCGCTTTACCTTAACGTATACAATGACAGCGATATCCATTTCGACAGGCTTTCTCCTGAGTTTTTTGAAAGCGTTCTGAAGGATGAAAGCAACAACGGCATTGTTTTTATATACCACAGGGAAGACGGGGGGATTATCGGATTTAATCTATGCTTCAGGGTCGGCGACCACCTGATTGACAAGTATATAGGCTTCAGATACCCGGATTCCAGGACGGTGAATCTCTATTTCCTGAGCTGGTTTTACAATCTCGGGTACTGTATCAAAAATAATCTCACGGCCCTTATTGCCGGGTGGACGGACCCTGAAATTAAAAAGTATCTGGGCGCTGATTTCACGTATACCCGCCATGCTGTTTATGCAGGGAATCCCGTCCTGCGCTTCATCCTGAAAAGAATGGGGCCGTTCTTTGAGGCCGACAGGCGGACCCTGGAGAGTATGAAGGCATAGGCAGTTTCATATGATGCCGGAGAGAAGACATATGATTTTAAGATTGATATCAGCATGTTTCAACTGTTCAGCGCGGGGATTCGCGGGCCAGCGCTCTGCGCCGTCCAGCCTGCGCACGAGCCGCTTTGCGGCAGATGTGTACGCATGGCGGGAGATGTCGCCGACAATGTCGGCGGCCGTGACCCTCGGGGCCAGTATCCCGACATATCTGAGGAGGTCGGCCGTGCTCATTATGCCCTGGTCCCATGTGGTGCTGATCTCCTCAGGGGAAAGGACATCCTTATCTATGGAAAGATACACGGGTTGCGGTAAAGACACGAGCCGCCGTAATAATTCTTCGATGAGAGCGGGGGAGCTATGCTGGATGACAGCGTTTCCCGCCAGCATCGATAACAACCTCGGCACGCCGCTCATGCAGTAATAGATGACTTTTCCCTTTTTCATTACAGAGTACCGATTCTGCAGGATATTGGCGCCTGAGAGGTCTTTCGAAGCAATGCCTATCACAAAGATCCGTGAGACATGAGGAAGTCTGGCGACATGGTATACCCATGAGCCACAGTGGATTCCGGAAGGAAAAAACATATTGTCAGGATGGTTGTCAAACACAACGACATGCACAGCTTTATCGGAAATATTCCTGATCATAAGGTAACTCAGGTGATGGAAATCACCACTGCCGGGCAAAAGGACGGTGTCCTTGCCGAGCACTGGCGCGAGTTCATGCCCGAGCCGGGAGAGAGCGGCAAATGAGGAATAATATCTCGCCTCTTCCGCCCATTTTCTCATGTCGCGCCTGGGCAGATTCTCAGGCAAAACAGCCGGATCATCAAAATCAATCGCAAATACCTTTTTCAATTCACTGTCATATCCAGTCCGTCTTTATTTTGAAGAATGTACTCTTTATAATATCACATGGTTTCCGGAGGCAGTTTGATATGACCGAAAAAGTCCCTGGCACAAAGAGTTCTTCAGGTAATTCAGCATTCAAGGGACTTCTCTGGTGGACTCTCCTGATTACTTCTGATACAGCGGCACAGTTGCTTCTCAAGACAGGAGCTGTCAGGATTGCTCCGGGCGGACTGACGGTCAATTATTTCATTGTGTGTGGATACAGTCTGTACATAGTCTCATTCATTGCCTGGATGCAGATACTGAAGGAGACGAGACTGTTCATCGCGCTTTCCTCCGCGTCGGTCTTATACATCACTATTGCCTTTGCCTCGCACTACTTCATAGGAGAAAGGCTTACGCCTCAACTTTTAACGGGCACACTGCTTATTTCGGCGGGAGTTCTTATTCTCGGATGGAAAAAAGATGCGCAGCAGATCACCTGAGAGCCCCAGCACGATGCTGCGGAGATCAAGATGCAGGGAGTGGAAGGAGCAGGCATGTCTATCAGGCCATGTGATCGGGCAATGACTCGGTATATTATCGAGGAAGGATTTCGTGGCGCCGGGATGAGGGGCTTATGGCATCGGCTGTTTGCAGCTGTCTTATGCGCAACGCTTATCGGGGGAATGCTCGCCCCTGCGCGTGTCCTCGCAGCTGAGGGCGCCAGTTCTTACACTCTTCAACAGTGCATCGAAAAAGCTGTTGCCGCCAGCCCCGGAATATCCTCATTACGATATGAAGCAGATGCCCAGGATGCCAGGCTGAAGCAGGCCGAGGCTGAGGACTATCCCCAGGTGGATGTCACTGCGATTGCAGGCCCGTCCCCCGAGGCCAGAAGAAGCGACTTTTTGAGGACAGATGTGTCCGGCGCCCGGATAAACGGCGTCTTTGGCAGCGTTGAGGTCAGCCTCATCCAGCCCCTTGATGTGTTCGGCGTTCTCGGTGGAAAAAGGGAGTCTGCGGCAAGCGGTCTGAAGGCGGCTGAAACCGGCGTCGACAAAAAGACCTCCGATATTATCCTGAAGACAAAGGAGTTATATTACAGTCTGCTCCTGGCAAGAGATACGAAATCTCTCTCTCTCGAAATCAAGGAAATAATTGCTGCCGCCCTTAATAAGCTCCGGACGCGGAGCAACGAAGGCAATGCACGCGCTGATGCGCTGAATGTTTTGAGGCTGGATGCGCTTCTCGGCGAGGTGGGCCGACATGTGAATGACGCAGACAGGGATGTTGCGGTTTCGAAGGCGGCCCTTTTAACAGACATGGGCCTGCCTCCGGGCAGCGAATTTACCCCCGCTGAATCTTCGCTGACGCCGGAAGAGACAATGCCTGCCGAGATGAATGTCTACCTGAAGAATGCGGCAGAAATGAGGCCTGAATTCATCCGGCTGAGGGCAGCTCTCGATGAAAAAAAGGCGCTTATTAAAGTTGGCAGGAGCAACTACTATCCAATGGCGTTTATCGGATTCGATGGAGTATTGGCCGGGGCGACAAACAGGGAGAAGATAGATAATCCCTACCTCGGCGACCCCCTTGGATATACGCATGCGGCTGTCTTTACGGGGCTGAAATGGTCGCTTGATTTCGGCATTACCAAAGGCAGGGTGAGGGAAGCCGAGGCTGAATACAACAAGCTTGCAGAGGAGATGAAATTGGCCGAAGCCGAAATTCCGCTCCAGGTCAGGAAGGCTTTTTTTGACATGGAAGCGGCAAGAAAGAATATTGCAGAAGCAGAAGAGGCATGCAGGAATTCAAGAAAATGGCTCGATATCGCGTCTGCAAATTTGGAAGCCGGCATCGGCGACTCAAGAGATATGGTGGAAGCGGCAAGTCGCTACCTGCAAAACAGGGTCAATAAGTTGAGATCGGCGTACAACCAGAGATTGGCATACGCAAACATACTTTATGCCTCCGGTATGGACCGCAAGGGGTTGAAATGAGGGGACTGCCCGCTTATCGCCAGTTTCCCGGCTATTACGGGAAAACGATATCCGGTATGCAGATGAGGTTGCGTGTGTCGCCGTCAATGACAGGGTCTTTACTCATGAGGAGCAGCTTATGAGATATACGATCAATCTGCAAGGCGGGGATAAGGCGGTTCTGCTTATCCATGGGCTGACCGGCACCCCTTTTGAGATGAAACCTCTCGCAGAACATCTGCACCGGGAGGGGTTTTCCGTGAAAGTGCCCTGTCTCGCAGGGCATGGAAAGAGTCCTGATTACCTGAAGGCTACACGGTGGGAAGACTGGTATGGGACGGTGCACAGACATTTTATGGATTTGAAAAAGAACCATGAGTTTGTTGCCGTATCAGGACTATGCATGGGGACGCTCCTCGGACTGTATCTGGCCCATGAACGGAGGGATGAGGTGAGCTCCCTCTCTCTTCTGTCGACAACGCTTTTCTATGACGGCTGGAGTCTCCCCTGGTATAAATTTCTTCTGCCGCTTGTCTATCTGACCCCATTGCGCCGCGCGTACACTTACCAGGAACGGGAACCTTACGGCATCAAGAATGAAGCCCTCAGAAAGCGTTACGCTTTCCATCTGAAAAATGAAGCTGTCGGATACGCATCTATTCCTTCTGAATGCATGCATGAACTCTACAGACTTATTCAGGCCGTTAAGCCGCTCATGGCCTCTGTCAGTACGCCGACCCTGCTTATTCACGCAATCGAGGATGATCTCGCCAGCGTAAAGAATGCTGAATATGTCAGGGCCAATCTGGGAGCGGCGACTATCAGGACGGTTTACCTGGAAGATACGTACCACATGCTTACGATAGATAACCGGAAGGCCGAAGTCTGCAAAGAAACGGCCAGGTTTTTCAAGGAGATTGCCCTCTGTCGTCAGCCGCAGAAAAACTATGGTGCAGTTGCCAGTTGAAGCAGTAACCGGGATATTGCAGGAAAGTTGTTACGATCCAGATCTCCAGACGTGAAGTGACGGATAACGCCCGCCTTGTCGATGATAACCAGATTATTATCGGCCTTCCTCATCCCGTAAGAGCGCATCATCGTTCCGGTCCAGTCACCGTAAATGGTAATTCCCTCCTCCCTGGAATGATCCCGCATCTTCTGTTTCCATATCGCCGTCAGGGGCCAGAATACTCCTGAACAGTCGATAACCGGAAGCCAGACAATCGACTGCCTGACGTGAGCGGATTGATGTTCATTGAATTCATCCAGGTAGTCTTTGAGGCCCCTGCTTCTCTCATTGGTGTCTTTTGACTCGTAAAAAATAACAAGAACCTTCTTCCCTTTGTTCGCAAGCGAAAACACATTGCCCTCGCCAGAGGCTACGCTGAAGGCGGGGGCTTCTCTCCCGACCATGAGGGGAGTAGCCCCCGCAGGCCGGATGCAAAGCGTCGCCACAAAGTAAATCGCTCCTATGAAAAGAAGGATGCTCCGGGTATCCAAAGTAACGGGATTCGAAGGATGATCGCGGCCTGCCGTCCTCATGTGTGCCTCTTTTATTGTTTTGATGCAGAATGTTTTAAGACTACGGAGACGTCGGGCATTTCTTATTGATTCCCTTCTCCTGTCAGATGCTGCTGTTTCTTCCCCCCGCATCAGCCGGTCCGAAGAGCACAGGGGCATCAGTAAAATTCTTGCAGCGTTGCTTCCAGCTTCGAAGGATCAAATACCTTCTCCACCAGGGAGGTTTCCTGAATAACCGGGAACCTCTGCTCATACGTCGGCCTGTCGTTCCTGTAGATGACGCCCAGGGGGATGCGGTCTCCCCATTCGAGCGCCTTTGTGAAGGCGGCGGTCCTGTCCATGGGAAAGTAGTCGTCTTCAAGGTGATAGGTCCGCCGCGTGTACCACGCGTACGTGTTTACCTTGTTGAAGGTGACGCAGGGCTGGAGGATATCCACCAGAGAAAAGCCCTTGTGTCTGAAGGCCTGCTTGATGAGGTCTTTCAGATGTTCCGGTTCTCCCGCGGAGCCCCGCGCAACAAAGCTGCAGTCCAGCGCAATCGCCAGCGCCAGGGGATTCAGCTGTTCCGAGAGGACCCCGAAAGGCTGGTTCTTCGTCTTCATGCCCTCCATGCTCGTGGGGGAGGCCTGTCCCTTTGTAAGGCCGTAAATCTGGTTGTCGTGGACAAAGAGCTTGATGTTGACGTTCCGCCTCATTGCGTGGATCAGATGGTTCCCTCCTTCCCCGTAACAGTCGCCGTCGCCAGCCACCGCCACGACGGGCATCCGGTGGTTTGCCAGCCTGATGCCTGTGGCCACGGGCAGCGTCCTGCCATGGAGGCCGTTGAAGGTGTTGCAGCGCAGGTAGTGAGGAAACTTGGCCGCCTGGCCGATGCCCGAGACGATCGTGAACCGGTGGGGTTCGAGGCCGAGTTCAACCGCCGCCTCCCTGAATGCCCTGAGGATGCTGAAGTTTCCGCAACCGGGGCACCATGCGGGTGTCTGCCCGGTAAAATCATCCAATCCTGGCACTGATCTCTCCTGTGAGCTCCTCTACTGTAAAGGGCCTTCCGTCGTAGCGGTGTATCTGTTCAGTGAACTTGAAGCCGGTCTCGGACCTGAACAGCCGCGCAAACTGTCCGGTGGCGTTCTGCTCGATGCATAGCGTCTTTTTCGCCTGTTTCAGCATCCCGAGATAGTCGAACGAACCGGTTGACGGCAGGGGCCAGACCTCGCTGAAATGCAGCATCGCGATGGAGTGCTCCGCGGAAAGGGCGCCGACCGCCTCGCGCATGATCCCGAAGGTCGATCCCCAGCCGACAAGAACTATCCCGGCATCAGGAGGGCCTGTCAGTTCTGGCGGTGCGATCTCCCCCGTCAGGGCCGGTATCTTTCTCTTCAGCCTCTTTTCGACCATGGCATTGCGGGTTGCCGCATCCTCGATGATATGGCCGTCCTCGTCATGCTCGTCGCTGTCTGTGACGACGAGGTGGATGGCGTCACCGGGAACGCCGAGTGGAGATACGCCGCTGTCGGTCAGGGCGTGGCGTCTGTAGCTGTCCAGCCGGCTGAAGGCCTCACCCCTGAGCCGGTAGTCGGTATGCGCGAGCCTTTTCAGGTCGAAGCCTTCATAGGTCCAGCAGGTGTCCCCGAGATACTGGTCAAAGATGACAATGGCAGGTATCTGGTATTTTTCCGCCAGGTCGAATGCCTTGTTTGTGAGATAGAAGGCCTGTTCGGGCGTCCCGGGCGCAAAGATGACGCGCGGGAATTCACCGTGGGCGGTAAAAAGGGCAAACAGGAGGTCTCCCTGCTCGGTCCTGGTCGGGAGGCCGGTTGCTGGCCCGGGCCGCTGTCCCAGCGCGATCACCACAGGAGTTTCGGTCATGCCGGCCAGGGAGAGACCCTCGACCATCAGCGCAAACCCGCCGCCCGAGGTGCCGGTCATTGCCCGCACCCCGGCGTAGGACGCGCCGAGCGCCATATTGATCGCGGAGATCTCATCCTCGGCCTGTTCGACCACGATCCCGTATTCCGTCTCCTTGCCGGCGAGATAGTTCATGATGCCGGTAGAAGGGGTCATCGGGTAGGCCGCATAGAAGCGGCAACCCGAGGCGAGCGTTCCGAGACCGATCGCCTCTGTCCCGGAGATGAGCATCCTTGCAGGTGAATGACGCGCAAGGGTAAAGTCGCACCTCTTGCATTTCTTCACCGCATGGAGGTGGCCGGACAGGGCAGCGTTGCTGTTCGCAGTGACGACCTCATCCCCTTTTGACGCAAACGTCTCCCTGATGATCGCCAGGAGGATGTCGAGTTCCATCCCGATTATACCCATGACCGCTCCCACCGCCACGGTGTTCGCCATGATGCTGCTGCCGGCGTGCTCAGAGGCCAGACGTGAAAAAGGGATATCCAGCAGCGCCGGTCCGCTGAAAACCTGCTTCAGCGCTGCCGAGTCGTATATCGCCACGCCTTTATCCGGCACCTGGCCCCCGTATCGAAGGATGCTCTCGTTGTCAAATGCGATAAGGATGTCTATGCCCTGTCTGGGCGCGGAGACCGGCCGGTCCGAAAAGCGGACCTGGTAGTAGTTATGTCCGCCCCTGACGCGGGATTCATAATCCTGGTGGGTGAAGACATGAAAGCCGGTCCTGGAAAAGACCTTTGCCAGGGTGTCACCGACCGTCTGGACGCCCTGGCCCGCCTCCCCGCCTATCCTTATCGTATAGTCCACGCAGTGACCCTACAGAGAGCCGCTCCCTGCCCCGAATCTGCTGAGCATGATGACGTGGCTTTTTTCCTCCTCGATGATAATGTCGATGACCTTCTTCTCATTGGCCACATTCCGGACAACATCGCGCAGTCCGTAAAAATAGAGGAGTGTCTCCTTCTCGAACCCTATCGCGAACCTGACCGCATCCTTTACCGTCTTTACATGCTCAAGTTCCGGGAGAGCCTTGTCTCTCCCGAGAAAGAACTCGGACTCCACGATAGCCCTCAGATACTCCGAAACCTCCTCCCAGTCGACCGGCTCTTCATCCCGGATCGTCGCTTCGAGGTCGAGGAATTTCTTCTCGTGCTCCCGCTCTTTTTCAGCGAGTTTTCCGAAGAGTTCCTGCAGCCCCTTGTCTTCGGGAAACCGGAGTATCATCGAGGTATAAAAGTCATACCCGAGCCTCTCCGTCCTGACCGCCTGTTCAACAACCTCTCTGACAGAATATTTTTCCATGCTTCCCCCTTTGGATAAGATTTTGCGGATATTTCAGTGATGGACGGCTGTCCCGCCATGGCCGCCGCTGATGATATAGACCGCCTCGGCGGCGTCCTGGTTTTCGATCATGCAGGACTCGTCTCCCCGGAGATGAAAGGCCTGTCCGGCCTCCAGCGGGATGCAAAGGCCGTCCCTCCTGACCACCACCCTGCCGCTGACGAGACAGAAGATCTCTTCGTGCCCGCTGCCCGGCCTGACCTGCCGTTCTTTTTCGCCCGGTTTCATGATGCCATAGATGAGGTAGCAGGCGTGAGTATGCAGGTCCGCTGAGCCGAGAACGTGCTCGCCGCCTTTTTCGCGTGCAGCCTTTGCAACGTCATGTACCTGCCCCTGCATCCTCAAGTATAGTTCGTACTTTCCGATGTCGTCAACCGATAGTCTGCCGTTGCCGAGAGCCCGGTTCAGCAGGATGAAGCCTCCGCAGGGAGGCGCCCCTTCGACCCCTGCGGCGTAGTCGCAGTCATTCGCGGAAAAGGGGCAGTGGGGGCAGAGCCGTCCGGACAACAGACCGGACGAATCCCTGCCGCGGTGCTGCTCCGCCGTGAAACGGATCTCCCTGCCCGCAGCCGCGAACCAGGCGACCGCCCGATAACCCAGACAGGTCAGATCCTCGTTTTTGCCGGGCTTGTAAAAGGAACAGAAAGCGGCGCAGAGCTTCTCCCTGAGCAGTTGTGTCTCCCTATCAGCGGCCATATGATAAATATTAGCAGAAAACAGTGCGCTATAATAAGGCTATGAGATATTTTCTGGCTGAAGACGCGGTTTTGAGAAGGCTCGAAACCCCTTCGGTCTACCATCTGAAAAAGGACGAACTCTACGATCTGGATGAAGAGGCCTTCGCGTTCCTCGTCGCCTGCGGCTCCGCTGCCGGTTGCGCCGGACCGGATGGAGAGTTTGTCGACTTCTGTCTTTCCGAAGGCATCCTTACCGTCCGGAATACGGGTGTCGGCCGGCTGCCGCTGGCACAGGCTCCTGTCCCGTCTCTGCGCTACCTGGAATTGCAGATCACCGACCGGTGCAATCTACGGTGCGGACACTGTTATCTCGGGGACGGGCAGGGGAATCACGAGCTTTCCTTCAACCGGATCAGAAACATCCTGGAGGAGTTTGACCGGATGCAGGGGCTCAGGGTCCTTCTGACCGGGGGCGAACCCCTTTTGCACCGTGATTTTGTCCGGGTTAACGAAATGCTGCCGGAATTCAGGCTCAGAAAGGTCCTCTTCACCAACGGGGTGCTCGTCCGTGAGGAGACGGTGCGCGGCCTGCATGTCGATGAGATCCAGGTCAGCATTGACGGGCTGAAGGCCGGCCATGACGCCCTGAGGGGCGAAGGGACCTTCGAAGCGGTGATGAATGCCGTGAAGATATGTCTCGATGCGGGTTTCGATGTCTCTGTCTCGACAATGGTCCATGCGAAGAATCTCGGCGAGTTTGACGAAATGGAAGGCCTCTTCAGGGAGATGGGGGTGAAGGACTGGACAGTGGACATTCCCTGCGCGGAAGGTCGTCTGAAGCACAACACCGGGTTCCAGGTGACCCCGGGGGAGGCGGGTGCGTTCCTCGGCTACGGATTCGGGGGAGGCATCCATGCGAGTTCGTCCGGTTTTGGCTGCGGTCTTCATCTGATGGCGGTATCTGCGGGCGGCAGGGTCTCGAAGTGCACCTTCTATGCAGACAGGCCCGCAGGCCGGATCGAAGAGGGGCTGGCGGAATGCTGGCGCCGGATAACCCCTGTCCGGCTTCAGGACCTCTCCTGCGATTGCGCCCATCTCGACGAATGCCGGGGCGGCTGTCGTTACCGGGCCGAACTGGCCGGGGACGCATCAGGCAGGGACCTGTTCAGGTGCCATTATTATGGTATAATGGATACAGAACTGGCATAAAAGGGCTTGAAGCCCCGATTCCCCTATGAAAGGTGGTGCGACATTATGAAGATCACTAAGGTATCCAGAAAGGTTGCAATGACCTGCAAGTGCAAGAGCTCCTGCTAGTCTTTTCACGGGAAGCATAAAAAAAGGGCGGCCGATACGGCCGCCCTTTTTTTATGAGCTGCAGCGACGGCTTTACCTCATACGCGCCTCTGCCGCGGCCCAGTCGATGTTTTTGAAGAAGACCTCGATATAGTCCGCCTTTTTCAGGCCATAGTCGAGCATGAAGGCATGCTCGAATACATCCATGATCAGGATCGGGTTGCACCCTGCAAGATGCGCCACGTCATGCTCGTTGATCCAGACGTTCATGAGACAGCCGTTGGCAGGGTCCTGGTACAGGACGACCCAGCCTATGCCCCGCATCGCCCCGGTTGCCCTGAAATCCTTTTCCCATGCCTCGACGCTTCCGAAACATTCCGCCATCTTCTTCCCTAACTTGCCGTCGCTTTTCAGGCCGGACTTTCCGCCGAGGTTCTCGAAATAGAGCTCATGCAGCCTCATCCCGTTGAACTCCCAGCCGAACCGTCTCTTGAGTTCGGCATATTCCGGCGACCCGGTTTTTCCGTCCTTCAGCATCTGGCCGAGGATCTCGATCACCTTGTTGGTGTTGGTGACATACCCCTGGTAGAGCGTGAAGTGGTTCTTGATCAGGGCCTCGCTGAAGCCCTCCATTCCGACCAGTCTGCTGTAATCCTTTGCCGTGTAAGACATCTCTTTCCTCCGTTTCCTGTTGTATGGTTGACCGGTTCCGCTCATGTCCGCCCTGCCATTGCGGGAACCATGGTTTAAGCGTAGCACATCAGCGGGCAAAGTCAACAGCAGCGGACGCCCCATATTATTTTTACCCGGTAGTCACCACCCTCCTATCCGGATACTTCATTTCACCCCGGCGATGGAGGCTGCCTGCGCAGGGGGCGGAGGACAAGGGTCGCGCAAGCCCAGGCCAGAAAAGGCGCAAGGATCGTAATAAGGACTATGCCCCAAATCAGCAAAGAGCTTACCAATGGGTTTCCTGTAGCTTCAAGGGACCAGTCAAAGAAGACTACCGTCAGGTTCAGGATGATCATAAGCATAGCTCCTGCAACGGTCCTCAAGATATACGCAGAGGAGAAAGGACGTTTGGCAGCCATTGCCGCAAGGCCGACAAATATCACCCAGTTCAGGGAATCGAGGCCTATGCCGCTGTATATCACATATCCGCCGGAGATGTAACCGAGGGTGTTATCCTTGACAATTACCGATGCCGGCACGTTCAATAACCCCGATAAACGAGGGAAGATGAGGTTTGAGATAAATCCGAGGAACAGGACATAGTAATGAAGCGAGGCCATAATGATCGCAAAAGAGATTGAAACTGCAGCCAGCACCGTCAGCGCCTTCTTCCCCGCGAAGCGGGCAATGCCTGCCCTGCCGTTTACCCATAATACCCACATCAGAAGAACGGCGATGGCGAAGAGCCCCTGCCATAGATATAAATGCACAAACCTGAAGGCGCCGCCGAAATAACGACCGACGAAACCGAGGATGCCGAGCCGCAGGATATTCAATGCGAATATCGAGCCGAGCCCGGCGAGTATTCCGATTGCTTTATAGCGTATCGAATGCCCCTGAAACGCCAGGACTGCAGCCAGGAAGATGAGGGCGTATTGCAATGCAGTGCACTCGAAGATGATATTCATCGTGAAGCCCAGAAAGGTGACCGCCGTATCCGAACTCGTAACCGGGATCATAAACATCTTCCAGAAGTCCGCGACAGCCGATGCAGTAAATTTCTCGGAGCCATAAAGGAGTGAGTGGGGTATCTGGGCGAGGCCCAAAAAGACGCCTATATAGAGTATGAAAAGACCGAGGAACTTCCAGTTATATTCTACAACTGTATTTTCATTCAATCCGATCTCGTTTCTCATAAAAACAACTTCTCCGGTTTAACGACCGTGCGGCGGGCATTGCTGCCCGCCGCACGGTCGTGCTGATTATGTTTACATCCTCCCCTTGCTACTCAGTCCCTTGCTGAGTATTCCCCCCGCGGCGCTGACGGATTCCCATCCATGCGCCGTATGCCGCCATCAATGCGGCTACCGTCACCACAACGGGAATGCTGCCGGCGGGCACGCTGGGACCGGCGACAACGAGATTGGTTGCCGCACTGGTGCCGGTGGTTCCCGCCTTAGAGCCAACGCTTTCGGTACCTGTTATTTTTGTAGTTTCTGAACTTGGGGGAGTGGCTCCTGCCGGGGAAGAAGTTGTTAGGGTTGCAGTGCACGTTCCTCCCGGCGCAATGTTTGTGCAATTGCTGCTTACTGTCGAACCATTAAAGTTAGTGTTGGGCGTGGCGGGCGTGTCTGCGGACGTAAACGTAATATTTGCGTTGGCGCAGCCAACCGAGTCAGCATTGGTTACTGTAACCGTATAACTTGTGCCTCCTCCCGGTGTCACATTGCCGCTTGTGGGGCTCCAAGCGCCAAAAGTCGGAGCGTTTGTCGTGCAGGCGGCAACGAGATTGGTTGTAGCACTGGTGCCGGTGGTTCCCGCCTTAGAGCCAACGCTTTCGGTACCTGTTATTTTTGTAGTTTCTGAACTTGGGGGAGTGGCTCCTGCCGGGGAAGAAGTTGTTAGGGTTGCAGTGCACGTTCCTCCCGGCGCAATGTTTGTGCAATTGCTGCTTACTGTCGAACCATTAAAGTTAGTGTTGGGCGTGGCGGGCGTGTCTGCGGACGTAAACGTAATATTTGCGTTGGCGCAGCCAACCGAGTCAGCATTGGTTACTGTAACCGTATAACTGGTGCTTCCTCCCGGTGTCACATTGCCGCTTGTGGGGCTCCAAGCGCCAAAAGTCGGAGCGTTTGTCGTGCAGGTGCCCGCTGCTGCCTTGAAAACCACCAAGGCGCCTGCCCAGGAATCGTTTCCGCTGCAGGTAGCTCCCAGGGCGTTTGCCGCTGCGCCCAGAGTCATATTGTCTTCGAACGCTATTCCTGTAGCACCGGCCGTACTGCTGCCGACTAAAGTGGTGCCTGTCGGTGTAGGTGCGCTCCAGGTGCCGCTCGTCAGAATACTATGGCCTCCTATCCAAAGTTCGTTGGCAGCGGTGGCTGTTGCGGTTCCTGAGTTGCCCACAGTGACTGCCGAGTTATTGCTGTTCCACGTTGCCGTTACGTCGACCGGAGCAGTTGTGGCAGCCCCCGAATATTCCTGAACAATGATGCCGTTATCAGTAGTGCCGAGTGATCCGGCGGCATAAGACCATGTCACCGTGGTCTGCCCTCCCGGGATGTTCGCCAGATACCATATCGTTGTTTCGTTCGCACTGCCGGCTTCAGGGCTTCGCACAGCGCTCACCATCGCTGTTGCACCGAGGCTTACAGCGGATGAACCTCCGCCGTTGATACCGTCCCCCCCGCCGCTGATTACTACGACCAGGAGGTCCCCGGCAGTGGTGGCCGGAATGGTAACAGACCCTGTTGTCGCAGTGGTGTTGTCAAATACAGTCGCCACCCCAACCCTCGCAATCGCCGCCTCGGCGCTCATCGCGCCTAGATTAAGCAGCGCAGTGGCGAGCAGGAACATAACAGTAAACGCGATACCGGCCGACAGGCCTGATTTTGCAGAACCGAGCTTCCCGATTCGTAAAGCCTTTTTCATTTGATTTTCCTCCTATTCATAATTCCTTAGACTTCCGAGGGCTGCCTATGGGCAACCCAATATTCTTCGATCACTTGTACAGTGTCATTTATGGATTAAGCTACGACTTTCCTGATTGTTATCTTGCCCATGCCAACCTCCTCTGAGTTGATCCGGATAATAGACTCCGGTAACTAGTTTGGCCGGGCTGACCTGCTTTTGTCTGTAGGGAGATATTGACTTTCGAAATTTATTATCAGTCTGCTTCTGCTATTGCAGCGGGGTGAGTCCGAACTGGACGGCAAATTTCACCAGCGCCGGGACATCGGCAATGTCGAGTTTGTGCATCAGTCTGCTCCGGTAGGTATCAACGGTTTTTGGAGAAAGGTTCAATGCCTGGGCGATCTCGGCGCTCGACCGGCCCTCGACCACGAGTTGCAGGATTTCGCGCTCGCGCCGGCTGAGGCTCATCAGCGGCGTCGGGGCGTCAGACTTCGAGGCCCGGAGTTTGCAGTCCAGGACCACTTTTTCAGGGATCTTCTTTGACCAATAAAAGAGGCCGCGCCGGACCGCAGCCACTGCATCGAGCACCTCCGCGCCGACCGATTCCTTTAACAGATACCCCTGCGCCCCCGCATCGAGAGCGCTGACAATATGTTCCGTCGTAGAATGCATCGAGAGGATAATGACTTTTGCGGACGGCTGAGTCTTGGCGAGCGCGCGCGTCGCCTCAATGCCGTTCATCTGCGGCATGGCAAGGTCCATGATAATTATCTCGGGACGGAGCTGCCCGATACGTTCAATGGCCTCACGGCCGTTGTCCGCCTCCCCCACGACTGTTATCTCCGGATTTGCTTCCAGCAACAGCCTCAGGCCGTCGCGAAGCACTGCATGGTCGTCGACCAGAAATACCGTAATTTTCAAATTCGCACCTCCACGACGACGCGCGTACCGTGTCCCTGAGACGCCTGGATATGCAGTGACCCGCCTATCGCCTCGGCACGTTCGACGCTGTTAATCAGTCCCCACTTGTTTTCAGCCCTCTTAACCGCCGGATCAAAGCCTACCCCATTGTCGGCAATCTCCAGACGCAGGATCTCCTTGTCCCGCCACATAGATACCGTAGCCTGCGTTGCCCTGGCGTGCTTGGCGACATTAGTCAGGGCCTCCTGAGTGATACGAAACAGGGCATTTTCGACCGTGGAAGCCGGCCGGGGAGATATATCCGCTGCCTCTATTTTCACTGTGATGCCGGTGCGTGAAGAAAACATTTCAGAGTACCATTTCAGCGCGGCCGTCAAACCGTAATCATCCAGTACCGGCGGCCGGAGAGTGGCCATGACATTCCGGGTCCTCTCGGTGGCCTGCTCCACCAGGGCAATGGAGTCGATAATCCGGCAACGTACAGTTTCCGGCAGGTCACTGTTCGCCTGTGAAAGGATGAGGCTCAGGTTTATGCCGAGTACGGACAGCTGCTGTCCCACCTCGTCATGCAGTTCCTCAGACAGCCGTTTACGTTCGTTTTCCTCCGCCTCCGCCAGCCGCAAGGCAAATGAACGTAGCTGTTCCTCGGATTTCCGCAGCTCTTTTGTCCTCTCCTCCACTCGATGCTCCAGCGAGTCGTTCATCTCTTCCAGCTCATCCTTTGCAAGCCTCAGCTCCTTCTCTGCCGCGCTCCGTTCGGAAACCTCATGGGTCAATTTCCCGATGGTCTGCTTTAACTGGGCCGCCATCCTGTTAAACGATCCGGTCAGTTCACCCACCTCGTCCCCCCGCCTGACTGGCAAGGCCATCTCCCATTCGCCGCGCGCGAGCGCCCCGGCTGAAGCGTTGAGTTCCTGAATCGGCTTTACCACCCAGTTTGCGGCAACCATTGCTCCTATGGCGGACAGGACAAGGGCGAAGATAATCAGGATACCCGCAATGCGGTTCATTGAGTTGATTCTGCCCGTGAAGTCTGTTTCGGGGATCACCACTCCGATCAGCCATCTTATTCCGTTGTCATTACGGTAGGGAACGATATTGAAGAAAAGTCGCCGGCCGTCCGCATTGATAACGAACCGGCGCTCTTTTTTTATTTCATGGAGATCCTCATGAATGCCTTTAAGAAAAGCAGCGGCTGAAGCGAGCAGCGGCTCGCTGCTTTGCGCCAGGGAGAGGCGTTTTATATCAAGAGAGGCCCGATCGGCAATGATGAAGGGGGTTTCATCTGCCGATGATGCAATGACAAGCCCACCAGAGTCAATAATAAATACTTTTCCCGAATTCCCTATTTTCAGCCCCCTGAGAAAATCGCTTATCAGGGCAAGCGACATACTGGTATTCACAACCCCCCGGAATTTGCGGGCGCTGTCGTACCAGGGCGAGGCTAAAGATATATTCAGGCGCGGCGAGGCGACCGACACCCTGATATCGGTCCACACCGGTTTTGCCGCCTCTGCTGCCTGCTGGTACCAGATCCGCTTGCGGGGATCGAAGGGCTGTTTCTCTACCAGCACCTGGCTGGATGGATACCCGTCCTCGTCGGTCTTGTAACGTCTGTATGTGCCGTTGCGGGTGGCCACAATATAGTTTTCATGGATATTTGTGCCGATTGAGTTGCCGAGGCTGTCAGCGAACACCAGTGTCCCGTAATTCCCGTGCGCCCGGGCAAGGTCCCAGAAGTAGTGCGCCATCCGGCCTGGGTTGCGGATATCTATAAAACCATGAAACAGCATCTGGATGTTCATCTGGTTGATGGCCGAGGCTGTCCCGAGATAGGAGTCCAGATGTTCGCTAACTCCGTTAGTTAACTCGTCGCAAAGCTGCTCCGCAACATCATCAACAGACTTTTGTCCGACACTGTACGAAATAAATGCTATTATCCCGCCGGCGATCACGATTTGGCTCACGGACGACACAATAAGCAGGGTCCTGAAGGAAAGACTCTTTACGCGCACTCCCAAACGGCGGACAGCGGCTGCAAAATAGGACATACTGAATAGTAACACAGAAGGAACAGAAGACGATTGCGGACCCGCCTCGACCCCTGGACCGGAAGCCGGGCCGTGCGCTCCTTCTAGCGGGCCCGGGCCGCCTTCCTCAGCCTGAGCAGCATGAACACCGCCGCTGCAAAGAGGAGGCAGCTGATGCCCTGGGAAATCGAGAACCCCGGAACGATAAAGCCGCGTATCTCGTCTCCCCGGAAGAGTTCGACGACCGAGCGGATGATCGAGTAATTCATGACGTAGAGCCAGAAGATCTGACCGTCGAACGTCTGCTTTCTCCTGACCGTGACAAGGAAGAGAAAGTTCAGGAACTCGGCCGCTGACTCATACAGCTGGGTGGGATGGAGCGGCACACCCCTGAGGGCAAGCGAGGCCGGGTTCGTAAAGATCACCGCCCAGGGAATGCCCTCGGCAGGCCTGCCATAGCAGCAGCCTGCACAGAAGCAGCCGATCCGGCCGATTGCATGCCCGATCGCGATGGAAGGGGCGAAGATATCGAATGTCTTCCATGCGGGCAGTCCGGATTTCCTGATATACCAGATTGCGGTGGGCACGGCAAAGATCAGGCCCCCGTAAAAAACAAGCCCTCCCTCCCATATTTTGACCATATCGAGGGGATTGCTCATGTAATAACGCAAGTTGGTCAGGATAAAAAAAAGACGCGCGCCGGCTATGGCGGCCAGAAGAACGTAGAAGGCGAGGTCGGTCAGCTTGTCCCTGGAGACATCCGCCTTTTTCGCCTGCCTCATCGCCAGTCCGAGGGCGACCAGGAACCCTGTCGCTATCAGAAAACCGTAGGTATGTATGGTCACGGGGCCTATTTTAATGAGTACCGGGTACATTGTATCTCCTTGAGGGTGTTGACATTGTTCATTATAACATCCCATCCGGCCGATAATCGCCCGATAATCGCCCGATCCAGGGTAACCATAGTTCACCCCGGGAAATAGAGGTATAATATACCGGGGCAGACCGAAATGGCCGAAGAAAAAACGGAAAAACTTCCTATTGATGCAAAACTGCTGACCGATGCGGTCATAGAGCTGAACATCTCCCGCCGGAGCGTCGGCCTCTATCCCCGGGAACATCCGATCGTACGCGAATCGATAGGACGGGCGCATGATTTCATGATCAGGCTCTTTGAGATCAGGGACTCCATCACCCTGGGCATTGCAAGGGATGTGCTTATGATCGACCATTATATCCTCGACAGGAAAAACCCGGTATTCAGGGAATTTGCGCACAGTCTTTACAGGAAGGGTATTATTGCGGTCACGTTTTCCGCGGGGCTCGGGATTGAGGAGCTCACCGGTTTTCACGAAATGCTCCTGGCGGGTGATGAGGTGATCGGAGACGCTGTGCTGAAGCTGGCGGAGGAGAAGGGACTGCGGCACATCCGGCCGGTCCCCATGGAACTTTCCAAGCTGAAATTTACGGAAAACGGCGAGCGTCGCGACGGGAGCGACCTCGATATCTGGGGAAATTACATCACGGCCCTGCTGGAGGGAAGACTTGCCGAGGCCGACGCAGAGGGCATCGCGCTGCACCTGCCGCCTGAAGAATTGGCCTTGTACCTCAACGAGAGGGGGGCAGATGCCGCATCCGGCCGCGAGACCTATGACAGGGTCATCACCACCTACCTGAAAAGACAGGACTATCACGGGGTCAAGGCAGAACTCTTTCACCGCTTCATCTCGGTTATCGGGGGGCTGAGTCCCGAGATAAAACAGCAGCTGCTCAAACGGGCATTCGATAACCCCTACCTCGGCAAGACCGATATGGATCACCTGGTCAGGGGGCTTTCTTCGGATGATATCGAAAAACTGCTGGGAATGTTCCGGGAAAATGCGTCCCTTATCCCGGAGAGCCTTCAGAATATCATCGACAAGATCAGTTCCGCCGATGCGTCGGCAGATCCGTTTTTCGAACTGCTTCCGGGGAACCGCGCGATGGTCGACGACATCGAGATCGACGAAAGGGTCGTGAACCTCTTCCGGGTCGACAGCGCCACGGAATTTGTCGGCGAGGAGTACAGGAACGACCTGTCGCATATGCTGAAGACACCGGCTGCGGGAAGGGAAGGCGGGGCCGGCGTCATCGCGCATGATTGCGCCGACGGGATTATCGGCCGGAAGTATTCCGACCTGCTGGTCGAGCTGCTTGAGGCGGAGGAGGCAACGCGGCAGGACTACCTCGACCTGCTGACGAAGCTGGTGGAGGTGGTCCGTGATTTTATGGATACGGGCAGATTCTCGGAGATCTCGGATGTCTACAACATCGTATATTCTCATGGTCTTTCGGGCCGCTACAGGGAGGAAGCCAGTGGCATGCTCGATTACTATTTTCACTCCGGACTGTTCATCGACGGGTTTCTGGAGGCCTTGAAGGTATGGGGACGGCACGACCGCGAAGGCGTGCAGAGACTGGTCCGGGTCCAGAGAAGGTACCTGGCCGATCCCCTGATCGGCCTTCTTGTGGAAGAGGAGGAACCGTCGAACAGGAAGTTCCTGCTCCAGGTGCTGGGCGGGCTCGGCAGTGAGATTGTCCCGGGTGCGGTGGTCCGTCTCGGGGACAACCGCTGGTACGTGGTCAGGAATATGATCTGCCTCATCCGGGAGGCCGGCAGTGAGAAGGATGCGCATCACGTGAGACGGTTTGCGGAATCCGGGAACAAAAAGATCTGCATCGAGGCGATCCGGACACTGATATACTTCAAAACCCCCGATGCGATATTGTACGTAAAAAAATATCTGGAAGGGGATGACCAGGAGATGAGGGATTATGTCGTCAGATTCGCCGGCATACACCGCTTCAGGGCCATCGTGCCGACGCTCCTGAAGCTTCTCATGCGGAACAGGATCTTCGGCCGCCAGACAGAGTTCAGGAAGGCGATTATCAGGGCCCTGGGGGAGATCGGGGATCCCTCGGCGGTGAAATCGCTCGAAACGCTCGTGCGTTCGTCCGCGGTCATCAACCGCGCGGCGGCCGAGGAACTGAAGGTCGAGATTTACCGGAGCCTCGGGAACTATCCTCCCGGGGCCGCCGCGGCGCTGCTTCAGATGGGGCTGGAATCCGGCAACAGCGAAATAAGGTCGCTGAGCGCGGGGGTCCTGCGTGGATAAGCCGGCCGGCGACTTTCACCCCCCTCCGGACAGGATATCCGAGCTGATCTCCTGCCTGATGACGGCGATATCCAGCTGCGGCCTCTACTCCGCAAAACACCCGGTCGTCCGCGAGTTTTCGGCCAGGGCTTTCGGGATCATCGAGGAGTTTTGCTCCCACGGTGACGTGCATGTCACTCTCATCGGTGAGAGCGTCATCTTCAATGACGTCCCCTTTATCGAAAGGAAAGTCCATATCGTCAATTTTATCAGACGGCTCAGGCGGAAGAAGATAGACAAGATCATATTCAGCAAGACCCCGGATCTTTCAGAGATGGACGCGTTCGTCATCGGGATGGCCTCGGGGGGCAAGGTCCCTTCGACAGGCCACATATCCGTGGGTGTCGTCGAAGTCAGGCTGAAGAACCCGGGGGATACTGCGGATGCCCTTCTCGACGGCGGCCTCTCCAGGGTCCGTGAGACTTTTCAGGGCGTCTCCCGGTTCCGGGAACTCGATATGGTCGGGCTCGAAGACGCGGTCATCGATTTTCTGGGGGTCCTAAAAAAGGAGATGAATATTCTCCGGATAGTAGGCCCTGTGAAGACTCACAATGAATATACCTACGTGCATGCCACCAATGTGTCGGTCCTGAGCATCTTCCAGGCGGAGAGGCTCGGGTTTCCCCAGGAGACGCTCCGGGACATAGGACTTGCCGGCCTGCTACATGATGTGGGGAAGATGTTCGTCACGAACGAGGTGCTCGACAAAAAGGGGAAACTCGATGAATGCGAATGGACCGAGATGAAGAAACATCCTGTATACGGGGCGTTGTATCTCGCGAGACTTTCCGAGGCCCCCCCGCTTGCCGCGATCGTGGCCTTCGAGCATCATATGAAATTCAACGGGACAGGGTATCCGGAGACGAAGAGGACCGGGAAGACACAGCATATCGTGAGCCAGATCGTCGCCATATCCGATTTTTTCGATGCGCTCAGGACTACGAGGCCCTACCGGAAGCCACTGGAGGTCCCGGCAATATCCAGGATGATGAGGGAGGGGATGGGGACCGACTTCAATCCTGTGCTCGTCGAAAAATTTCTTGCGTCATTGGAACAGATCTCCGCGCCCGGCTGAACAATCCCTTCCTTCTTATTCCTCCAGGGTGATCGCGTCTACGGGGCAGTTTTCCTCCGCCGCTTCGCAGCAGCCGACGAACTCGCAGGCCTCGGCGTCGATCACCACCGACTTGCCGACCGCCTCATCGACATGGAATACTGCCGGGCAAATCTCCTCGCACCGTCCGCAGGCGATGCAGAGGTCCTGATCAACAACGACATTCATAGGTCCTCCTCCAGAACGGCGGCCGCAAGCAGCGGCAGCATGATCTCGTGATGGCCGGTCAGCGCGTAATTGCGGCCGCTTCCCGCGGTCGGCCGCTTCAGTACGTTTTCGCGCGGCCGGTAGTGTTGGATAAAATCCATATTGACGGTGGTGAAATCCTCGACACTGCTGCCCAGGTTCCGGGCGATGTTCAGCGCCTTGAGGAAGACCTCCGGCATGATCACCGCGGAGCCGAGGTTGATGTAGACCCCTCGTGTGAGATCCGAGACAACCGCGGCGAAGAGCCTGAAGTCGGTCATGCTGCCTTCGCCGATCGCCGCGCCGTCAGCCTCCGGGTGCATATGTATGATGTCCGTCCCGATCGCCACATGCACTGTCAGGGGGATGTCGAGGCCGGCCGCGGCCGCAAAGATGCTCACGGACTTGTACGGGAACTTCCCTTTGCGGATATGCTCCCCGACGGACTTTCCGATGCCATGACCTTTCCGGACACCCGCGCGTATGGCCTTGTTGAGCCCCCGCCCCGTCTCACGGGCCATCCCGAAGGTGCCCTTGCAGAGCTCCGGTCCGACGTCCTCGGAGGTCTGGCCTGCCAGGGCTATCTCGAAGTCGTGGATGGAGCAGGCCCCGTTGGTGGCCAGGGCTGTGATCACGCCTTTCTGCATCAGGTCGATGAGCACCGGCGAGAGGCCGACCTTTACCGGGTGTGCGCCCATGCCGAGGACTACGGGCCTTCCCTCACGGCGGGCGGCCACGATCGCAGACACCACGCTCCCGAAGTCCTTCGCGGCAAAGGAGCGGGGGAGCGTCTCCAGGAAGTCAAGGAAGGAACCGCCCTTCTTATGGATGCCGGCGGCGGTGTTTACCGATTCCTTGCTCCTTCTGCCGCAGAGCGAATAGGACGCGGCCGATTTCAGGGAAAGGGGCTTATATTTCGTCATGGGGATGATTGTACCACAGAGCCGGGCCAATGCCCAAGAACCGGGAGCAATAAGGGGGGCGCGCAGGAAGAGGGCGCCCGAAGAGGCGGCGTCGCGGGACGTATTTTTGCGACTTCTCCCGTCAAACAGGTATAATGAGCCGGTAGTGCGTGCGAACATGTTTGACGGACACAACAGCATCGGTATGTCAAAAAAGATTGCGCTTGTCTTACTGCTAAGCTCATTTTTCTGCATCTATACGACATCTGTCCAGGATGGTGACTTCTTCTGGCATATAAAGACAGGGCAGTGGATCTGGGAGCATAAAGCCCTGCCTTCCGGCGATCCCTTCTCGGTTTCCCCGGATTCCGGCAACCCGCTCAGGCCCGATTCACATAGAATGCAGGCCATCCTGAAGCAGTACTGGCTCGGCCAGCTGCTGTTATATGGCCTGTGGAGCATGGCGGGGCCTGCCGGCATCGTGCTGTTGAGGGCCGGGGTCTACACGCTTATTCTCCTGTTTCTGCTCCTGTGGATGAACAGATTTTCAAATGGGATACTCCCCCTCGTGTCTGTCATTCTTTTGGGAGATCTTCTGCGAAACTTTCCCAATGAACGACCGCAGTTATTCACCTTTCTTTTTTTTCCGGCGGTGCTGTACCTGATCGAGAAGATCAGAGTGGATCGGACAGCCGGCAGGGGGATATCCCTGATCCTTTGCGCGCTGATGATCGCATGGGCGAACATACATGGAGGGTATATTCTGGGGGTCGCGGTTATCGGGATGTATCTTGGTTCCTATATCCTGCTGACGGTGAAAGACAAAGGACCGCTGAACAGGGGCGTGATAACGGCGTATTCATTGTCCGCGGTCCTGCCGTTCCTGCTGAATCCGCTGGGCTCGGCTTTGCTGAAGGCGCTGTATGAGACAAAGGCGGGGTATCTCAATTCGATCTACGAGAATCTTTCCCCTTTCTATGTTGCATACAGGACTCATGATTACTTCCCGTCCTACTGGATCTTTATCGCGGGCCTTCTCGTTATCCTGATCTCTTCTTTTAGAGAAATCTGCCTGGAACACAAGGTGACGCTGAGTGCGCTGATGCTGCTTTCCTTTACAGGGCTCCGGTATATGCCGTATGTTCTGATGGCGGCCCCGCTGGCGGTCATGCATGTAAAGGAGCGCGGTAATTTTTCCTTCAGGGGGGGCGTCCATCTTTCACTGGTCCTGGGCTGTCTTGTCGCGTCGGTATTTCTGGGAGACTGGAAAAACTCCTTTGAGTTTCGGACTGACCGCTCCTTTCCCTCGGGCGCCGTGCGGTTCATTCAGGCCAACCGGCTCCGGGGAAACTATTTCAATGAATATTCATGGGGCGGCTATCTCCTGTGGTATCTTCCCGGGGGCAGAGTCTTTATAGACGGCAGGGGGTTGGTGGAGGAGACATCCGATCTTTATGATGAGGCTGTATGGACGGACCGGGGCCGGGATATTCTTGATGCGTATCGCGTGGATGTAATCATCATGCCCGGCATGGCGCAGAATTCCGGTGAAATCTTTCCCCTGACCCGAAAGCTCCACGATGACGATCGCTGGGCCCTTGTGTATGCGGATGACATAGCGCTGGTATTTGTCAGAAACCTGTCTCCCGTCAGTGACGTCGTAAAAAAATACGCGATGGATAAAAAGAACATATATGCGCAGATCCTCAGTTCTGCGGAGCTGTTCCTGAAACGGGAGCCGGACAATGCGGGATTCTGGTTTTCAAAGGCAGAGGCGCTTTATGAGACCGGTCGCGCGCAGGAGGCGGTCGGGGCATACAGAAAGGCTGTGGCCATTGATCCGGCAAATGCCAGGGCCGGGGAACTTTCCGCCAGGTTGTCGCAGGGGGGTGTCCTGTGACATCTCCCGTAATCAGGGATACAGGGGTGAAATAATGCAGAAACTGGAAAGGGCCTTTGGAGGTGACGCCGGATGGAGGACCCTGCTGATATCGGCCGGCTTTGTTTTTCTCGTCGCCTTTGCACAGTATTCCTACTCGCTCGGGAACGATTTCGTCTGGGACGCAAAGTCGGTCATCACGGAGGATCCGTCCATCCGTGAGGTGAGGTCTCTGCCTTCATTTTTTACCAGGGATTTCTGGAGTTCGATTCCTATGGACGGGAAGGGTCAGGAGTATCTGAAATATTACCGTCCGCTTATAAAGATCCTGCATCTTGCCGAGTACTCGGTGTTCGGTCCTGTCCCCACCGGCTACAATGCGGTGAATGTCAGCCTGAACGCCCTCGTCGCAGTCCTTGCCATGCTGGTCGTCTCCGGCATGACCGGCAGTCTGCTGACCGGGGTGATCGCCGCTGTGCTCTATGCGGTCAATCCGGCCGGGGTGGAGGCGGTGAGCTGGGTGTATTCCGATGCGTATGTCCTGACCGCCCTGTTTTCACTCGCGTGTCTCCTTTCGTATATGCATCGAAGGCGGATGCTGTCTCTCCTCTGCCTGTGCCTCGCGCTGTTGAGTCATGAGAGCGCCGTCCTCCTTCCGCTTGTCCTGATCGCCTACGAAACCCTGGTCAGGCGAAGTCCCTTGAGGTATGCACTCAGAAAGACTGTTCCGTTTCTCGCCGTGACCGCCGTCTTCCTGGGCATCAGGCGGGCGGTTGTGGGGCCGATACCCGTCACGGACCTGCCCTTCGTTACCCTTGCGAATACCATTGCCGTAATCGTAAAGAGGGCGGTGAAGATATTCTTCGTCCCTGACGCGGCCGTTGTCATATATCCCCGTGAGGTCTTCCCCGGGCTGACCGGCGAGGTGATCGTCTCTTATGCCGCGGCGGCATTGATGCTTCTGGCGGGGGGTTATCTCTGGGTGCGCAACAGGGTATATTTCTTCTGGTATGCCTGGTTTTTCCTGTGGCTTGTCCCTGTGATGAATGCAGGCAGCATAGGGGAGTATATGATGGCGGAAAAGAGCGTGTATCTCCCCTCGCTGGGTTTTTGCGTCCTTATTGCCCTGCTTGCCGTCAATGCCGGAAGGGCAAGGACGGCCGCTCTCGCTGCGGTTCTCCTCTTTTCCGTCACTCACGCGTACATGACGTTCTCCCGGCTGAAATACTGGAGTGATGATGTCACTTACATGGAAAAGGCCCTGGAGTTTACCCCGGACTTCTTTCCCCTGAACTATGCCCTGGGGCAGGCGTACGCCTTCAGGGGCGATTACGACAGGAGCATCATTCGTTATCAGCGGGTGATCGAAGTGAACCCCAGGATGAGCAATGCGTACTGCAACCTTGGAAACATCTTCTATATGAGAGGGGAGAATGACAGGGCCGTCGCGGAATGGGAAAAGGCGATAGAGGCAGACCCGGACAATCCCCTCCCGTACTACAACGTCGGCATGGAACTCGAAAAGAGGGGCAGGCAGCGGGATGCCCTCGGCCTCTACCGGAAGTATCTGTCCCTGGCGCCGGATCCCCCTGCAGATGTCGCGGGTCACATCCGCGGTCTTGAGGCCATGGAGGTCCCTGAGGGCAGGACGGGAAAATGATGCCTGCCCCACTGCAGAGCCGGTCGGGAATCTTGACAACATGAAACCGGCATGGTATAAAAACAGGACATGGAGCGCAGGCCGTTTTTCATGTATCTTTTATAGGGTAAAGGAGGTTTTTGCAGGATGGCTGTTGAGGGTACAATCAAGTGGTTTAACGAGAAAAAGGGGTTCGGTTTTATCCAGCAGGACGGAGGACCCGACGTCTTCGTTCATTTTTCGGCAATACTCGGCGACGGGTTCAAGACGCTCGCCGAAGGTGAGCGTGTGCAGTTCGATGTGGAGGAGGGCGCAAAGGGCCCCAAGGCGGTCAACGTCAGAAAGATCTAGACTTAGCAGATAACCATATAGAGACAAAAAAGGACGGCCTGCAGGCCGTCCTTTTTTGTCCGGTTTGACAAACCCGGGCTATTACATTATTTTTTAACGTATGCGACTTCCGGAATGGCTCAAAACAAAGGACCGTGCCGATCTGCATCCGACGAAACAGCTGCTGCGGCAGCATGGTTTGACGACGGTATGTGAAGAGGCGCGGTGCCCGAACCGCGGCGCCTGTTTTGCAAAGCCGACGGCGGCCTTCATGATCCTCGGGTCCCGGTGCACGCGAAACTGCGGCTTCTGCGCGGTCACCTCGGCCGCCCCTGCTGCGGTCGATTCCGACGAACCGAAGAAGGTGGCGGAGGCCTCTGCGGAGATGGGGCTCAGGTACGTTGTCATCACGTCGGTCACCCGTGACGACCTGTCTGACGGCGGAGCCGGACACTTTGCCGAGACAGTCCTTGCGGTCAGGAGAAGGCTCCCCGGTGCAAAGATCGAGGTGCTGACGCCTGATTTCAGGGGCGATGCCGCGGCCCTTGCGACAGTTCTCGGCTCGCGGCCGGATGTCTTCAATCATAATATCGAGACCGCGGAGCGGCTCTACGGGACGGTAAGACCCGGCGCTGATTACCGGCGCTCCCTGCATCTCCTTGAACAGGCAAAGAGGATTGCCCCCGCAATTTCCGCAAAGTCGGGCTTCATGCTCGGCCTCGGTGAACGGCCCGAAGAAGTACATCAGCTCCTTCTGGATCTGCGCTCCTCCGGGTGCGATATCGTGACGATCGGGCAGTACCTGAGGCCCACCAGAAATAATCTTCCTGTGGTAGAATACGTAAAACCCGAAATATTCGAAGAGCTGCGGACAGCGGCCCTTGGCATGGGTTTTCACTATGTGGCTTCCGGTCCGCTCGTCAGAAGCTCGATGAACGCAGAGGAGATGTACGCGCATGTATGAATTTAACAGGATCAAGAGACTTCCGCCTTATGTGTTTGCCATCGTCAATTCTCTGAAGATGGAGGCCCGCAGAAAGGGCGAGGATATCATCGACCTCGGTATGGGCAACCCCGACGGCGCCACGCCGAAGCATATCGTCGATAAGCTCTGCGAGGCGGCGAAGAAGGGAAAGAACCACAGATACTCTGCCTCCAAGGGCATCACGCAGCTGCGCATGGCGATCAGCGAATGGTACAAACGCCGCTACGATGTGGATCTCGATCCCGAGTCCGAGACATGCGTGACGATCGGATCGAAGGAGGGGCTTTCCCATCTGGTCCTGGCGACCGTCGGACCCGGGGATGTGGTCCTGACGCCGACGCCGGCCTATCCGATCCACCCGTACAGCGTGATCATCGCCGGGGGCGAGGTGCGGACCGTGCCGATCGGTCCGGGCATCGATTTCTTCGACGAGATGGAAAAGGCGTTCAAGACTACCTGGCCGCGGCCGAAGATGCTGATCATGAACTTTCCGCATAACCCGACGACCGAGGTGGTCCATGGCATCGACTTCTTCAAGAGGGTGGTCGATTTTGCGAAGGAGAATAACCTCATCGTTATCCATGACCTCGCCTATGCCGACCTCGTCTTCGACGATTACAAGGCCCCGAGTTTCCTGCAGGCGCCCGGCGCAAAGGATGTCGGCGTCGAATTCTACTCCCTAACCAAGAGCTACTCCATGGCGGGCTGGCGTGTCGGTTTCTGCGTCGGCAACAGGGAGATCGTCGGCGCCCTGGTCAAGATCAAGAGTTACCTCGATTACGGCATGTTCCAGCCGATCCAGATCGCAAGCGTCATCGCGCTGCGTGGCCCGCAGGACTGCGTGGAAGACATACGGAATGTCTATGAACGCAGGAGGAACGTCCTGGTGAAGGGCCTCCGTCAGGCGGGCTGGAATATCGAGCCCCCCAAGGCGACGATGTTCGCGTGGGCCGAGATCCCCGAGCCGTTCAAAAAGATGAAGTCTCTCGATTTCTGCAAGCATCTGATAAAAGAAGGGGGCGTGGCGGTCTCCCCTGGCATCGGCTTCGGCGAGGGCGGCGATGATTATGTGCGGTTCGCCCTGGTCGAAAACGAGCACAGGATACGCCAGGCGGTTGCCGGCATCAAGAGGGTGCTGAACAGATGATCAATGTCGGAATTATCGGTTTTGGGACGGTAGGCGCCGGGACGGCAAAGATCCTGCTTAACAACCGTGACATTATCCTGGAACGCACGGGCATCGACGTCAACCTCAGGAGGATCGCCGACCTGGACATAAAGAGGGACAGGGGGATCAGACTCGCCAGGGGCGTGCTGACGACCGATGCGGAGGCGGTGATCAATGATCCGGAGATAGACGTGGTCGTTGAGCTGATCGGCGGGACGACGATCGCGAAAGAGGTCGTGCTCAAGGCCCTGAAGGCCGGGAAACATGTCGTGACCGCGAACAAGGCCCTGCTTGCGACCTACGGCAGGGAGATATTCAGGACCGCCGCGGCGAACCGTCTGCAGGTCGGGTTCGAGGCCTCCGTCGGCGGCGGCATCCCCATCATCAAGGTGGTCAGGGAAGGCCTTGTCGCCAACAGGATAAGGGCGATCTACGGGATCGTCAACGGAACGACGA
>JAKAIE010000025.1 GCA_021814475.1 Nitrospirota bacterium
TGCAGTACAAGGTGATCACCGAGGGTACCGGCAAGTCACCAACGAAGACGGATACTGTTGTCGTCAACTATCGCGGCACGCTGATCGATGGTACCGAATTTGACAGCTCATACAAACGCGGCCAGTCCGCCACATTTCCTGTCAGCGGCGTGATTCCCGGCTGGACAGAGGCACTGCAGCTCATGAAGGAAGGCGCGAAATGGCAGCTCTTCATACCTTCGAATCTCGCATACGGGGAGAGGGGACCGGGGGCGATTGGTCCTAATGCGACCCTGGTCTTCGAAGTTGAACTGGTGGCAATAAAGGAACCGGCGGCTGCGCCTGTAAAGGAAGCCCCAAAGGACCATAAGAAATAGATCTTTTTTTACTCGGATAAAAAAAGGGGCCGTCTGACGGCCCCTTTTTTTTATCCGGTTTTTCCTCCTTCCGTTTTTTCCATTACTGCTCCTGCTCCAGCAGGGCAGCAGCCCTGCTAACTGTGAATATGGCTTTCGCATGTCGCGCCCATTCACTTTGAGGATATCTCTTGGTAGAATCTAGGTAGATCGATAAGGGAGGAAAGAGAACATGCCGGATGGAAAAGAGATCGCACGGGGTGTGCGCGCAAAAATGGCGGAATTCATGAAGGCCTGCGAGGGGCTTGACGAGGAGAGTTCGTCCCGGGCGCCCGAGGGACGGTGGTCGCCAAGACAGATAGTCTCTCATCTGTGCGGGCAGGAGGGGGTGGGTCACATGCCTATGTTGAAGTCCTTCCTGGAGCGGAATACCCCGGAAATAGAACTCAGGGTCGAAGACGCCTTTTGGTCAGGGCAGCGGAAGGGTATGAGCCTTGCCGAACTTCTTGATGCCTTTGAGCGGGAATATACGGATATAGCCGTGTTCATAGAGGATCTGTCCGCGGAACAGCTATCGAGAAAGGCCCATATCGCGGCGCTCAAGGATTCTCCTCTCGGAGAATATCCTACTCTTGCCCAATTGACGGTGGGGCTTTCGACGTATCATATAAGCTTTCATATCGATCATATGCGCGAGATACTGAAGGACCTGGGCGTTGCGGAGAAATAAGCCGCTGACTCCCTGCCATTTCGAACGTGGGGGCCGCTTATGTGCTATAGTTAAGGATGACAAGAGAATCCTGTCTCGCCTGTCTTTATGGATGATCCCATCATTCTTTTCTTAATGGATACACTCGCTTTCCCTCACAGAGCTCCCATTAAATAGCCCGTACCCCTCGTGGCAGAGGGGTCACGTAATCTTTGCAGCCGTCGGCTGGTAGTTTATCCGCCTGGCCGGAATCATCGCGGATTTTCAGGCGGACGGTATTTCTTCGGCAACGGCAGAGGAATGCCATTTCAGAGCAGGAAACCCGGAGTTGCCGAAGGCCGCCTGTTTTCAGAAAGAAGGAACCCTAAATGGTGAATGTCAGCAATAAAGCCATTCTCCGAAGTCTGCCGCATCTGCGCGCGAGCTTCCGAGGAAAAAACCTGGCACAAAAGTGCGCGGTCTGCGAGCCGCCGCTGCGCTCGGAATTATTCAGCAGCGATCAGATGAAGCAGCATGGCAGGACCCTGGCGGGCTTGCACAAATTACGACCGGGAGACGCCCCCGACCATCTCCTGGCGCGACTGGCCGAGAATGAGGGTGTCCTTATCGGGACCCGCACCCTGCTGATGGAGGCGATCACGACTGATCGCAGGATTACACCGGCAGGTGAATGGCTGCTGGATAACTTTTACCTGATCGAAGAACAGATCCGCACGGCAAGGAGACACCTGCCGAAGGGATACAGCCGTGAACTTCCACGCATACTGGACGGCCTTTCAGCAGGGCTTCCGCGCGTGTATGACATCGCTTTGGAGACGATCTCTCACGGTGACGGCAGGGTAGACCCCGAAAATCTGAGCAGTTTCGTTGAAGCCTACCAGACAGTGAGCGCCCTTAAGCTGGGCGAATTGTGGGCAATTCCGATCATGCTGCGGCTCGCGCTGATCGAGAACCTCCGGCGCGTTGCGGCCCGTATTGCAGAGGACAGGATCAACCGGAACCTCGCTGATTATTGGGCGGACCAGATGACGGAGACTGCGGAGAAAGACCCGAACAGACTGATCCTGGTGATTGCGGACATGGTGCGGTCGGACCCGCCCATGGTGAGCTCGTTTGTTGCGGAATTTGCCCGCCGGCTGCAGGGACAGAGTCCGGCCCTGGCATTGCCGCTCACCTGGATAGAACAGCGGCTTTCCGATTCCGGCCTGACGATAGAGCAGTCAGTGCATTCGGAGAACCAGCAACAGGCAGCTGACCAGGTCTCCATAAGCAACAGTATCGGCAGCCTCCGCTTTCTGGGCGCTATGAATTGGGTCGAGTTTGTCGAGAGGATGAGCTCTGTCGAAAAGGTCCTGCGTGAGGACCCCGCCGGAGTATACTGCAATATGGATTTTGCCACCCGGGATCACTACCGGCACGTCGTGGAAAAACTGGCAAAGAGCAGTCTGCTATCCGAGAGTCAGGTGGCAGTAAACGCCATAGGGCTTGCGGCCGCGGCCGCGGCGCGTAAAGATGACAGGCATGCCGGAGACGGTCGGGCAGAGCATGTCGGGTTCTACCTGATTGATAACGGATTGCGGCAGCTCGAACAAAAAATGGGTGTACGCCGTGCAACATTCTGGCACTTTCGGAGAATTGGTCCGGTCCCTTCGCTTTTTTATGTCGGCTTGATCGCGCTGATTACGGTAATTTTTACCGGGAGCCTGTTGGAGAAGGCATATGCGGAAGACGCCCCTGGCTGGCTGCTTGCGCTGGTTGGCATAGCCTCGATGCTGGGCGCAAGCCAACTGGCGGTGGATCTGGTCAACTGGCTGGCTACGATACTGGTGAACCCTCAGCAGCTGCCGAGGATGGACTACTCCAAAGGCATCCCTCCGGAATCGCATACCCTGGTCGTGATTCCTACCATGCTCACCAGCACTCAAAACGTCGAAGACCTTGCAGAGGCGCTGGAAGTGCGGTTCCTGGCAAACCGGGATGAAAACCTGCACTTCAGCCTGCTGACGGATTATCAGGATGCATCACAGGAAACACTGCCGGAGGATGAACCCCTGTTACTGCTGGCCCGGCGGAGGATCGAAGAGCTGAATGTCAAGTACGGGAGTGCTAAAGGCGATATTTTTTTCCTTTTTCATCGCCCTCGCCGCTGGAATCCCCGGGAGCAGATCTGGATGGGCTACGAGCGCAAGAGAGGGAAGCTTGCGGATTTGAATTTCTTGCTGCGCGTCGATAAAGAGGGCGGGACAGACTATCTCGCGGGGACCCCTTTTTCGCTTATAGTCGGGAATACGGAAATTTTATCCAGCGTGAAGTATGTGATCACCCTGGACACGGATACGCAGTTGCCGCGGGATTCGGCGCGGCAGTTTGCGGGGACCATGGCGCACCCGTTGAACCGTCCGCAGTACGATGAAATCAAGCAGCGTGTTGTTGCCGGGTACGGCATCCTCCAGCCGCGTGTTGCAGTCAGTCTGCCGGGCGCAAGCCGCTCGAGGTATGCACGCATGTACGGGAGCGATCCCGGCATAGACCCGTACACGCGCGCTGTCTCGGATGTCTACCAGGACCTCTTCGGTGAAGGCTCGTTTATCGGCAAAGGGATCTATGATGTCGATGCCTTCGACCGGTCGATTAAGGGACGCTTTCCCGAGAACCGGATACTCAGCCACGATCTTATAGAAGGGTGTTACGCGCGCTCCGGGCTGTTGAGTGATGTAATGCTATACGAGGAGTATCCCTCACGCTATGACGCGGACGTGAGCCGCCGTCACCGCTGGATACGCGGGGATTGGCAGCTTCTGCGCTGGCTGCTGCCGGGAGTTCCAGGTCCGGACGGGCGGCGACAGAAGAATCCTCTTTCGCTGCTTTCCCGGTGGAAGCTCTTCGACAACCTTCGGCGCAGTCTTGTCCCTTCGGCATTAACGCTTCTCCTGCTTCTGGGGTGGACAATGGTCCCATATGGCCTGCCCTCGCCGTGGTTCTGGACCCTGTCGGTGATCGGAATCATGTTAATTCCTTCTTTGATATCCTCGATTCTGGACCTGCTTAAGAAGCCTGACGACGTGCTTTTCGGGCAGCATCTTGCCGCCATCGGCCTTTCCAGCTTCAGGCGTTTTGTTCAGGTCGTCTTTACGCTTGCCTGTCTGCCGTACGAAGCTTTCTTCGCTCTGGATGGAGTTCTGCGTACGATCTGGAGGATGCTGGTCACACACAGGCAACTTCTCGAATGGAGTCTGGCCGGCGCACCCGACCGAAATGGCCGCAATGCCCGCACAGGGAGTCTGGCCGTCGTCTGCCGGACAATGTGGATCGAGCCCTTTCTTGCCGTTGCGGTAACAGTCTTTGCGGCGGTCTCTCACCCAGCGGCCCTGACAGCGGCTGCGCCCATACTCCCTCTCTGGCTCGCCTCTCCGGTTATCGCCTGGTGGATCAGCCGGCCGCTCACCCGCCGCGAAGCAAGGCTGGAGGCAGAGCAGATTATCTTTCTCCGGAAGCTTTCCCGGAAGACCTGGGCCTTCTTCGAGACCTTTGTCGGCCCGGATGACCATTGGCTGCCACCTGATAACTTTCAGGAGTATCGCGTTGCCTCTGTGGCGCATCGCACTTCGCCGACCAATATGGGACTTGCGCTGCTCGCAAATCTGTCGGCATACGACTTCGGTTACATTTCAGCCGGCCGGTTTGTCGAACGCACAGGGAATGCACTGCATACGATGGAATCCATGGAACGCCACCGCGGCCACTTTTACAACTGGTATGACACACAGTCTCTGAAGCCGCTGCTGCCTATGTACATCTCAACGGTGGACAGCGGCAACCTTGCTGCTCACCTGTTGACATTGAGGGCGGGCCTGCTGGCACTCCCCGATCAAAACATCCTGGGAGCACAGTTTTTTGACGGACTCAACGATACATTGAGAATTATTGCGGACTCCGCGGACGGCGTTGCGCCGGGCAGAAGTACACACCCCGGACTGGCCAAACTCCTGAAGACCCTTGATGCCGCATGCACTTCGCTTCCGGAGACGCTCACGGCTGCGCGGCAATGCCTGGAGCAGTTGGCAGCCTTTGCCGATGAGATTGTTGAAAAGTTTGAGTCCCTGGATGCAGAGCCGGATAATGAAGCCAAATGGTGGGCCCGGGCCTTTGCAGGGCAGTGCAGGACTGCTCTGGATGATCTGATTTTTTTCACTGAGTCGAATGTGACTGGCGTCGACAAGATCCCGACGCTGCGCGAACTGGCTGGACTTGGCAACCAGCGCGCAGTCGAGAGAATTGAGGACATCGAGAGACTTGCGCTGAAGTCAGGTGAACTCAGCCGCATGGACTATGATTTTTTGTTCGACCCGACGCAACATCTGCTGGCTATCGGGTACAACGTTAGTGAGCGCCGGAGAGACGCGGGCTTTTACGATCTGCTGGCGTCGGAAGCCAGATTGTCCTGCTTCGTGGCTATTGCGCAGGGACAGCTGCCGCAGGAGAGCTGGTTTGCCCTGGGGCGTCTGCTTACCAACGCAGGGGGGGAGCCGATTCTCCTTTCGTGGAGCGGTTCGATGTTCGAATACCTGATGCCGCTTCTGGTGATGCCGACATACGAACACACGCTGCTCGATCAGACCTGCAAAGCGGCTGTCGACAGGCAGATCGAGTACGGCAGGCAACGGGGGGTGCCCTGGGGCATATCTGAATCGGGCTATAACACGGTCGACGTCCACCTCAACTACCAATACCGCGCCTTTGGCGTGCCCGGCCTGGGGCTCAAGCGCGGTCTTGCCGATGACCTGGTCATTGCGCCTTACGCCTCGGCGCTTGCGCTGATGGTGTCGCCAGAGGAGTCCTGCCTAAACCTGCAGCGGCTCAGTGCTGAAGGCCTTGAGGCGCGCTATGGTTTTTATGAAGCTATAGACTATACGCCCTCACGTCAGCGGCGCAGTAAATCGAGTACTGTGGTACGGTCATTTATGGCCCATCACCAGGGCATGAGTCTTCTTTCCCTGTCCCATCTGCTCCTGGATAGGCCGATGCAGAAAAGGTTCGGGTCGGACCCTTTGTTCCAGGCCACGATGCTCCTTCTTCAGGAGCGGATCCCGAGGGCAACGGCATTCTATCTGGAAACCCCGAAACTCACCGACGCACGTGCGACATTTGGCGGCGCGGAAATGCCAATGCGTGTTTTCAGCAGCCCCAATACCCCTGTGCCCGAGGTGCAGCTGCTGTCCAACGGCAGATACCACGTGGCGGTTACGAACGCCGGAGGCGGGTACAGCCGCTGGAAGGACATCTCGGTGACACGCTGGCGCGAAGACACCACGTGTGACAACGGGGGCACGTTCTGTTATCTCCGCGATGTGGCGAGCGGCAAGTTCTGGTCAACCGCGTACCAGCCCACGCTCAAACGGGCTGACGCATATGAAGCGATATTCTCTGACGCACGGGCGGAGTTTCGCCGACGCGACTTGGACTATGACATGCATACGGAAATAGTCGTCTCGCCGGAAGATGACATCGAACTGCGAAGGACGCGTATAACAAACTTCTCCAGGACACGCCGGACTATTGATATAACCAGTTATGCCGAAGTCGTTCTCGCGCCGCCTGCCTCGGATACCCTGCATCCGGCCTTCAGTAATCTCTTTGTTCAGACCGAGATCATGCGGCGGCAGCGCGCCATAGTCTGCACCCGCCGGCCCCGCTCCCTTGAAGAGCATCCGCCATGGATGTTTCACCTGATGACTGCACACGGGGCTGACATCGTGGAAGTTTCCTATGAGACTGACCGCATGAAGTTCATCGGCCGCGGAAGGACCGTTGCCAATCCGGCAGCCATGAGCGGCCGGTCGACTCTCTCCGGGGCACTCTCCGAAAGCGAGGGATCCGTGCTGGACCCGATTGTCGCAATCAGGTACCGTCTGACGCTCGATCCGGAAGCGGTGGCAACGATCGATGTGGTCTCCGGCCTCGGAGAAACCAGAGACAGTTGTATGGCACTTGTCGGGAAATATCAGGACCGGCGTTTTGCTGACCGCGTCTTCGATCTGGCATGGACGCACAGCCAGGTGCTCCTGCGGCAGCTCAATGTCACAGAGTCCGACGCGCAACTCTACGGACGCCTTGCCAGTTCCATAATTTACGCCAATTCCTCGCTGAGGGCTGATACGGACATTCTCAGGAAAAATTACCGCGGGCAATCCGGACTGTGGGGATACGCCATTTCCGGGGACCTGCCGATTGTGCTCCTGCGCGTTGAAGATCCGTCCAATATAGATCTGGTGCGGCAGCTAGTCCAGGCGCACGCATATTGGCGGTTAAAAGGACTGGCTGTGGATCTGGTAATATGGAACGAGGATCGCGTCGGATACCGGCAGCTTCTGCAGGACCAGATCATGGGGCTCATTGCCGCAGGCCTTGAAGCCAGCTCAACGGATCGGCCTGGCGGTATTTTCGTGAGACTCTCTGAGCAGATATCGAACGAAGACCGTATCCTGCTGCAGACCGTAGCCCGCGTCGTTATCAGCGACAATTGGGGACCTCTGGCAGACCAGATAAACCGCCGCAGTCCTGTGAAAACAACAGTACCGCGCCTCAAACCGACACGGCCCCCGCGTCCCGAGTCCTCCGGCGTTGTGGCAAAGCCCCGACTCGATCTGATTTTTTTCAACGAGCTGGGTGGATTCAGCCCTGATGGACGAGAGTATATAATAACGACGACGCGGGGGCAGACAACCCCGGCGCCATGGGTGAATGTGCTGGCAAATCCGAATTTCGGGACGGTTATATCGGAGAGCGGGACAGCCTACACATGGAGCGAGAATGCCCACGAGTTTCGCCTCACTCCCTGGGATAACGACCCGGTATGCGATTCAGGCGGAGAGGCCTTTTATATCCGTGATGAAGAATGCGGCCTTTTCTGGTCCCCTTCGCCGCTACCCAGTCGCGGTCTGACGCCTTACACCAGCCGTCACGGGTTCGGCTATAGCGTTTTTGAACACACAGAGGACGGCATCAGTTCCGAGATGTGGGTGTACGTGGCAATGGACGCGCCGGTCAAGTTCACGGTCCTGAAAGTAAGGAACAAGTCAGGCCGGTCCCGCCGTCTCTCCGCCACCGGTTATGCGGAATGGGTGCTGGGAGATCTGCAGCCGAAATCGAGGATGCACATAATCACCAAAGTTGACCCCACTACCGGAGCGCTCTTCGCGCTTAACCCCTACAATACCGAGTTCGCAGACCGGACCGGCTTCTTCGACGTGGCTGAGGCGACCCGGACCTTAAGCGGTGACAGGACCGAGTTCATTGGCCGTAACGGTACGCTTCGAAGCCCGGAGGTGATGACCCGGGCGAGGCTTTCCGGCAAGGTGGGGGTTGCCCTGGATCCCTGTGCTGCAATCCAGGTCCCCTTCGAGCTGGACGACGGGCAGGAGCGTGAGATTATCTTCATGCTCGGTGCTGGGCGAAACGCCGAAGACGCCGGCAGGCTGGTGAGTCGATTCCGCGGTCCTGCGGCCGGCCGCAGAGCTCTCGAAGCGGTCTGGCAGTACTGGAACCACACCCTCGGAGCCGTGCAGGTGGAAACACCGGACCCGTCCGTCAATGTGCTGGCCAACGGCTGGCTCTTATACCAGACCCTGGCATGCCGTCTTTGGGCACGGAGCGGATACTACCAGTCAGGGGGCGCCTTCGGTTTCCGCGACCAGCTGCAGGACGTCATGGCGCTCATCCATACAGAACCCCGCCTGGTTCGCGAACAGCTCCTCCTCTGCGCGGCCCATCAGTTTCCGCAGGGAGATGTCCAGCATTGGTGGCATCCCCCTTCAGGCCGGGGTGTGCGTACCCACTGTTCGGACGACTTCCTCTGGTTGCCGTTGGCTGCCTGCCGCTACGTTTTAAACACCGGAGATACCGGCGTCCTGGATGAACCAGTGCGATTCATCGAGGGCCGCCCGGTAAGCGCTGATGAGGACTCGTATTACGATCTTCCCCATGCGTCCGATGAAATAGCCACTCTGTATGAACATTGTGTGCGTGCCATCCTGAATGGCCTCAGACGCGGTGAGCACGGCCTGCCGCTCATAGGGTCGGGTGATTGGAACGACGGCATGAACCTTGTGGGAGAGCACGGCAAAGGTGAGAGCGTCTGGTTGGGGTTCTTTCTTTATGAAGTGCTCATGCAGTTCACTGGGATTGCGCGCCTGCGTGACGACGCGGCCTTTGCCGAACGCTGCCAGGTGGAAGCTTCTCAGCTGCGCAGCAACATTGAGCAAAATGGCTGGGATGGTGAATGGTACCGCCGAGCATACTTCGACGACGGTTTACCGCTGGGTTCCGCGGGCAATGCCGAATGCCGGATCGATTCCATTGCGCAGAGCTGGTCTGTCCTCTCGGGCGCCGGGGATGCAGTACGATCACGAGCGGCAATGGAGGCGCTGGACAAGCACCTCGTTCTACGCGAACATAAACTGATCCAGCTTCTGGATCCGCCTTTCGATAAATCGGACCTGAATCCCGGCTATATAAAGGGGTACGTACCGGGGGTAAGGGAAAATGGCGGGCAATACACTCATGCGGCAGTCTGGGCGGCGATGGCGTTCGCAGCAGTTGGGGACAGCAGCCGCGCCTGGGAACTGCTGGCTATGATTAACCCGGTAAACCATGCGGGATCTCTGGAACAGGTATCCACATACAAGGTAGAACCGTACGTCGTCGCGGCAGACATATATGCGGTCTCTCCGCACATCGGCCGCGGTGGCTGGACATGGTACACGGGATCAGCCGGGTGGATGTACCGGCTTATCCTGGAATCACTTCTCGGACTACGGCTTGAAACTGACAGGCTGCATTTCGCGCCGTGCCTGCCAGGGGACTGGGAGTCGTTCAGGATGCATTACCGGTACAGGGAGACTGTGTACCATATCACGGTGCTGCAGACGAATAACGGCGGCACGACGAATGTGATCCTCGATGGCCGCGGGCAGCCTGACATGACTATTTTGCTGGTCGACGACCATCAGGAACATACGGTCGAGGTGAGATTAACCGCCTTGAGGACGGAGCAGCTCTAATGCAACTCAATGGAGAAGGGAAGTTGTTCGGCCCTTGCCTTCGGCTTTTACTTCTGGTAGCATTCATCATGAGAGGCATCGGACCTCGGAAGGCCGGGATATGACAGCTACATCACAGGAGGCGGGCAATGGGAGACAAGGGCGGCAAAAAGGACAAGGACAAGGAACGGAAACAGAAGGAGAACAAACAGGCAAAGGATATGAAAGAGAAGAAGGACAAGCAACCGAAGAGCGCGCCGAAATAGGGAGCAGGGTAGATCTCTCCCGTTTGTCCTGCGGACCGCATCCTGACCGGGCGATACCCCCCCCGGGACCAAGGACGGGACGACAAGCAGCAGAAAGGTAGATTATGACTCCTATTCCCGGAATCAAAAAAGCGATTGTCGCAGTGGCAGGCGCCGGGACGAGATTCCTTCCGGCCACAAAGACCATGCCGAAAGAGATGCTGCCGATCGTGGATAAGCCTATTATCCAGCTGGTCGTAGAGGAACTGGTTGAAGCCGGGATACAGGACATTATCCTGGTGACAAAATGGGACAAGAAGGCGCTGGAAGACCACTTCGATCACAACTGGGCATTGTCGAATGAGTTAAGGGAAGCGGGAAAGCTGGCGCAGCTCGAGGAAGTAACGCGGATTTCCGAGATGGCCAACTTCGTGTATGTCAGGCAGAAGGGCCCATATGGGAATGGCACGCCGGTATTGTCCGCCGCGAGCCTGGTTTACAACGAACCGTTTATCTATGTCTGGGGCGATGACCTCGTGCGCTCGGAGGTGTCCTTCACCAAACAGATGATAGAAGATTATCAGAGACACGGCCACCTGATGATAGGGGTGCAGAAGGTCGAGCGGGAGATGGTAAACCGATACGGGATTGTAAAGTTGCGTCCCGGATCCTCTGAAATCGAAAAAATTGTGGAAAAGCCATCCATCGAAGAGGCCCCGTCCCAGTTAGCGGATTTCGGGCGGATGATTTTGAATCAGGATATTGTGGATATTCTGAGAGAAATTCCGCTCGGCAAAGATAACGAGCTTTGGATTGTTGATGCAATTCGTCAGTATGTTGAACGCGGGGGGATATTTCTTGCCAGAGAGGTGGATAACGGGGAATGGCTGACCACGGGAGACCCCCTGAATTACCTGAAGGCGGTGATAAAATATGCCCTGGACAGGGAGGATATCGGGAGAGACCTGAAAACGTTTCTCAAAAACTCGGTATGCTGAAATCCGGCCAGGCCTTGAGCTTGTCAAATTCTACGGACAGGTATAGCCCAATAAAGAAGGCCGGCTATCTGCCGGCCTTCTTCTGATTCACTTACGGAGAAGGGCTATTTCGTAAAGGTTGCGTTCTCCACGATCACGTTGTACTTGTAGCCGGCTCCGAAATCCCTGTCCTTTGCAAGTGTTCCTGTCACAGTCACCACGTCGTCTTTGGCAGGGAGGGCGCCGCCGGTTGATGTGACCACGAGATCGAAGTTCCCTTTCCTGGCGTCGCCGGTCCCGTCCTGAATATGCACCCAGTTCCGTTTCATGATGCCGGACGATACCTTGATCACCTTGCCCTTGACGACGACTGTTTTATTGTCCAGTTTTTTGCTGTTTTTGAAGAGATCCGCAACCGTGTAGGCATTCGCCCCAGTAGCCTTTTTCACCGTGATCTTTTCCTTCGTCTTCGGGGCCTTGTCTTTGCTGCCGCCAGACGTTGCCGCCTGTCCGCCTGCCTGCGGTCCCTGGACACCGTCACTGAAGACGATCTTGTCGAACTTCTTCTTGAGGGTTTTGCTCTCGAAGTTCTCCATCACCATGCCGGGTCTGAACGAAACGGTTTCCCCCTTTTTGATCTGCGTCTGAGGGACGGCGACCCAGAGTTTTTCTCCCTTGTTTTCGATATGCGCATAGGTGTAGCCGCCGCTGTCCATCGTCTCGATGATCTTGCCGGTCAATGCAGGCGGGACCTGGGACTGTTCCTGATGTGCAGGAGCTTTCTTTTGTGACGGCTTCTTTGCCTCGGCATTAATGCCCTGGGCTGTCAAGAGGCAAAACGATATGGCTGCTACGGTAATGATTTTCTTCATGCATGACTCCTGTCTGTGTTTTATTACGAATGGCATACACCCGCACTTCTATTATAAAAGAATGAGGCTGTTTTCTTCTAATTCACAAGGATCTTTCGCTATAATAACCGATGGAAAAAACCGCGATAGTTGTGACATGCCCGAAGGGACTGACGCCTTGGCTGGTGATGGAGATCGGGTCACTGGGGTTGCCTGTGATTTCCGAAAGCATCGCCAGCGTCACGACCGAGGGGGGGATGGCCGAGGCGATGCGGCTGAATCTGCAGCTCCGGACCGGCCACCGGGTCCTTCTTCTCCTGAAAGGGTTTCTGGCGAGAAATGCGGACGATCTTTACAGGGAACTGTTCGATATCCGCTGGGAGGATTATATCCCTGAGGACAGTTATCTCAGTGTCACCTCGAGCGTCGAGAACCCGACCATCAACGACTCGCGGTTTGCCAATCTCAAATGCAAGGATGCCATCGTCGACAGGATCCTTCAGACGTGCGGCAGGAGGCCCGACTCCGGACCCGAACGTGACCGTTGCGTGGTGTACCTCTACTGGAAGGGGACGTCCTGCGCGGTCTATCTCGATACCTCCGGAGAGCCGCTCTCCAGAAGGGGGTATCGCAGGATCCCTATGGCTGCGCCGATGCAGGAGACTCTGGCGGCCGGGGTGATCGCGGCAACGGGATGGACGGGAAGTACCGATTTCATCAATCCGATGTGCGGCAGCGGGACACTTGCGATCGAGGCGGCGCTGATCGCCTTCAGAAAGGCGCCGGGGTTGCTCAGGGAGAATTTCGGTTTCATGCATTATCGCGGTTTCAGCCATGAAGGCTGGATTTCCATTCGGCGTGAGGCCGAAGACAGGGTTCTGGAAAAGCCGGAATGCGGCATCATCGCTTCCGACAGCAATCCCCGCGCAGTCGACGCCGCTATCCGGAATGCCGCAGCAGCCGGGGTGAGGGACGCCGTCAGCTTCGGCGTCTGTGATTTTGCGGAGACCGAACTGCCGGGTCGGGGAGGTATCATCGTGCTGAATCCCGAGTATGGCGAGAGGATGGGAGACGAGGCGGCGCTGGGCGCCACTTACCGGTCGATAGGTGATTTTTTTAAACAGCGCTGCCGGGGATATACCGGCTATATCTTTACCGGCAACATGTCTCTTGCGAAGAAAGTGGGCCTCAGGTCAAAGAGGCGAATACCTTTTTACAACAGCGGGATCGAATGCAGACTGCTCGAATACGAACTGTACGAAGGCAGCAGAAAACAAAAACAGGAGCAGGAGTAAATATATGCCGGCAAGAAGGACAAAAGAGAAGAGCAAGCCGTATGAGTGGGATCTGTCCCCGTTGATGAAGTCTGACGACGATCCCCGCATCGAGAAGAATCTCAGGGATGTCGAGCGGGAGAGTCGCCTGTTCATAGACAAGTGGCAGGGACGTACCGACTACCTGAGGGAGCCTCTCGTCATGAAAGAGGCGCTCGATGAGTACGAACGGTGGAGACGGACATGCGGGAGTGATGGCGATGCGGGGTATTACTTCTGGTTGAGGGCCCAGCAGGATATGAACGACCCTGCTTTGAAGGCACGTCTGAACCGGGCAGAGGACTTCAGCAGGAAGATTGAAAACGATATGCAGTTCTTCCACCTCAGGATCTCCAGGATACCGAAGAACAGGCAGAAACGGTTTCTCGGGCACCCGGCGCTTGAGCCCTACCGGTATTTCCTTGAGAGGATATTCGAAGAGGCCGCGCATCTGCTGAGCGAGCCCGAAGAGAAGATAATGAACCTCAAGTCTGCGACCTCCTATTCCGGATGGACGAGGATGACTGCAGGTTTTCTCGCGAGGGAAGAAAGGCAGGTCCTGCTCGAAAACGGGAAAAAGGGGACCAGGACACTTTCTGCCATATCGAGCCTTGCGAGTCACAAGACCAAGAAGGTGAGGGACGTCGCCGCCTTGGCGTTCGATTCGATCATGGCTCAGTATGCTGATGTCGCCGAGGCCGAGATGAATGCGGTGCTCGCGAACAAGAAGACGGACGACGACTTGCGGGGATTCACGAGACCCGATCAGTCGCGTCACCTGAGCGACGATATCGGAAGCGATGTTGTCGATACACTCGTCCGGACTGTGTCCGACAGGTTTTCTGTCGCCGGCCGCTTCTATGCCCTCAAGGCCCGGCTGATGAAGGTGACGCGTCTCGCCTACCACGAAAGAAACGTCGAATACGGCAATATCACGATAAAGTATCCCTACGGGAAGGCGATGCGTCTTGTCGGGAAGGTGATGCAGGACCTCGATAAAGACTTTGCTGAAATCTTCAGGAGTTTTGCGGACAACGGCCAGTTCGACGCATATCCGAGGAAGGGGAAGGGTGGCGGGGCCTTCTGCGCCCACCATCTGGCGTCCCAGCCGACATACATCCTCCTGAACCATACCGGCACCCTTCATGACGTACTGACAATCGCCCACGAACTGGGCCACGGAATCAACAACGAACTCGTGAGGCGGTCCCGGCATGCCCTTTACTTCGGCACACCGACGTCGACCGCAGAGGTGGCGAGCACCTTTATGGAGGACTTCGTCCTGCATGAGATCCTGGGCCGGTCGGATGACGATGCCAGACTATCGATCATGATGATGAAGCTCAATGACGACGTATCGACGATCTTCAGACAGGTCGCCTGTTACCGCTTCGAACAGGAGCTGCATGAGTCGTTCAGGCAGAAGGGGTATCTTTCGAAAGACGAGATCGGGTCCATCTTCCAGGGGCATATGGCGGCCTACATGGGCGATGCGGTGGAGCAGTCGAAGGGGTCCCGCTACTGGTGGGTCTACTGGAGCCACATACGGTATTTCTTTTATGTGTATTCGTATGCGAGCGGCCTGCTGATATCGAAATCCCTGCAGCGCTCGGTAAAGCAGAACCCGGCCTTCATCTCAAAGGTCAAGGAATTTCTCTCTGCCGGCCTCTCCGAGTCACCCCGGAACATCTTCGGCAGGCTGGGTGTCGACATTGCGGACAAGGCCTTCTGGTCCCGTGGCATTGACGAGGTTGAAGCCCTGCTGGAGGAGACGGCCGCGCTTGCAGAAAAAATGGGAAGACTGAAAGGCGTCTAAGACCTTTGGGCCGTTGTGTCGCGGGGCTTCGGCATGATATTGCCGAGGACCCGCTGATGTTCCCTGATCAGGAAGATTACTTCTTCAGGGGTGTCGACGAGAGAAAAAAGCGAGAAGTCAGATGCCTCGATCGTGCCTAGCGGAACGAGCTTCTGTTGCATCCAGTCGGTGAGCCCCTTCCAGTAATCGGCACCGTACAGGATAATCGGAAACGAGTCTATCTTGTGGGTCTGTGCGAGTGTCAGGGCCTCGAACAGTTCGTCCATCGTTCCGAACCCGCCGGGGAAGATGATGAAGGCCATGGCATACTTGATGAACATCAGCTTGCGCACAAAGAAGTATCTGAACTGAAGACTGATATCGTGATAGGGATTCGAGGTCTGTTCCGCGGGTATCTCGATGTTAAGCCCGACCGAGTGCGCCTTTCCGCGCTTTGCGCCCTTATTGGCGCCCTCCATGATGCCGGGTCCGCCTCCGGTGATCACCGCAAACCCCTCATCGGCCAGCATACGGGCGAGGGTCTCGGCAGCCTTGTAGTATTTATGGGAGGGAGAGAGCCTTGCACTTCCGAATATCGTCACCGCAGGGCCGAGGTCATGCAGCGTTTCGAACCCCTCGACCAGTTCGGACTGGATGCGGAACACCCGCCATGTCTCGGAGGTCTTCAGGTCTTCCATTAGTTCTGCACTCTCAGAGTCTTCAGGAGCCTCTCGAGATCGAACTCCTTTTCGATGATCTCCCGTGTCTTCAGCACCTTCTTCTGCTCCCGGATACGGATCTTCCCCAGGACCGCCTCGATCTTTTCGACCGTTGCGAAGGTGTCTTCATGAACTGAGATGAACGGTACGCCGGCGAGTTTCGCCTTGCCGAGAATGACGTCGTTGGTATACATGCCGCCGGTGAGCACGATGCACCTGGTCGAGGTCTCGAGCGCGGCCAGCTGGATATCGGACCTGTGCGCCCCGGTGATCACCGCCTTGTTCACGGTCCTCCGGAAATACTTCAGCGCGCTGTCGACGTCCATTGCTCCGATCGAGAAGTTCTCGATGAACTCGTCGAGTTTGTCTTCGCCGCAGAGGATCTTTCCGCCCAGGATCTCGTTGAGCTGCCGGACGGTGATCGAATCCAGAAGGATATCGCGGTGCAGGCAGGCGAAGATCGGGATCCCTCTCTTTTCGAGGTACGGTCTGACCGTCTCATAGACGTATTCATGGGCTGCCTGGGGTATCTTGTTGATCACGCCTCCGGCGAAGTTTTCTCCAAGCAGTTCCCTGGACCCGATCAGGGAATCTATCGAGCTGTCGCCGTTCCAGGGCTCGACCACAAGGGTTTTTGCCTGGAGGTGCCGGATCAGTCTGAGTCCGCCCAGTCCGAAGAGCGAGCCGGCAAACAGATCGGCGGCGCCGCCCACGATCACGACGTCCCTGCCGGTGACTGAATCAAACGCCTTCTTTACGGTGTCGAACCTGTCTGCGCCCTGACCGGCCAGGGCGTTGTTCTGCGTCTCGAAGGTGACGACGAAGGGAGAGGCCTGTTCAGCCGACTCATCGAGGTCGAGGGCCTTCCTCATGAATTCTGCATCTGCGTCGATGATTCCTCCGTCCTGTTTTGCCGGGATAGTGCCATACGGTTTTATATACCCGATCTTCAATCCCCTTTCCCTGAACAGCAGTCCGAGTCCGAGCGTGATGAGGCTCTTTCCCGAAAAACCTGACATCGAAGCTATATACAGATGTACCATCTGGACCCTCCTTACGGGCGTCTGAGAATTATGCGCGCATCGAGCGCGGTTGCCCCTCTGTCCGATACGACGAGGGGGTTGATATCGAGTTCGATAACGTCGGGGAATTCGGTGGCAAGTCGCGAGAGCCTCAGGACCGCATCATAAATAGAGGCAAAATCCACCGGCTTTTCCCCTCGGGCCCCTTTCAGGAGCTGGACGCTTCTTATTTCGTGCACCATCTCTTCGGCGTCTTTTTCCGTCAAAGGGACGACCCTGAAGGAGACATCCTTGAGAACCTCGACGTAGATGCCCCCCAGTCCGAACATGATCATATGGCCGAACGTTCTGTCATACGTGATGCCGAGAATGATCTCCTTCCCCTTCGGGACCGTTTCGTAGACATTCACGCCCCTGATAAAGGCGCTGGGCATGAATTTCCTGGCATTCAGGGTGATCTCTGTGAAGGCCTCTTCAACCTCCTTTGCCGCCGCTATTCCGGTCTTCACTCCTCCGATGTCGGTTTTATGAAGGATATCGGGCGACGAAATCTTCATTACGACAGGGAAGCCTATGCGTCCGGCTGCCGCGACAGCCTCCTGCGGGGTCTTTACGAGTTCCACCTCCGGGAAACGGAACCCGCAGCAGGCGAGTATCTCCCTTGCCCCGTCCTCCCCGAGCTGGTATTCGCCCCGGCCGGTTGCAGCGTGAATCCTCGATGCGATTCCTTCCGTATCAAGAGATATTGCAGGGAGGGGAGGGACCACCTCGCGTTTCCATGCGGCGTAGTCGCAGAGTTTTCTGAAAGACCTCACCGCCGGCTCGGGATAGGAAAAATTCGGTATCGAGGCGGTCTTGAGAAGTTCGATCGCAGGCCTGACTCTCTGTTCTCCCATGAAGCTGGTGACAAAGGGCTTTTCGGTCAGGCCGGACGCCTGTATCACGGCTTCCGCGGCCTCCCCGGCATCAATCGTAGCCTGGGGGGTCAGGATGACCAGGAACCCGTCGACGTTCGGGTCGGTGAGTGCATGTTCGAACACCGTGGTGTACCGATCCGCGGTCGCATCCCCGATAATATCGACCGGGTTGTACAGGGAAGCGTTTTTCGGAAGAAGCCCGGAAAGTGTATCGATCGTCTCCTTCGTAAGTTGGGGGAGCCCAAGTCCGAGACGCTCGGCAGTATCGGCAGCGATGATGCCGGGGCCGCCGGCGTTCGTGACGATGAGAAGATTCCCGCCTGCCGGCAATTTCTTGGAGTTGAAGGCCTTGGCGGTCTCGAAGAGGTCTTCTATCCCTTCGGCACGAATGATACCGCACTGTCTGAAGGCTGCATTGAAAGCATTTTCGGAGCCTGCAAGCGCACCTGTATGGGATGACGCGGCGCGGGCACCCGCCTGTGTCCCTCCCGATTTGACGAGAAGTATCGGCTTCACCTTTGTCGCCTTCCTGGCGACATCGAGGAAGCGTCTGCCCTGGACAACGTCCTCTATATAGCCGAGGATGATGTCCGTCTCCTCGTCGTTGATGAAATATTCGATAAAATCGGTTTCGTTCAGATCCGCCTTGTTGCCTAGACTTATGAATTTGGAAAAGCCGATCCTGTTTCCGATTGCCCAGTCGAGGATAGCGATCCCCAGTGCTCCTGATTGCGAAAAGAAACTGATCCTGCCTTGAGGGAGCATCCCCGCCGCAAATGTCGCGTTCATCGCGCAGGAGGTGTTGATGACCCCAAGGCAGTTCGGGCCGAGTATTCTGATGGCGCCGTCCCGTGTGATCGCTTTCAGTTCTTCTTCCAGCAGGGCGCCGGCGTGCCCGGCTTCCTTGAACCCGGCACTGACGATCACCGCTGCCGGCACCTTCTTTTGTATGCATTCGCGTATGGTGTCCGGCACATACATCGCCGGAATGGCGATGACCGCAAGGTCCACTGCTGACGGCACGGACGACAATGAAGGGTAGGCCTTCAGGCCCAGAATTGCGGATGCCCTTGGATTGACCGGATAGATGCTGCCCTGATATCCGAAGCGGATGAGATTGTCCAGAAGAGAATAGCCGACCTTATGCGGGTCCGCCGAGGCGCCGATGACCGCAACGGACTCTGGATGGAATAGAGCGTCGAGCACACTACCATAATACTAAAGAAGGAATGCCAAGGCAAGGACACGAGACTTTGGAGATATATTTTATTTCTTAAACCACTTTGTTCTTGACAATAGGCTATGTCCTTAATATAATTAAGAAAATTCTTATTTGGGGCGGTAGAAATGACAAAAGCTGATATCGTTGACACAATCTTTGAAAAGGTCGGGCTCTCCAAGAAGGAGGCTCAGGATATCGTCGAGAACCTTTTCGATACGATGAAGCAGACGTTTGTTGAGGGAGAATCGATCAAGATATCGGGCTTCGGCACATTCAATGTCAGAAAGAAACTGGCGAGGAGGGGCAGGAATCCGAAGACCGGACAGGATCTTGAGATCACACCCCGCAGGGTGATCACCTTCCGGGTAAGCAACCAGCTGAAGAAGGAGCTGGAGAGACTGGATGCATAACCATGCCTTCGATGGCCTGAGACCTTCGCTGCCTCTTCCGGACAAACTTTTTTATAAGATTGGAGAGGTCAGCAAGATAACAGGAATCGAATCATATGTGTTAAGATATTGGGAAACGGAGTTTCCGTTCCTGAAGCCGCGCAAGAATAAATCCGGCCAGAGGGTGTATACCAAGAAAGAACTCGAGTTGATCCTGCAGGTCAAGAAGATGTTGTATCAGGAGCGGTATACGATTGAAGGTGTAAGAAAGCGGTTCGGTGAGGGAGTGTCCAGGCCTGCAGAGGTCAAGCCGCTCATTGAAAGCAGACCGAAGAGTGCGAAGTCTCCCCAGGAAGCCCTGGGTTTCGTGAAGAAGAGACTGAAGGATATTCTGAAGCAGTTCAGCTGAATCGGGGCGTAGCGCAGCTTGGTAGCGCACTCGCTTGGGGTGCGAGTGGTCGCCTGTTCAAATCAGGTCGCCCCGACCATATAAATCAAGGACTTACAGAGTTTTGTAGGTCCTTGATTTTTTTTCATGTCGTGAAAATGTCGGAACTTTTTTTCTCGTGACATTTTTCTCCCTTTTTTGAGTATTTTTTGTCATATTTTTTGAACCTTATTTTTGGGAATCTGCATTGCTTTTTCGGTTGAAAATATAACGTTTTTATTGAGGTTAGGGCATTTGCTTCTCCTGTAAATCCGGCACTGGAAATATACCCGCATTTTTCTGCAAAGTAATGAGCCTTTAAGGAAAAAGGACTCACTCAATCTCTTTTGCACCGAAAAGCTCGGGACAGGCTCGCGTGTCGAACTTGTCCTTACCGGCATAATCGTCTTCGTCGTCTTCATATTACTCGGCTCCTTCGCCTCTACTTCGCTCGGAGAACTGGCAGTGAGCTGCACTGGAAGGGGTTAGCTGAGAAGAAGTAATACTCCACTAACCGATTTAAATAATTCTGTCGATAGGGAAAAAGACTATATATGGATAATTTCTGAAGTATTTTTACTCAAGCATATAAAACAACAGCATAAAGGCCATGTAGACTATGACTGGGCGCATTTCACTTCTGACATCAATTCCTTTAATTGCACAGAAACATCTTGACCCTTGACTATACTCCAAGGTTTATAATAGATAAAGTAGAGGAGGCGCAAATAATGGAGTATTTAACGACTGGACGGCTGGCGAAGGAGGCCGGAGTCAATATCGACACGGTCCGCTATTACGAGAAGCGGGGTTTGATCCCGAAACCGCCCCGAAAGGATTCCGGCTACCGGATGTTCAGGGAGGACGCGGTGAAGAGGATCATCTTCATAAAGCATGCGCAGGAAATCGGATTTTCCCTCCATGAGATCGAGGAGCTGCTTTTCCTGCGGGTCAGCTCAAAGACGACCTGCCATGAAGTAAAGAAGAGGACGGAAGCCAAGATCGTAGAAGTCGAAGGAAAAATTCTGAACCTCCAGAGGATCAAGCGGGCGCTCGAGAAAATGGCTGACATTTGCCGTGCGAATAAACGCATAGGCGACTGTCCCATTCTCGATATGCTGGACGCCCAGGGAGACAACCTTTCTCTGCCTCAGAACAGCAAGGCCGCGCAATCCGCCTCCTGTCCGTCCTGCGGAGCGCCGGTTCGATCCGAGAATATCAAGACTCTGAAGCAGACCGCGCGTATGAAGGGGGCATAAGATGAAAAAAGAGAACGTATCCAGCCTGGGAACCATAGTAACGGCTCTTCTTGCCGCATCCTGCTGCATCGGGCCGGTGATTTTCGCGGTATTCGGGACATCGATAGGGTTTCTCGGAAAGCTCACCGTCCTCGACCCGGTCCGGCCCTATCTCCTTGCGGCCGCGTTCTCCATGTTCGGCTATTCCTTCTGGAAGCTGTATCTGAAGAAGTCCATTCCCTGCGACTGTGAAGCGGACCGCCGTTCCCGCAGGATCGCGCGCGGCATTTTCTGGACAGGATTTACAGCGCTGATCTTTGCCGTTCTGTTCCCGAAAATTGCCGTATGGATGCTTGGTTAAGAATAGAAAGAGAGAAACCATGAAGAAAGTATTGATTCTCAGCACGATCATAACCCTGTTCCTGGTGACAGCAGTTGCCGCCGCAACTGACCAGAATGTTGTAATGGAAATTAAGGGGATGACCTGCGAGGTTTGCACCGTCGCGGTAAAAAAAGCCTTGTCCGGCGTTCCGGGCGTCAAGAGCGTGAAAGTCTCGTTCGATGAAAAGAAGGCGTGGCTTGTTGCGGACAAATCAGTTACAGATGGCATGCTGAACGATGCCCTGAAGAAGGCCGGAGAATACGAAGGGAAGGTCATTGAGAGAAAGTAGCCGCGCATGAAGATATTCGACCTTATCATTATCGGCGGGGGCGCCGGGGCATTCGGAGGCGCCATCCGCGCAGACGAACTCAAGGCGAATACGGCCATGATCAACGCCGGTCTTCCGCTGGGCGGCACCTGCGTGAACGTCGGGTGCGTGCCTTCAAAAACGCTTCTCTATGCAGGCGAGATCATGCACCTAGTCCGGAACCACGGCATACCCGGCATTGAGCTTGCCGTGAAGAGCTTCGATTTCCGCAAGGTCGTCCAGGATGAACTTGCCCTGGTCGAAAAGCTTCGCAGCGAAAAATACAGCAAGGTGCTGAAAAACCTCGAACACCTCACCTTTATTGAAGGACGGGCAAAGTTCGCTTCCCCGCATGAAGTCCAGGTAAACGGCGAGACGCTCCGGGCTCAGAAGTTCATTATTGCCGCCGGTTCAACCGCCACGGTGCCGCCTATTGAAGGCATCCGCGAGACGGGCTTTGTGACTCATATCGAAGCGCTCGCGCTTGAGAGGCAGCCGAAGGAACTGATCATCATCGGCGGCGGACCGCTCGGCCTGGAATTCAGCCAGATGCACTCGCGATTCGGTACAAAGGTCACGCTCCTGAAGCGTTCACCGTCGCTCTACCCGACATCCGAAAGCGAACTTACCGAACGGCTCGCGCAGGTTCTCATTCAGGAAGGGATCTCAGTCAAAAGGGGTGTCCGGATCACGAGGGCATGGATAGAAGGAAAAAAGAAAACCGTTTCCTTTATCCTTGACGGGGAAGAAGAGCGGGTTTCAGCAGATGAGATACTGCTTGCTTCGGGAAAGATTCCGAATACGGCTGGACTGGCCCTCGATAAGGCCAATGTGAATATCGGCCTAAATCAGGCAATTGTTGTAAATGAATTCCTACAGACTTCTCACGCCGATGTCTTCGCAGTCGGAGACGCGGCCGACCTTCCCCTGCGTCTCGAAACCACGGCAGGACACGAAGGAACACTTGCGGCGGAGAACGCTTTGACCGGATCGCGCAAGAGCATCGACTATGATGCCGTGCCCTATACGATCTTCACCGATCCCCAACTTGCCGGGGTCGGCCTTACGGAAGAAGAGCAGATGAAGCGATTCGGCACATGCATGTGCCATACCGTATCGTTTACGGACGTTCCGAAGGCGATCATTACGAAGCGCACCGAAGGACTGATCAAGATGGCGATCAATCCGGAAACGAAACAGATAACCGGCGTCCATATTCTTTCGCCTCACGCCGGTGAGATCGTTGCTCAGGCGATGATGCTCATAAAGAACAAGAACACCATCGACGACGTGGTGGAAACGCTCCCCATGTTCCCGACGCTGTCCGAGTCGATCAAGCTCGCGGCGTTGTCGTTCACGAAGGACATATCGAAACTGAGTTGCTGCATTTAAGGCGAGTCTGAAAGGAGATCAATAAATGAAAACCTTATCGTGGGTGTCTTATATCGCTGGTTTCTTCTCTTATGCCGCCGTTGCCGAGGCTCAGTCGCAGACCCAGGGCTACGGCCCGTGGCCGGGGATGATGGGCTGGGGGTGCGGCATGGGGTGGCCCTGGTCGATGATGTTCATATTCTGGATCGTTGTTATCGCCGGGATCGTTTACTTTGTGCGGTCGACTGCTGTGGGAAAAGGGCGCGGGTCGGAAGAATCAGCACTCGAAATCCTCAAGAAGCGGTATGCCAAAGGAGAGATCAGCAAGGATGAATACGAGAAGATAAAGAAGGACATTTCATAAACAGAGCATCGCAAGGGAGGAAATAGTGAAGATCGATTGTTATATCTCGCAGGGCTGCGGCTCCGAGGACGCGCTGAAGGAGAATATCGACCGCGCACTGGAGGCCGAGAAGATTCAAGCTGAAGTGAGCATTCACCGGATCACCGATGACAAGGCGGCTGAATTGAAGCTCAGCGGATCGCCGTCTGTATTCATAAACGGCAAGGAACTCCAGCCGTCAGGCACCATCGGGTTTTCCTGAAGGATGTTCACGGACGAGTCGGGCAGACTCGGGAATGTGCCGTCAGTGGAAATGCTGCGCAAGACCATGAAGGAGCCGAATTGCTGTGCGGGAGGCACGCCCGCTTTCGGAAAGATCACGGTGAAGAGCCTCATGGACCAGATCGGGGCTACGGTGCGGGGAAGACTGGCCGAAGCCAATTTGAGCCCATCGGAAAACGAGTCGCGAAAGTTTATTTTGAAAGAGTTCGCCAGGACTGGCAAGCCGCCTGCCGAGCAAACAATAGTCGAGGCGATGAAGCTGCCTTCCATCGAGTCGGTTCGCAGGTTCATCGAAAGACTGCACAAGGCGGACATCCTGACTGTGGAAGGCGGAGAGATCGTATCGGCCTATCCTTTTTCCGCAAAAAAGTCACGTCACAAGGTAATGTTCCCTGACGGCCACGAGATATACTCGCTCTGCGCAACAGACGCGCTGGGGATTCATTTCATGCTCGGGGAGAACATCACGGTTCGGTCGCGGTGTCCCGAATGCGAAGGGGAAATGAAGATCGAAGTGAAGGACGGTAAGATCGCCTCTCACGCTCCGGAAGGTGTAGTTGAATTTGTCAGCAGCGGGGACCACTGCGGATGCACGGCAAAGACCTTCTGCCCATTCATGAACTTCTTCTGTTCCAAGGACCATCTTGAAAAGTGGCGGGAAAAGAACCCTGCCTCCGCAGCGGGCGAAATGTATCAGCTTCAGCAGGTGCTTGAGCATAGCAAAAATATCTTCGGAGATTTTTTGAAATAGATAGGGCTCACTATTCGAAGGAAAGCGTAAGTAGAACATCAACGGGTCTATCCACTCAACCGATGTCGGTCTTTCAATGTTCACTGCTGCATTATCGGTGGCTGACTTTGGGACTATGTATCACCGGCTGCGTCGTTCTATTACGGAGCTATTGCGTGAGCGCTTTCAGCGTTGTTGTCGTTATATTTTTTATTGGCGTCAGGAGAGATGGTTCAAATTAGAAATTTGCGAGGCATTCCCTCAAACCAGCGAGTTACGCACGAATCACCCCTTACCCCTCGTGGTATGAGGACTGATGTTATATGGACTACTAAGAAATGTAAAGATGAAGCGTAACACTTCACGATGAGGTGTCTACGACAAAGATCAAGAAGATAACGGCACTTGTGATATTGGATTCAAGGGGTAATCCAACGTTCGAAGTTGATGCAAACCGGCATCATGAGCGGGGCAGCGATCCCATCAGGAATATTACTTCTTCTTTTTTCTTTCGACCCGGTTCACAGCATCGCACACTCTGTTTGCCTTCCCACAGGACATGAGGACCGTGCATAACATCAGACTGCCACAGGTCGTTTGGATACTCAGCTTCAAACTTCCTGCGGTCTGCAGGTGTCCCTGAAGGCCGGTCTACCAAGCCCTCAGCCTTTAAGAACCTGTATATTGTTGCGTAGGGAATGTGTCTTCCGGGCAAAATAATCCTTCGCTCTTTTGCCCGGCTGATAAAGACCGGCAGCGAGGCCTCGGGGATCTCTTTGCGCAGGGTTATCAGCCCGGAGGCCGTCTCTTCTTCTATGGCCCGCGGCTTGCCCTTATCCGATCGTTCCAACGGATACAGCGCTTCAAGCTTATTACCTGCACGTTTGTACCGGCAGGCCCATTCCTTGATAGTCGATTCTCCAATGCTTGTTCTGATGCTACCGGGGATTTGCCACTGCCTGGCGCACTTCTCCCGCATCAGTTCTTCAAGTTTCCCCCGTGGAAGCGCTCTGTCTCCCACAAAGTCGGAGATCACCCCAAACCGAAACACGGCAATCAGCTTCTTCATCTCTTCATCCATAAAACTCCTCCTCGGTGTTTGATGGATGAGCCTATCACGGCATGTATTCCCTGTGTAATGACTCTCTTCGGTAGGGTCTCCTCAGCCCACTTTGTCTTTCGGATTATCCTGTTCTTTGTACGGGAATCCACCCCGATGATATGAGCTCGTGAAATCCCTCCATAAGTCCAAGGTCAAAGTCCATCCCCAGATATATCTTGATGTTCTTTTTAAGCGCCCTCAACCAGCTGCCCTGCGCCTGCCTTGTTACGCCCCGGCTTATGTCCCATACGCCTTCTTGAAGCCGATGACTGATCCGTTTCATGATTATCATGATCGGCGTCCGGTGCCGCGGCCAGCACTCTGCCGGCCTGATCGTATATACGCAGCCACAATCGGCACAGCGATACCGCTTCATGTACACCAGCGACTCATACCCGTAATACCATATCCCGACATAGCCGTGCCCCCATACCCTCTCACTTCCGCACCCCCCCTTCAAACATCTTGCCGGGCGCGGAAACACATAGGCTCGGCCACCCTCCAATATCTCCTTGATACATACCATCAAAAAAAGCGACAATATCCCGTACCTCCCCGGAGAGGTGGAGGATAACGTCCCTCAAAAACGCACCTCCCCCTTCCGGGACCTTTCCTTTTTATTTGATACGGGGTAGTTTAATTCCACTGAGGCGGTTTAATCTGATTTACTGCTTTTTCGGGTCGGCCTATTGTGATTAACAAGCCCCAATTAAGGTTAGATGTATGCTGAAGATAACACCTCTCAAGTCGGATGACACGAGCTTTCGGGTCTCCAAATATCCCCTGTATTTTAGACATCGGCTGAAATCCGGGAAATTGATATTCGTCCAGTAATCGTCTCTTTTTGCCCATCCAGAAATCATACAGTTTTCTTGATCCCTTTGAAAGCTCTTTTCCCCTTATCCGAAGCCATGTTATACTGACTCAGGCTTATCATTTCACCCACACGACTTCACGATGAGCCAGAAAAAAGTTATTCACTCTTTTCAGTTCCCTTTTATCTGCTTTATAGAATTGATGAGCTTATAAACTGATGCTGAGCTGTTTTTTGGAAAGGGCTTGATGATCCGCTTCGTACTTGGCAAGTGCAGGCAAAAAGGTATATGAACAGGGAATTACACGCAGTCATAATGCCGGGCGGTGGTGTCCAGCTTGAATGGTCGCTGTCTGAAGAACGGATCCCTAAGAGCCGGCAGTTGCTGGAAAAGGAGATATTCCGGCGTTTTACCGGGGATAAGGATTCTGCATTTCTATTCCTTGGCTTCAGCGACAAATCCATTCAGCTTTCCGATTCGCTCAATTTCTGGCGCGCCTTTGCCGGCATGTTCGACGAAAAGATACGGATGTTGCCGGAACTGGAGCAGACAATACAGCAGGCAAGGGAGAACCTCACAGTCTCGCTTTCATCCGATGAAATCCGGACAGTCCTGGATAGCTCACCCCTCATGACCGGAGCTGAGTATTTGAACGCCGGCCTCCTTGAAAAAATATGGGACGGGCTTAACCGATGTTTTGCAGAAGGTGTGAGACATTACAAGGGGACTGTCGAAGATTTTATCAGATCTTACAGCCCGAATGTGCATCTGATAGGGAGGGTCTATTTCCATCTGGTCGAAAACAAGAAGGACGATGCCCCTTTTGCCTTCTTAGCCACTTATTCAACAGGCCTCAACGCTCATGGCGCATCCAGACATGTCCCTTTGAAATATGCTATGGAAGAATTCGGCAAGGATAATAACAAACTCCTGGATCTGCTTTCGACAGTCCACCTCGCTGCCAGGGAGAGCAGATTCATCAGTGAACTGATGGAATCAGGAGAAATCTTTCATCCTCTTTCAATGACAACGGAAGAGGCATTCACATTCTTGAAAGAGGTCCCTATTTATGAGAGAGCTGGGATACTCTGCAGAATACCTAACTGGTGGAAGGGGCCCTCTCAGGGGGTAAGACTTCGTATAACCGCCGGAGATAAGCAGCCTTCTCACGTCGGAATGGACGCACTGCTTGATTTCAGGCCCGAGCTCCTAATGGGGGAAACGGTCATCTCGCAGGAAGAAGCCCGGCTGCTGCTCCTGAAGTCGGAAGGTCTCGCGTGGATCAAAAACAGATGGGTGGCGGTAGATCCGGAGAAACTGAAACTGACCATTGAGGCATACGAGAAGGCTCGTGACATGATTGATACAGGAGAATTCAGCTTCAGAGACGCGATGCGTATGCAGCTTGACCCGAAATCCGCTTTGGGAGTTGCTGACCAATCACAGGATATTGAACTGACAAACGGCAGATGGCTTGATACCGTCCTGAAAAAGCTCAGGAGCCCTGAGCTGATTGACTTTGCCGGGACAGGGAAGGCGCTAAAGGCCGACCTCAGACCTTACCAGCAAAAGGGGGTGAACTGGCTTGGATTCCTCCATTCTTTGAGGTTCGGAATCTGCCTGGCTGATGATATGGGGCTTGGAAAAACCGTTCAGGTAATTGGCCTGCTTACTATCATCAAAGCTCAGGAACCGGGTCTACCGAGCTTGCTCGTGATGCCGGCGTCCCTGCTTTCGAATTGGGATAGTGAGCTCACCCGTTTTGCACCTGACCTGATTTTTTGTATCGCGCACCCCAGCGCACCTTCTGGAAAAAAGATTGAGCCCAAAGGCCGTGGCTCACTGAAGGGGATTGATCTTGTGATTACAACGTATTCTTTAGTGCAAAGATATGAGTGGCTTCATGAGTATGATTGGAATTACGTTATTCTCGACGAGGCCCAGGCTATAAAGAACCCAGGCGCAAAGCAGACGCGAAGCATCAAGCGGCTCAAGGCCCATAACAGGATAGCCATGACAGGCACACCGGTTGAAAACAGACTGTCGGATCTTTGGTCTCTTTTCGATTTTATTAACCCCGGGCTGCTGGGAGGAGCCGAAGAATTCGGAAGATTCGGAAAGGCGCTTCATCAATCTCCCGAGGGCTACGCAAGACTGAGACAGATTATCGGCCCCTATATCCTGAGACGCCTGAAAACAGATAAGACAGTAATATCCGATCTGCCCGAAAAGGTCGAAATGAAGACATACGCATCATTGAGCAGGAAACAGCTCTTCCTTTATAAAGAGATGGTCCGTGAGCTCAGGGAAAAGATAGAGCGGACAGAGGGCATTCAGCGTAAGGGTCTTGTTCTCTCTTCTCTCATGAAATTCAAACAGCTTTGCAATCATCCCGACCAGTACCTTGGAACAGGCGGATACGATGAAGAAGAAAGTGGCAAGTTCGGCCGCCTCAGAGAGATATGCGAGACCATTTTTGAAAAAAGGGAAAAGGTTTTGGTCTTTTCGCAGTTCAAGGAGATAACCGGCCCCCTTCAAGAGTTTCTTGCCCGTGTATTCGGAAGAGAGGGCCTTGTCCTGCACGGCGGCACCGCAGTGGCCAAGAGAAAGGATCTGATAAAAAAATTTCAGGGCGACTCTTATATCCCTTTTATGGTCCTTTCATTAAAGGCAGGCGGGGTGGGGCTGAACCTTACGGCTGCGAATCATGTTATACACTTTGATCGGTGGTGGAACCCAGCTGTCGAGAACCAGGCTACTGACCGTGTCTTCAGAATAGGCCAGAAAAAAGGCGTTGTCGTCCACAAGTTCATAACAGAGGGTACGATTGAAGAAAAGATCGATAAGATGATAGAAGGCAAGTTAAAGCTGGCCCGGGAAGTGATTCAAGCAGGTGGAGAAGACTGGATAACGGAGATGAATAATGATGAGCTGATTGAGCTTTTTTCTTTATCTGTCTGACTCTATCTATCTGGCACTGTGATAAAATAGCTCTGTTAATTTATTCAATTTACAAGGAGCATAACTATGTCTTACTGGGAATATCCCCGATACGTATCGGTAGCCGAGAAGAAGGCAAAGGCGGCGAAGAAACTTAAACAGTTGTCCAAGAAAAATCCGAACCTGAAGCCTGTGGTTTTACAGGGCTCGGCAATTGCCCGCACCTGGTGGGGCAAGGCATGGAACCTCAATCTTGAACGATACGCTGATTACCATAATCGCATCGGCAGAGGACGGAGTTACGTACGCCACGGTGCGGTCCTTGACCTCCAGATCGATCCTGGAGAGGCACGGGCTGCTGTCCAAGGATCACATTCAAGCCCTTATTCCGTGGTTATCGGCATAAAAACCCTAAAGAAGGATATTTGGAAGACGATCATAGATCAATGTCAGGGCATGCTTGAATCTCTTCAGGAACTCATGAACGGGAAATTCCCAAAAACAATGGGGGAGATCTTTACCAATAAGGATTCAGGCATGTTCCCATCGCCGAAAGAGATTACATTTAGTTGTTCATGTCCGGACTGGGCCGGTATGTGCAAGCATGTTGCGGCAACTCTTTACGGCATCGGTGCGCGGCTCGATGAGAGCCCGGAGTTGTTTTTCAGGATGCGAAAGGTAGAAATGGGCGATCTGATAGGACAGGCAATCTCAGGACACAAGCAAGAACTCTTGTCCAGGGCATCAAAGAAAAGCTCCAGGATTATTGAAGAAGCTGATTTGTCTGACAAATTCGGCATTGAACTCGAACAGAGTTTCGTGATTTCATCTTCGGTCTCAGCAGGGGAGACTGTTCAGGTTTCGCCTCGAAAGAGAAAAAATACCGCATCCGCGGCTATTAGCAAATCACCGGCAAAAAACCGTCCAGGCCGGAAGGGCTCAAAGAAAACAAAGAACATGTTAGCCAGTAAGATGGTACCGGCAAGAAAAAGGGCTGGCAATCCGGAGAAAGAAAGGAAGAAGGTGACTTCTCTGGCTAAGAAGAAAATGACTGCAAAGTTGCCGTATGTAAAGCTGCCAGCAGATCAATGACATTCAGTCAATAGCTTCAGAGCGGCTTTGATCCAGCTGAAGCAGATTCTTTCCTGCTCCAGTCGGATACTCGTCCGAAGGGCAGGGCGTATCCGCCCGTCGCGCAAATCCTCGAATAACTTTTCTTCTTCCGGACTGAGCCGCGCAAGGTCACGGCGTATCGGCCTTGGTTCGCTCACCCATTGCGGCTCATGTTCCATCAGTGTTTTCCTGTCCATCAGCAAAGACCTGGCATGGGGCAGGTGTGAGCGCAGCTGATCCAGGATCGCAAACCCGTGCGTATCAATATCGCCCCAATAGTGAATAGAACATCGGCGCAGCCAAACGGCCTGAGCCAACATCTCAAAGCCGTACCCTCCACCGAAAATGACTATGCTTTCCGGCACAGAGGGAAAAGCGAGAAAGTTGATCTCGTTTTCTGTTATGAACACTCTGTTCACCGCAAAATCAAGCTGGTTAAAGGCCTCCTGAGTGACCGTGATGTCCTGGTCAGTGCCTGCCGGAAGCAATGAAAGTTTCGGATCGAGGATCCGAAACCGAATACGAAGAGGTTTTTCCAGAAGGCCGTAGCGCTTGCAAAACCGGCCAGCACCGGCTGCGCTGGTATCGACCGCCCCAGGCGGAAGACCGAGATCCAGCAACTCCGTTAATATGGCGCTGTGCGTCTCTACGAATTTGGTGTGAATTCCCGGGACATCCATTTGTCTGGGGTAGACGCCCGGGCGAGGATGGGCCCGGATCCAGGCTATGATATCAAGGAAGAGAGGCCATTCTTTATCCAGCTTCAAAGCCTTTAATGGATACCTTGTAATCCATGGAAGTATAGAGGGACAGCGGGCGAGGGTGAGGGCGGCGATTCGGGAGATCTTCATGGCATCCTTCTCTTTCCCGATCAGGGCGAGAGCGTCATCGAGCGTGTCCATCCATATCTCATCGGGAACAGCATTGGCTCCGATTATCTGGTGTTGGATCTTACGCATTACCACCCGGTAATGCTGCCCCTTTTGCAGATCAGCTATCCATAGCCGTACCTGCTCAAACCTGTCCGACAGTTCAGCGGAGGTCGGCCTCCTGAAGGTCAGGCGTCTGGGAAACAGAGGCTCTTCGCTGACAAGAGAAGCCGGTAGCGTTCCCTTGTCCCATAGCCTCTGCACCTGAGCGCGCAGATCAGCCGGCGTTGTCCAGTTCATACCACTGCCCCGATCACGCCTGGGCCTTTTCCTTTTCCTCGTGGTATTTTTCGATGGTGAGATTGCGCAGCTTTGAGGAGTGACCGTCATCGTTTTGCACAAAGCCAACTCCAGCCACAAAGGGTTCGATGATGTGTATCTTCTGGAGAGGTGTGACGATCAGCAGCTGCAGATTCATCCTTTGAAAGAGCTTCAGGCCATATTCAGCCGATTCGTCCGAGCCGCGGCCGAAGGCCTCGTCTATCACAACAAACCGGAAGGACCTGGACCGCACGGCGCCCCATTCCAGGCCGAACTGGTAGGCCAGGCTTGCAGCCAGGATTGTATATGCCAGCTTTTCTTTCTGGCCGCCCGACTTGCCTCCGGAATCAGAGTAATGCTCATGCTCAGCCCCGTCTTCGCGCCAGCGCTCCGAGGCCGCAAAGGAGTACCAGTTGCGCACGTCCGTCACCTTCAGCGTCCAGCGCCGGTCCATCTCTGTCTGTCCCTCTCGTCCCCGGAAACGCTCGATAATCTGCTTCACCTGCAGAAACTTAGCCTCCGAATACTGCTCATCGTCCGAGCCGGTCAGACTGCCTTCAGTGCACGCCCTCAGCTCGCCCTGGAAATCCCGTATGTCGGCGTCCTGTGCGGCCTGGGCCTCAAGCACTATATAGCGGCCTGGGTTGTAGTCTATCTGTGTCAGAGATCCATTGATGAGTGCAATACGCTCTTTGATGCTTTCGCGCTCACGATTAAGCTGAGACTGGAAATTGGCCACCTCCCGGATCGTATTTTCATTGAGCAACTCCTTGAAGCGGGCCTCGAAACGGGGCAGATCGTCGGACTGGAGGTCGTTGAGCATCCTACGATATTCGAAGCCCGCCTCGATACTGGCATCCACCTCCTCTGTTTCGAGCCTGTAGGCCTCCTTATATCCGGCCATAGCCTTAATGATCTTGTCTCTCAGACGACTGAGTTTGCTCTCCTCTGCATCAATGTGGCCCTGCAGCCACTTGCGCATATCCTGCTCACGGTTGTCGCATGACTCCACGCTCAGGTGGTGTTCTCCGAGCGCTTCTGGCCGCATGGCCTCAAGTGCATCAAACCTGGCAGCATGAAGGGCATTTGCCGGGTCATTGAGAAGCTCCTGCATCTGAAGACTCATGGACTCGGCGTCAGATCTCTTCTGCTCTGTCTTGGACCGCTTGTCTCTCTGATCCACCAGCAGCCGCTCCGTCTCCCTGAACTCAGGTTCAAGTGCATCCAGCCGTGCAGTGAGTTCCTTCAGGAGATCAGAGGCTGCTTCAAACTGCCTTTTTTCCTCCCTCAATCTTGCAACCTCAACCGCCAGGGGTTGCCAATCGAGCTCGCGGAAGTCCTTATACTCGTCCAGCTTTGAGAGAATTTCCATGCGGCCTTTGAGTTCCTTCTGCTCGCTCTGCAGGGAGCTTATATGTCTGCCCAACTCCGCCATCCGCACCTCAAGCTGGCGCGCCTTGGCTTCAAATGCGGCGATCTTGGCTGAATTGCTCCATCCGAGGACATAGCGGCTGCGGTCGTCGATCCGGTGCCTGTCGTCCTTTTCGTGCCTTTCGCCCTGGGCCTTGATCTGGCCTGCTGCTGTAATGGCCCTGGTCTCGCGCCGGAACTGTTCCTGTGTTTCACAACAGGCGACGTCGAAGCGATGACCCATCTCCCTCTCCAGCCAATCATAAAAAGGTGAATCCGCCTTGAGCGAAAGTTTGTGCACAAGTGAATCACTGTGCAGGGACGGCAGGGCAGCGCGGGCGGATGGGCCTGTACCGGGGCGGACCCTGAAATAGACCAGCCTCCCCTTCAGGTGCGTGCGGTCAACCCAGCCGGCCACCTCAGAATAGTACTTCTCAGGCACCAGCAGAGACAGTCCGAAGTTGTGCAAAAGTCTCTCCGCAGCTCCCTCCCACCTGGCGTCTCCCTCGCGGACCTGTATCAGCTCTCCTGCAAACGGCATCTCCGGCTCGGGCAGATTCATTGCTGAACTGATAGCGCTGCGCATGGCCACCTGCTCAGCAGGGATATTGCTGAGTCTCGACTTCAGGCTCCTGATCTCCATTGTGAGCTTATCGTGCTCCTGACGCCACTGCATAAAAGATACCCCAGCCTCATTGAGCTCATTCTGGAGCGCTGTTTCCCGACCGGCTGCCTGTTCGGACAAAGCAGCTGATTCTCTTTGCTGGCGCAGGAAGTCCTCCGCGCTGTCCGATGCTGCAATGCCGAGGGCACCCGATAACTCGGCATGACGTTTCGCCTTGCCCTTGCGCTTTTCACACTCCTCTTCCCTCTGCCTGATCTCGATAGCGAGCCTCTCTATACGGTCGCCTCCGTTTTCGGCGATGTTGCGCCTGAGTTCGCGTTCCTCGCTTATCTGCAGGTCCCTGCGCTCTTCAAGGCGCTGCACGTTCGCACTCTGGCGTGCCCATTCATCCCCCAGCGAGGCGATGCGTTTTCCGAGAAGGTCAAGTTTCAAGCCTGCAAAGTATGTCTTGAGAGCCTCCCTGCAGGCCCGCAGCTCTTCGGTGTGGCCGTTGATCTCCGTGTGACGATCGCAGTCAGCCACCAGAGGTGTGAGCAGGGATACCTGGCGCTTCGCCTTCAGGACAGCCTCGTGGGCCCGGTTCAGATCGTCAAAATGCTCAAGCAGCACTTTTATACGGGGCGCTGTGTCAAAGGGCTCCAGCATGTGGCTCCGGACAAAATCTGTCAGATTCCCGACCGACTTCATGGACACCGTCTGGTGAAACAACTCTAAAGCCTGCTCGTTATCTATGCCGAACCTTCGCCGGAACCATGCTCCATAAGGCGGGAAGCTCTCAAAGACCTCGGCGCCTGAACTGCGCAGCCTCTTTTTCAGCACTTTGGTATCGGCTCCGAAGGAGGCGAACTCCCCGGCAATCGTCATGTCCCGTTCGGCCCCCACGAAAAAACGGGCGGGCTGACCCTGCATGTCCTTCATCCAAAATACCTGGGCCAGCGTCACTGTCTGGTCGTAACCGACATTATGGAACACGCCGAGTACTACTGAATAGCTCGTGTGGTCACGCAGGGCCACGGGCCTGGCTGCGCCGCTCATCTCATTCCGCTCGGACTTATAATGACCCAGCACGTAGGAACGCAGGGTGCGCTCCCTGATATCGGCCCCAGCCGCCTTGTTATAGGCAACGCGCTGAGCCGGCACCAGAAGGGTGGTTACCGCGTCCACCAGGGTTGTCTTGCCTGAACCTATGTCGCCTGTAAGCAGGACGTTATTGCCGTTAAGGTGAAGTGTCCAGATCCGGCCATCGAAGGTGCCCCAGTTGAAGACCTCAAGCCTGTGCAGGCGAAACCCTGACAAAGAATCATCAGTCATGAATTCGAGGCCAAGGGTCTCATTCATCAGTACTTCTTCCTTCCAGCAATTTCTGGTATGCTGCCAGCCGCTCCTCGAATTCCGCAAGCCATTGCGCATCGATAAAGGCTTTCAGTATGCGCCGCACTTCGAAGATCTGCTCCTTTCCGCTATGCTGTTTCAGGCGGCGGACAAAGCCAAGGTCCACGATCTTGTTAAGGTGAGTATCCACCTGGTCCGCCAGTCTCGCCTCATTGCTGCCTGCAGGAAGGAAGACCCGGATCAGTTCGAGCACCTCCTCGCGGGTCAACAAAAGGCGTGTATCCCCGCCGCCCGCATCAGACTCCGCCAGCTTTTTGCGAAGCAGCGCAAGCAGGAGACTGACCGGAAATGACAGCTGCCGTCTTGCAACCAGACGTGGCATGCCTGAATCAGGATCGTCCCCGCCAGGCGTGCGAGAGCGCAGAAAGGCATATCCCTCGGCCTCATCCAGGACAAGATCCAGGCCGAGCACAGACACATAATCTCGTACACGCGCCTGAAGACCTATGAGAGTATTCCAAAGCGCAGGATCAGCATCCTGATAGGTCACACCCTTCAGTAGCGGCACCACCACTGAGGATAAATCACTGTTGTCGGGGTCACGTGTTATCAAGTCATTTTCCGGCATCATCACCTCACGAAGATCACCCGCGGCAGACGGACCTGTTTCATAGCCACTGTTACGGGGATCGCCTTTTCAGCGGCGCCCGGATGAAGACTTTTCCAGACAATGACATCAGTCACATCCTCGTCTATAACCGTAGTGAAGGCATCATTTGCCAACTGCAGATATGCTATCAATTCCGCAAGTCCGTGCTGCAGGGGCTCTGCCTCGATCAGCTCCCGCAAGGTGACCTGGGATCTCTCCTGGAGCGCATTGCGGATATGCCGCGACAAAGAGGCCTTGTCTATTACCACCTGGGAAAAGAGGGCCGCAGTCTCAATATCCTCATCGCCATTTTCCAATATCATATCTGACAGAATCAGCCTGAGCGGCGGGGTGTACAGCGGCCTCTCCATAGGCAATTCGATATCAGCACCGGTATCGTCGAGCTGCATGAAAGTTCCTGCTGGCGGTGTATCCCGCAGGGCCAGGGCGCAGGTCTCGATATTATGCAGAATGTCCATTATCCGGCGGTTTTCGAGCCAGGTCTGGTCATCGAGAAAACGGCGCAACTGCTGCGAAAGCAGGCCCACGGTTCGCTGTGTATGCTCACCGGCCTCAAGCCAGTCATAGTGGATGCGCCGGATGCGGGGTTCTGGTCGGAGTTCGGCCACAGCAGGCAGAGTCAGCACCCGCTCCAGCAGTTGAGTCAGTTCCTCCTGCCTGCTGCCGGACATCAGGAAATCCCAGAAGGCGCGAAAGCTCCTGCCCTGGTCTGAATCCGCAATTGCGTCGCGCTCCCCCATGATCTCCTCCAGGAGTGCGCCTTTGGCTCCGTCCCACAGCGCAATACGTTCACGCACGCGGCGATCCAGGTGCCGGAAGTTCTGCTCAACCTCACGAAAATCAGTAAGGAGTTCCCGTGCCAGTGCAATGAACTGCTGGAAACGGTCCTTCAGCGCAGTATCGGAGAGAGTTGGAATATCACCGGCCAGGATACGGGGCATTTCGGCATCAATTTCATCGCGTCGTTTCTGCAGTTCTGCCACGCGCGTCTGAGGGTCGGTCTCGCTGCCCTCGTTCATCTGCTTAAGCAGAGTAAAGAGCGTCAGGAGCCTCGATTCCGTCCCGACGAATGCCCTTTCAGTGAGCGTGCCAAGCCAGGCGATCGCCTTCTCGGTTGCCGGAGTCAGGTCGAAATGCGGCTCGTCCGAGCCCTGCCTGTAGAACTTGCGCAGCCATCCCTTTTCATCTGCGGCCCAGTCGTTAAGATAATCCAGTGCGGGCTTGGGAAAGGCGTCTGTACCCAGTCTTTCGCGCAATCCGAACAACTCGTCTTCAAGGGCCTCGGCGAGATCTGCCTGAGCCATAACCCGTATATTCGGGACGATAAATACCCGGTGCAGGAAACTCGCGATGAGAGGAGCATGATCGGAGCGCAGCAGTCTCCAGGCAGGATGTTTCTGGCGCACCATATCAAGGGTGGCGTAGTCCAGACTCATCTACATAATCCCCGTATTGCCGAGTTCTTCACTTCGATAGCCCAAAACATGTCTTCCCCGTATATAACAAAATCGATTTCAGCTCCTGCACTGGTCCTCCAATAGTATAGTTGGCATCCGGAATGGTAATAATCTATCCACGCCCTGATATGCCGGTCAACGAGTCCCTCAGGTGCAGCGCCTGATTTCTCTTCAGGCCGGTCAGGAGGACCCGAAGGTCTTAAAGTGGTTGTCCTAACGACCAGTTTATGATACCAAGGATTTGAGGAAATAGGGCGACAAGTGGACGTCTGCTAAAATGAACCTGCCCTGACCATGTAACGCTCGTATCCGACTTGGAGGCTCTGAAAAGGAGTCCAACCCGTCATTGTGGTATAATTCACAATAGCGATGACTGGGAAGAGCCCCTGGAATAGTAAGGAGCGGGGAATCATGGGACGGTTTCACATAGAAGCACCAAAGGAGAAACTGCAAAACTTTTGCAGGCACTGGAACGTACAGGAGCTTTCGCTGTTCGTTTCCGTGCTTCGCGATGACTTCAATAGGGGGTTCCTGATCCGTGGTGTCTGATGTGAAGTCCGCAGACAGATCACATCTTACCCGTTTCGCGTGGCTTTCAATATCTGCAGCCGTTGTCACGATTGTGCTGAAAACGGTTGCATATCTGCTGACGGGTTCGGTCGGTCTACTCTCTGACGCCATAGAATCCCTGGTCAATCTCGTTGGCGCCCTTATGGCACTGGCGATGCTCACGATAGCCGCCCGACCGGCTGACGAAGACCATCACTATGGACATGGCAAGGCGGAGTACTTCTCCAGCGGGGTCGAAGGGACCCTGATACTGTTGGCAGCCATCAGTATTGCCGTGGCATCGATACAGCGTTTTATTTCCCCCCGACCACTTGAACAGGTCGGCCTTGGCCTGGGTGTCTCTGTCGCGGCCTCACTAGTAAACCTGTTTGTGGCGCTTATTTTGCTGCGCGCCGCTAAAAAACATGACTCAATCACGCTGAAGGCTAATGCGCATCATCTTCTGACCGATGTATGGACATCAGTGGGGGTCCTGGTTGGAGTCGGTGCAGTCGCTGTGACCGGCTGGGAGCGTCTTGATCCCGTTGTTGCAATACTTGTCGCCGCCAATATTGTATGGTCGGGGATCGGTATAGTACGTGAATCCGTATTGGGACTGATGGATACGGCACTTCCCTCCGATGAACGCAGGACGATAGAAACAGTACTGGAACAGTACTGCCGGACGGACATACGCTGCCATGAACTGCGCACCCGACAGGCAGGTTCGCATCGTTTTGTATCGCTCCATGTGCTTGTTCCCGGAGACTGGACTGTGGACCGCGGTCACAAACTCCTGGAGCGGATGGAGGAGGATATCCGGTCTGCATTGCCAAATGTCACGGTCATAACTCATCTGGAGTCAATACATGATCCTGCTTCATGGGAGGGTAACTTGGCGGACGCCGGAAATAAGATAACGGGAAGCAAAGGCGCGCAGATCTGAGGCATTAGCAGGATCGGCTGCCCGAGGATTTCGCTCCTGCGGCATTATGCCTGATCGGACTCGAAGCTGCTGAAACCGGGAAGCCCTTTGTTACTGGGAGAGAGCGTTGTCCGACCGGGATTTCAGCTCTCGCCGCTTCAGTTCAAGAAGGCTGTTCTGCGCGTCGACATATCCTGCGTTGATGGTTACCGCAGCTTCATATTCCCTGATGGCCGAAGGCGCATCGCCTCTTCGCTGATAGGCATTGCCCAGGTTGTTATGGGCAATTGCGCTGTCCGGCGATTTTTGTACCACGTCGCTCCATAAGGTGAAGTCGTTCTTCCAGACTCCCGATCTCTCTCTGGTCAGGACTGAGCAGACCAC
>JAKAIE010000107.1 GCA_021814475.1 Nitrospirota bacterium
CGGTCAAGAAGCATGGATAAATGCGGAATTTGACATGTCGGAGATACTGAATAGAGAATTAGGATGTCGGTGAAAAAGTTGCGGCGAGAAAATCAGTTGAAAAAAGGCTTTCCGCAACAGAAACTAACTAAGGGAATAATCATTCCCTGGGAGGAATAAACATGAACAAGATGCTGATTGCAATCGACGGGACGGAAGGGTCGCTCAGGGCGGTCGAGTACGCAGGGTCCCAGTTTTCGGGAATGGCCGACCTAAAGATAACCCTGCTGCATGTCCTGCCCTACCCGCCGGCTCCGCTCTGGGACGACGGGCATATCCCCACCAGGGAGGAGAACGAGGAACGGGACAAGGCGCTCGACAGGTGGCTTTTCCGTCAGCGCATCAAGGCAGAATCGATCTTCGAAAAAGCCCTTGAGACGCTCGGCCGCCATAATTTTTCGCCCGAGCAGATCGAACAAAAGGCGGTCTCTGACTCGACCGACGCTGCGGAGACGATACTGGAACAGGCGAGAGACGGAGGTTACAAGACACTCGTGGTCGGAAGACGGGGATCCTACCGGGCAGGCAGGCTTTTCATGGGCAGCGTAACGACAAAGATCATTAACCACGGGGCGGGGCTTGCGATCTGCGTGGTGGAGTAACAGTTCCCGGGCACGCAGCGGGCTGACCGGTCTATTCCGCTCCGCTGCCACCGGATTGCAGGTAACGCACCGAGACGACCACGAAGGAGGCGGTTCCGGCCGGACGACTGACGACAACCTCATCCCCCTCCACCCTGCTAAGTAATGCCCTAGCCATGGGGGAGTCGATGCTGATGAAATTCTTCTCCGTATCGGTTTCATCCGGGCCGACTATGCGGAACTGGTAAGGAGTCCCCTCTTCGTCCTCCAATTCGACCCATGCCCCGAAAAAAATCCGCGAGGTATCGTCCGGTATCCTGTCCACGACGGTCAGTTCGCTCAGCCTTTTTGTCAGGAAACGCAGCCTGGAGTCGATCTGCCTGAGCTGCTTTTTGCCGTAAATATACTCCGCGTTCTCCGAGCGGTCACCCATTGCGGCCGCCTCCGCAACGGCCTGCGTGACCTGGGGACGTTTTACCTTCCAGAGATACGACGCCTCCTCGCTCAGCCGCCTCTGCCCCTCCGGCGTAATATAGGCAGACCTCCCGGCATCATCGCGCCGCCGTGTCATGTCTTCCAGGGCATAATCATTCTCTCAGCCTTTCTTTCTCCAGAAGGCGAGGTCGGATATCATGAGCTTCAGCAGCTCCTGGGGGGTCTTGCGGGCAACCTCCTTGCACCTGCAGCTGTCGTGGGGACTTGCCACGTCCGCCGGAGATTCTCTCTTCGGAATGCCCCCCGGCGGAGTGCTTGCTGTCTGCTTTTTTTCTTCTTTCATTCCGCATCTCCTCTCTTCTATTGTACCTCAGAAAGCCGGACGAAACCCTGCCGGCATGACATCTGCAGTCTCCGGAGGCCCTACGCCGGGTTTATTAAGAAAATTTAAGTAGAAGCGAAGAACGCCAAAGGGTAAAATAGCAGTCAACTCACCCTGTTTTCGTGCGTTGATCAATTTCATGGAGGTTTATGCGTGAAAGAAGACCCGGGCGACAGGACCAGCGAGAGAATATCCGACAGAATGGCCTGCCATGACCTCATCGAGTATACCGTCGTGGCCCTGAAGGACGGCCACCTGAAGTTTCTTGAACTTTCCGGCAAGGCTATCAATAAGTCAAAAAACGGTCTCTGCTTTGTGACGAGATATCCTCTGCAATCGGGAAGCGTTCTGGAATTCAGAAACAGCATCCTCCGGCGAAGCCAGGGCGTGGTCATGTGGATCAAGGACATTGGAGGCATCTATATGGCCGGCACTCAGCTGATCGAAAGAGACACAATGTGGTGAGCCTATCCCGAAGAACAACCTTCGGCGGCGGGAGCCGCGGCAAGGGCCTCGATCGCTGAGAGGGCGTCGGGTCCCAGTTCGATAAAACTGATCCCATACCCAGGGGTCCGTCCCTTCTGTTTCGGAAGCACCCTCACCACCTCTGCCGTTGCGCTAAGCCTTCCGGAACCGGGAAAAGAAAAAGAGACGACAAGAGGGTCCCCCTCCAGCAGTTCCGCGGACAACCGCAGCAGCATCCCCGCAGTGCTGATATCCTCGGCCTCGGCTGTAAAAGGCCTGCTCTTTGTCGTGCCTTCCAGTTTCACCTTCACCTTGATCCTGCAGGACTTTCTCTGGGCGACGTGCAGCAGCTGGTATGCCTCCTGCAGGAGAGTGGCGTTATTCAGCGGGCTTGTGACAAAGGCGTTCGCACTGCACTTCACGCAGCGTCTGAGGTCGGATTCGTCCCCTGAGCAGACTATAATTATGGATACGCCGCGCAGCGTATCGTCTCTGCGTATGCCGCTGCAGAGCTTCTCCCCGCTTAACTCCCTATCGTCGAGCTTTGCGATGATCAGGTCAGCTTTTTCTGTCTTGTGAAGGGCCAGGACTTCAGTGTTCGACCCTGCGGTAACGACCTTGATATCGGACCGGCAGAGGAAACTCTGTTCAGCCCTGAGGACCTCATGGATGTCTTCTGCAATAATAACCCTCTTCATGCCGTATAAGTATCAGTATACAGGCGGCTGCAGGGGCTGTAAAGTATAGGGCCCGGATCCGGCCGTTTGCAGTCTCCACTTTTTTTTCCTATTATATGAGAAGAGAATATCATCTTATCACTTTGCAGGAGGTGCAGATTGCCAAAGATAACGAAGAAGGAACTGATCAGGCTGCTGAACAAGGACCTGGGGCTGGAGTATACCGCCATGGTTCAATATACACAGCACCAGGGGACATTGAAGGGAGCAATGTATCAGAGCATACAGAAGGAGTTGATCATACATGCCCAGGAGGAGCTTGCTCACGCGACGATCCTGGCAGCACAGATCGACTATCTCGGTGGCGTGCCGACGGTCGACGTCCCGCCCGCGAAGATCTCCGGAGACAGCGTCACAATGCTGAAGCAGGATCTCGCAGGCGAAAATGATGCAATCACCCGGTATATCACAAGGATACGCCAGGCGGAGGAACTGGATCTCTATCACCTAGCACAGCAGCTGAGATTGATACTTGCGGTCGAACAGGAACATGCGATGGACCTGGAGCAGGCCTTGGGAAAGTAGTCATTCCGGGGGGCGCGGCCGGTGACCCGCCGCGCCCCCACATCCGACCTGCCCCGGAAGAGGGCCGTTAAGACGAACCCAGGTCAGGGAAGAGGAGAGTAACCGTGGTTCCTTCCCTCTCTGTGCTCGATATCTGTATAATCCCCCCCTCCTCCTCCACGATATGTTTGGCGACCGAGAGCCCGAGGCCCCTCCCCTTCCGGGACGTTCTCGTCGTGAAGAAAGGCTCGAAGATCGTTTCGAGCTTTTGAGCAGGAATGCCCTCACCAGTATCCTGTATCCTGACCCGGATACGGGGCACCCCGCTCACCACCTCCCGGTCTGTCAGGACCGTCAGGGTGCCGCCCCCGGGCATGGCATCGAGTGCATTTGCAACAAGTCTCTCTACCGCATCCCGTACCTGGGACTTGTCCACCCGCACGATCCCTGCATCCCCGTAGTCCTTCCGCAGGCTGACAGACTGCTGAAGGAGCCTGTCCCCTGACCCGTCAAGGGCCTCGTCCAGTATCCCCCTGATGTCGTGGTCTTCCAGCAGCGGGCTCCTCTTGCGTGTAAAGGCGAGCACGTCCCCCAACAGCGCCTCGATCCTGGAGACCTCCGTGCTTATGAACTCAGCGTACCGCTTCTCCTTTTCACTGTCAGCGATCTTCAGGAGCCTCCTGGCAAACCCTCCGACCGAGGTGAGCGGGTTTCTGATCTCATCGGCGACGTTCGCGGTAATCCTGCCGAGGGCCGACAGCTTCTCCGCCTCGGCGAGCCGCTCCCTGAGGCGCTGCCTCTCCTCTTCCGCCTTCCTCCTCTCCGTCAGGTCCCTGATCGCGGCGACGGCAATGATGCCCTCCTCCGTCTCGATCGGGCTCAGGCTGATATCGGCGGGAAACTCGGTGCCGTCTTTGCGCCGGCCGTGGATGGCGAGATTCGACCCCATCGTCCGCACCCTCGGCTGTTCAAAATACTGAGTCACGTGCTGTCGATGGTGGCTGCGGTAACGCTCGGGGATAAGGCTGTTGAGATCGCACCCTAGCAGCTCTCTTTCGGAGAAGCCGAAGAGTGCCGCGAGTTGCGCGTTGACGAGAACGATCCTCGACTCCCAATTTACAAAAACCATCGCATCGGGAGCTGACTGGAGAAGTTGCTCATATCTTTTTTGGATCCTCTCGAACTCCAGACGGCAAGTCTGTAGTTCGAGAAACTTCAGCTTCATCCCCTCCAGTCTCTTCTCTACATCAGCCCTGGTCTTCAGCGTGTCCATATGATCTTCTCCTCTTGCAATGATACTATTGTGTCATGCTCTGCAGGCAGGTTCAAGCAGGGACCCGGCGGAATCTATCCTATTGGGTTATCACGCTTTCCTATAAAGGGACAGGCCAGGTATCAGGTCCCTCTGGCCCCCGGCGTCAAGGCTGCGGAAGGAGCCTGATGAAACGTCACGAATCGCGTATAATATCGTGATATGGAAGCCCGATACGATGATAGGGAGGGGGGAGAAGTCGTCCCTAAGCAGGAGAGCGAGCAAAGGCTTGGCCGGCTCCGGCAGAAACTGGCTGTCAGCGGCATCGACGGCGCGTTGTTTGTTTATCCGATCGACGTCTATTATTTCACGGGCACACGCCAGAATGCCGCCCTTTGGGTGCCACAGACTGGCAATCCGACGCTTTTTGTACGGAAAAGCCTTTCGAGGGCGCAGGAGGAAAGCCTCGTACCGGACGTGAGACCGTTTCCGCCGAGTGCGGAGTTCGCTTCTTTTTTCGGTACGTCAGTACGCCAGGTAGGGATGACCTTCGATGTCCTCCCGGTTCAGCAACTCCATTTCTATGAAAAGATTCTCAAAGGAATACGCTTCAGCGACATATCTGCCGTAAACCGGGAACTCCGCTCGGTCAAATCACCCTGGGAACTTGACCAGATGCGTGAGAGCGGGGGGAGACTCTGCGAGGTATTCAGAGAGGTACCTTCATTCCTCAAAATAGGCGTGCGGGAGCGGGACCTTGCCGGAGAGATAGAGTACCGTCTCAGGACCCAATGGAGCGAGGGGTATCTGCGCATGCGTGCCTTCAACCAGGAGATCACCGGTCTTGCCGTTGCAGGGGAGAGCGCCGCGGTGCCCGGCTGCTTCGATGGACCTGTCACGGGCAAGGGACTTTCGAGTTCAGCGCCTTACGGCCCCTCGGGCGGACATATTAAGGAAAATGTCCCGGTGCTGATCGACTACCCCGGGGTTTTCAATGGGTATATCGTCGACATGACCCGCATTTTTGTCATGGGGGACCTCGACAGTGATCTGAAAAAAGCCTTTGAGGTGTCTCTGGAGATACAGGATTGGCTCCTCCGTACTATACGGCCCGGGGTTATATGTGAAGATCTGTTTGCCGGGGCCGCGGCGATAGCAGAGTCGGCCGGCCTCGCGGACAAATTCATGGGGTACGCCGGAGAACAGGCAAAGTTTGTCGGCCACGGGGTCGGCCTTGAACTCGATGAATTTCCGATCCTGGCACAGAAATTCAAATCTCCCCTGAGGGAGGGTCAGACGATTGCGATCGAACCGAAATTCGTCTTCCCGGGCAGGGGGGTCGTCGGTATAGAAAACACTATTGCCGTTACGTCCTCGGGATGCGAAAACCTTACGGACTTTCCCGATGAAATCGTATATGTGTGAAGTAATCTTCCCGGTGGATGGCAAACCCCGTCAGGCGGACGGTCCCGGGCCCCGGGAGATCATCCGGGTCTGGCCAGGCCGATTCAGCTTCCCCCGCATAGGACCCGGTGGAGGACTTCGCTCAACTCCTGCACCTGAAACGGTTTTTTTATTACACCTGAGAAGCCGTGTGCCCGGAATTCCGCCATCACCGGATCGTTGGAGTACCCGCTAGAGACGATCGCCTTTGCCCTGGGATCGATTGCGAGAAGCTCGAGGACCGTTTCCTTTCCGCCCATTCCGCCGGGTATTGTCAGGTCCATGATCACCGCGTCGAAGCCCTGTCCGGAATCGAGTGCCTCCCTGTACAGGGACACGGCCTCTCTGCCTTCCCGGGCAAAAGATACCGAATAACCGAGTTCAGGCAGTATCGCGCCGAGAGTCGCCCGCACGATCTCCTCGTCGTCCATCACCAGGATACGGCCGCTGCCGCAACTCAGCTTGGTTGCGGTCCCGGAATCAGGCGCCGCCGCCTCCGGCTGTGCGGGGAGACGCACGGTAAAAATCGTCCCCCTGCCGAGAACGGATTCCACGGAAATATCCCCCCCGTGATTCCGTACGATGGAATAAACGACCGCAAGCCCCAGGCCGCTTCCTGTCTGCTTGGTGGTGAAATAGGGGTCGAAGATTCTCGGAAGATGCTCGGCGGGAATTCCGATGCCACTGTCCTCGACGGCCATGCTGACATAGTCGCCGGCGGGTAGACCGGTAGAGGTCTCCGCGTCAATCCTCTCATTGCAGACCCTCACGCGTATAGTGCCGCCCTCAGGCATGGACTGGCAGGCATTGATGATCAGATTGTTGATGATCTGTACGACCTGTCCCTGATCCGCCTCGACAGGAGAGAGCGAAGACTCCAGTTGCATCTCTATCTTTGCAGCCGTCCCCCGTACTGCAAATGTTGCAGCATCCCGGATCAGTGGTTCAAGCGCGATCACTTTTTTCACCGGCGCACTGCCCCGTGAAAATGTGAGCAGCTGATACGTCAGGTCCCGCGCGTGAAACGATGCCTTCTCTGCCTCGTCAAGCCACTGATGGAGATCGTCTTCGGGGTCCAGCCGCATCTTCGCGAGCGAGAGATTCCCCATGATGCCGGTCAGTATGTTGTTGAAATCATGGGCGATGCCACCGGCAAGTATGCCCAATGATTCGAGTTTCTGCGCCCTGAGAAGTTCGGCCTCAGTCTTCTTGCGATCGGAAATGTCGATCAGTATCCCCCTCAGACCCGCGGCTGCACCAGATCGCATCACGGGACTTGAATGCACCATGCAGGGGAAAATAGTTCCATCCTTCCTGCGCGCGCGATATTCCTGGTGCTCCCTCCACTCACCGGGCGCCAGTGCGGTAAAATTACGTACTGCCAGTTCGCGGTCTTCCTCTGCGATTATATCAGCAATGTTAAGTCCACGTTCGACATCGTCGCGAGTATAACCGATCATTGAAAGTGCTGTCCTGTTGACATAGGTAAACCTCGCAGCATTATCCGTCTCGAAGACTGTCTGGGGCAGCGAGTCGGCCAACTCCCGGAACTTTTCTTCACTCTCCCTGAGGGCCTTCTGCTGGCCGTCGAACTGGAGAAGCATCTCATTGAAGGCACTCACCAATATGCCGATTTCGTCTCCGCTGCGGACTGCGATCAGCCTTGAGCCCCCCTGTTTCCCAGGGATCGTTTTGACGTGTCGCGTAAAGGCGGCGAGGGGTTCGGTAAAGCGGCGGACCAGGAACCATGTCGCCGCGATAATGCAGAAGATACCAGCCGCCATGACACCAGTAAAAAATCTGATTGCAGCGTATACCGGGGCATAGGCCTCGGCCTTAGGGTAGTTGGCGCCCAGGATCCATCTGTTGACTTTAAGTCTCTTGTAGGTGGTAAGAAGGTCCATTCCGAGAAAATTGATCGTCTCGTCGGTGCCCTCAAACCCTTCGTTGACTACGCGGTCGTACAGCCTGTTCATGCCTGGAGTGATCTGCTTGAAGATCCTCTCCTTCAGGGGATGGATGATCACTGTCCTGTCGGCTGTCGTCAGGAAAAGATATCCGGTTTTGCCGATCCTGGTCTTCCCGATACTTCCAAGGATATTGTCCTTCGTCAGATCAAGACTGCCCGCGAGGATCCCGGCCAAATCGCCCCGTTTATTGAATACAGGGGCCGTCATCATGATCGCCGCGTGGCCGTGTATTTGAGAAGACTTATAAGGGTCGGTAATGACGGGTTTTTCCGTTGCGATTGTCTGTCTGATATAAGGACGGAAAGAGAAATCCTTGCCTCTCCTGTCAATGGTATTAGGCGATTCTGCGATCTCGATCCCCCCAGGGGTAAACAAGCCGATGTGATTATCGAAGATCGCCTTCAGTCCGCTCCTTCCGTCCAGAAACCGTTGGGCAGCATCCGCATCCCGCAGAGCCTCACCCGGCACCGTCTCCGCATTGGCGATCAATTGTCCATGTGCCATGAGAAGTTTTGAGTCGATCTGGTCAGCAAGCGCGGTGAGCATCGCGTCATGGTCGGCCGCAATGGTCTGCTTGAGTTTTCTTTCATAGTAGGAAAAGGTCACAAAAGACAGGACCGTCAGCAGCAGGGTGACCAGTACTGAAACGGAAACCGTTATCTTTGTTCTTAGGCGCATAGTGCCTCCTTGGCGTAACGCCGAAACGCCATCACGCAGGCCGTCAAGGCAGGCACGATTACCGGAATTTGCGAGACTATGTGAATACTGCTAAGCATTCTGCATTATATCATGAAGGATTTACAAACAGAGCCTTATCGCTCCCGAGTAAAAAAAAAGGCCCGGTCTATTGACCAGGCCTTCCGTTAAAATCCGGCGGCTACCTACTTTCCCAGGACCTCGCGGTCCAAGTATCATCGGCCATGGAGGGCTTAACTTCCGTGTTCGGGATGGGAACGGGTGTGACCCCTCCTGCATAACCACCGGAAACCTTGATTTCCGAAGTATTAGTATAACATCAAAGATCACTGCTTTGTCAACTAAATAATGCGGTCAATCATCAGATTCGCACTATTTTTTCCTGTTCTATTGACGACAGGAGGGAAGAGGGAAGTAAGGGTCAAGACACACGGCCAATTAGTACTGGTCAGCTGAATGCATTACTGCACTTACACCTCCAGCCTATCGACGTGGTAGTCTACCACGGGC
>JAKAIE010000026.1:0-33731 GCA_021814475.1 Nitrospirota bacterium
CGTTTGCGTAACTTTACGACCTGCCTTCGAATTTGATATTGCGCTTCCTGATTGAGTGTCCGTGCATCTATTTTTTCCATGCACCAATTATATCACATTATTAATCTATTTGCTTGCCAAGTTAATATAATGCCGTCGTCAGCTTCCGGCCGCCTCTTCACGCCTCCTGCAGTAATTGACACCCCGATCAGTCCCCTCCAACCTGAAAAGCGGGTCACCGTTGATCAGTTCTTTCATCCGCCCGATACCGATGCTGTTATAGAAGACCGGTCGTAGCAAACTCCGGTCTTCCGCCCTTCCCAACACCCCCCGCTTCAGGGCGCTGTCCTTCCGGATCAGCTGAGTCACCCGCAGATTGCGGTAAAGCCTGATAAAAATGTTAATACCAACCTGATCCGGCTGCAACCTGCGAAAGAAATCCAGATAAAAGAGAAGCGTTTCTTCATCCTCGTACGGGAATCCCGTCAGAAAATCGACCACCAGCCTGATGCCGCTTGAATGGGCACTGAAGATGATCTTCTCAATGTCCGTCCAGTATAGAGGACATTTTTTCCATGAATCGACCGTCAGGGTAATCAGGGAAACACCCGTCTCCTTCATCAACCGCAGGAGCTTTCTGCTGTGATTCGCCGGCTTCATATACAGCGTCCAGTCGATCGCCAAGCCGGAACTCTTCAGCGCCCGGAGAAATTCAAGCGCATAGTCCGGGTCCTCGTTGAACTCCGAATCGCAGAGGTGAAACCGGGTACACCCCCTGCCGACCAGGAGCCTTATCTCTTCGATCACCTCCGGGATCTTTCTGTAGGTCACCGGAGTATCCGCCTCGATGCAGTAGAGGCACGACGAACCGCATCCTCTGTGCGTCTGGAACCCGGCGATTCCCCCTTCGTCGAGGTATCTCTGATAATCAACCCCCTCTGTTCTTCTGGACGGCGCTATCTCGTATGAGTATTGCCTCCGATAGACCTTCCCCTGCCCGTTTCCTCGCAGAAGCTCTTCCGCAGCATGGACCACAATCCCCTCGCCCGCGCCCTCCACAGCGGCGTCCGCCTCGAGATATGCCAGCACTCCTTCAGGGTCGGCCGATACCCCCGGGCCTCCGATCAACACCCTGAGATTATGAGTTCCCCTGATATGCCGGACGAAGGAGCGTATCCCGTCAAGAAAAAACTCATTTGTCTGGTAAAGGACCGTATCGATATTTCTGACGGTCACCGCAGCGATATCCGGCCTGAATGCATCCACAGAACCATCGATTTCGTGGAAGGGATTATCGCTGAAACAAAGGTCCACGAGCCGCGTCTCATGGCCCGCGGATACCAGTTCGCCGGCGATATATTCGAGCCCGATAGGCGGCACAGGAGGATGCAAGTAACGGTTAGGATTGAGGAGAAGTATCCTCACCTTGCAGTGCCTGCGGTAAACAAGACTATTATCTTCACGAGGCTAACCACCAGTTATTTCCCATTTATTTCCCCTGAGACGCCCGCTGATGCAGTACTTGAACATTTCCGTTCATCCGGACGTTTCAGCTGACGGCAGCGAATACCCATAGCGAATCCTCTCCAGCTACAGCAAAGTACTGCCTCTTTCCTCAATTACTGCCCCTGGTCCGGATATTCTTATTCCTCCTCGTCACCCTTCATTGCCGAATGCCTATTATTATATATATTTCCGTTCCCGCAGCACAGCAAACAACGTTCCCGGCTGAAAACCGTTGACAAGTCTTAAGAATATGGTAGAATGAATTGCATATAACTGCCTGTTTTATAATTATAGTTCCAGAAAGGTTTCTTATGTCCACAACAAAGGGAATCCTCATATTCAACAGAAATGACAAGGAACGGGAGTCCCTTCGATCCTTACTGAAGACGGGGGATGTGATCGTCTTCGATACCGATGATGCCCTTGATGCACTCCATATCCTTCAAAAAGAGGATATCCGGGTCGTTCTCGTCGGCAACGGCATGGCTGCGATGTCCCCCGGGGAATTCCGGGATCTGGTCGAGAAAATTCGCCCTGGTGTCAGCACCGTGTTCACCTCGCCTTTTTTCGACAAGGGAAGGGACCTGACTGTCGATATAGGGGAGTTTCTGAACATGATCAGCGACCACCTCCGGAGGGAAAATGTCCTCACAAAGGAACTGGCAGAGGTAAAACAGTTCGCCTATTCGATTGCGGACAGACTGCTCCAGATCTTCGCGGTAAATGACAGATATTTTTTTAACAACGACCATCTCGTTGCCAGAATGTCCCGCAAAATCGCCGCAAGAATGAACCTGGACGATGCCCTGCTTGAGGCGATACCCATGGCCGCTCTCCTCAGGGATATCGGCAGGGTCGTCATCCACCAGCAGATCCTGGAGGAAACAAAGAGGCTGAACCAGCTCGAATTGACCCCCGTCAAGGCCCACCCGATTCATACAATGCAGATACTGCGGCAGGTAAGCTTTCCCTGGAACCTGGACTCGATCGTCATCCAGCATCATGAGCATTACGACGGCAGCGGATATCCGATGGGACTTAAGGGCAGGGAGATCACGATCGGCGCCAGGATTATAGCTGTTGTCGACGCCTTCTATGCGATGACTACAGACAGGCCCTACCGGAAGGCCCTGTCAAGGGAGATGGCGATCACGGAGATGAAGAAAAACGCCGGAAGCCAGTTCGACCCCGAGGTGGTGGAGGTCTTCCTGGCTCTCATCGGCGACGAGACCTCTGAGCCGAAGCCCCAGAAGAGTCTCCTTATCTTTGAGCGCGAAAACAGCGTTGCCGCCATGGTCAAACTCAGCAGCGCGGCCGCCGATGCCGAGGTTGTCCATGCCACCAGCAGCATCGAGGCGATCAGCCGGATCCGGCAGAAGGAGCCGCAACTTGTCATTCTCGACAGCGGTGCTCTTGAGCCCGAGACCTTTATGCGCTTTTACAAGACCGCCCGGCAGACAGCTGCTCCGTCCTGCCGGTTTTTACTGATCATCCCTGGGCGTGAATCTGTCGGACGATTTGACGACGACGTCGAATATATCTCCAAGCCCCTCAGCATCGAACAGCTGACCATCGCGATCAAAAACCTGCTTCTGAAGCCTTCCGCGCCCGTGGCCTGCGAAGAGGTGCGCGGCCTCACCGGAACCCTCGAGGACTTCAATCTTATGGATATCATCCAGATACTGAGCCTCGGTCTTAAAACGGCAAAGGTCGAGATCACGAGTGGAAAAGATGCGGGCGTCCTCTATCTTCTGAGGGGAAAGGTCGTCTTCGCCTCAGCCGGAAGCCTCAGGGGAACAGAGGCGTTTTACGACCTGATAAGGTGGAGAAAGGGGTTTTTCTACATCATGCACGGCCAGTCTACGGATGAAGTGAACGTGACCGTCGATACCATGCATCTCCTGATGGACGCCTGTGCGCTGATGGACGAGAAGGCTCCCCGCGCCACTGACAGCAAACCGAGGCCGGCTGCACAGATCAGGTAGCAGCAGTCCTTTCGAGGATATCCGAAATATATTTAACCAGCCTGTCTATCCCCTGGCCGGTGGCGGAAGAGATCGCGAGGAAGTCGATTCTCTGCGCCTTGCAGTAGCGCTCGACCATGGAAAAACGCTCCTTATCACCCGCAATGTCAAGCTTTGTGCCGACAACGGTCTGTGGTTTTCTCATGAGTTCCGGGCTGTAGAGCTCAAGTTCCCGGTTAATCGTCTTGAGGCTCTCAACCGGGTCGCCCTCACCCATCTCGGAGATGTCGACAAGGTGGAGAAGACGCGACGTGCGCTCCACATGCCTCAGGAACTGAAACCCGAGCCCCACGCCCTTGTGCGCACCTTCGATCAGACCTGGGATATCCGCCACCACAAAGCTCCGCCTGTGCTCGGGTTTCACCACACCAAGATTGGGGACGAGGGTGGTAAACGGGTAGTCCGCTATCTTAGGCCTTGCCGCCGAAATGACCGATATGAGGGTGGACTTGCCTGCATTCGGAAGCCCAATCAGTCCAATGTCGGCGATCAGCTTGAGTTCAAGGATCAGGTTGAGTTCCTCTCCTTCCTCACCGGGTTGCGCAAACCTTGGAACCTGCCGTGTGGCCGTTGCAAAATTGGAGTTGCCGAGTCCTCCCCTGCCGCCCTTTGCAACGATCGCCTCGGCGCCCTCGTGTTCAAGGTCATACAGTACCTCCTCGGTGCCTGCGGACTTGATCAGTGTTCCTATCGGCACCGGAATGAGAAGGTCCTCACCGTCCCGTCCGTGCATCTTCTGTTTCTGGCCGTGCGCTCCCCTCTCGGCCCGATACTCGCGTTTATATCTGAAGTCCAGAAGGGTATTGAGTTCATGAGACACCCGGAAGATGATGTGGCCTCCCCTGCCGCCGTCACCGCCGTCAGGCCCGCCGCGCGGGACGTACTTCTCCCTGCGGAAATGCACGGCGCCTCTTCCGCCGTCACCGGCCTTCACATAAATTGTAGCGTAGTCGACAAATTTCATAGTAATGGTCTGAAAATAAAAAAAGGCAGATGCAGCATCTGCCTTTTTTTATCGTTTGTGCGGGAAACTTATGCCTGGCCGGCCGGGTAAACGCTGATCTTGAGCCTGTCCCTGTCTTTCCGCTCGAAATTCACTACCCCGTCGATCAGGGCAAAGAGCGTATCGTCCGAACCCTTTCCGACGTTATTGCCCGGATGGAACTTTGTTCCTCTCTGGCGAACGAGTATGTTGCCCGCCCTGACCGCCTCACCGCCGAACTTTTTCACGCCAAGTCTTTGAGCATTGCTGTCGCGTCCATTTCTGGAACTGCCGACTCCTTTTTTATGTGCCATGTCACTAACCTCCGATAACGATATCTTTGATCTTCAGAACAGTAAATGACTGCCTGTGACCATTCAGTTTGCGATAACCCTTCCTCGGCTTCTGCTTATAGACGAGGACCGTGCGGTCTCTCTTGTCTCCGATCACCTCGGCCTTGACCGATGCGTTCTGCACATACGGCTTGCCGATCTCGACGCCGCTGTCTCTCGATACAAAGAGCACCTTATCGATACTGATCTCGGCACCGCTCGCGGAAGCAAGCTTGTTGACCTTAATCGTCTCACCGGGGACAACCTTCATCTGCTGCCCTCCCGTCTCAATCACTGCGTACATAATAATTCACCTCCGGACAAATTGTGATCAGTATAATAACACATAACTAAAGATTATTGTGCAAAAAAAGTCGCTGGAGCGGGCAGGAATAAATCCCTGCGGGTCCGTCTGCCAATAAGAAAGGGAAGACCTTCGCCTTCCCTTTCTTGGCTGCGGTGCAACTCTGTTTTGACTGTTTCTTAAATATCGTAGTACAGGAAGAACTCGTACGGATGCGGCCTGAGTCTCAGTGCGTCCACTTCGTTTTTCCTCTTGTAGTTTATCCAGGTCTCGATCGCGTCTTCGGTGAAGACATCGCCTTTCCTGAGAAACTCGTTGTCCGCCTCAAGTGCAATGAGCGCCTCGTCGAGACTGCCCGGCATCGTCGGCACCGACGCCAACTCTTCAGGCCCGAGATCGTAGATGTCCTTGTCGAGCGGCTCTCCGGGATGGATCTTGTTCTCGATGCCATCGAGGCCCGCCATCAGCATGGCTGCAAACGCAAGGTAGGTGTTGCAGGAAGGGTCCGGGAACCTGACCTCCACCCTCTTTGCCTTCGGGTTTGCCGAATAGGTCGGAATACGGATCGATGCGGAACGGTTTCTTGCAGAATAGGCCAGGTTGACCGGCGCCTCGAAGCCAGGGGTAAGTCTCTTGTACGAGTTCGTCGTCGGGTTCGTGAATGCCGCAAGGGCATGGGCGTGCTTCAGAATGCCGCCGATGTAGTACAGAGCCATTTCGCTCAGACCCGCATAGCCGTTGCCGGCGAACAGGGGCTTGTTCTTCTTCCAGATGGACTGGTGGCAGTGCATACCCGAGCCGTTGTCGCCGAAAAGCGGCTTCGGCATGAAGGTCGCAGTCTTGCCGTTCCTGCGGGCCACATTCTTGATGATGTATTTGAAGAGCATGTTCTTGTCGGCCATCTTGACCAGAGAATCGAACCTCATATCGATCTCCGCCTGGCCCGCGGTTGCAACCTCGTGGTGCTCGCGCTCGACATAAATGCCCACCTTCTGCATCTCCATGACCATCTCGGTCCTGAGATTCACCTGGCTGTCTGTCGGAGGTACAGGGAAATACCCTTCCTTGTGACGGGGCTTGTAGCCGAGGTTCGGGTTTTCGTCCCTGCCCGAATTCCAGATGCCTTCCATCGACTCAATAAAATAGTAGCCGCTGTGTGCATTCTGGTCGAACTGGATGCCGTCGAAGATGAAGAACTCGGCCTCAGGCCCGAAATAGCAGGTATCACCGATTCCGGTGGACTTCAGATAATTCTCCGCCTTCTGTGCAATGAAACGGGGGTCTCTTGAGTACTGCTCCTTGGTGATCGGGTCAACGATATTGCAGATCAGGCTGATCGTCGGATACTCCATGAACGGGTCCATGAAAGCCGTATCCGGGTCCGGAACGATCAGCATGTCAGAGGTATTGATCGCCTGCCACCCCCTGATCGAGGAGCCGTCGAAGCCGAGCCCCTCTTCAAATACCTCTTCCTTCAATTCCGCAATCGGCACGGCAAAGTGCTGCCAGATACCCGGAAAATCAAGGAACTTGAAATTGGCCATCACGGCCTTGTTTTCCTGTGCTAACTTCAGTACGTCCTTCGGTGTCATTGCTCCTCCTATAATTGAGTATATCGGGATCGGAATATCCGGAATTCATCCCTTCATATCTGAAACCCGTATTTTCGTGCTGCTATTATACTGCAGATTCTCCCCTCTCGCCCGTTCTTATCCGGACGACCTCATCGACGGAATAGACAAATATCTTCCCGTCGCCTATCTTGCCGGTCTTCGCCACCTGCTCGACCGTCCTGACCACCTTCTCGGCAAGGGCATCCGATATCACGATTTCGACCTTTATCTTCGGGATAAAGTCCACTACATATTCCGCACCCCGGTACAGCTCGGTATGTCCCTTCTGACGGCCGAAGCCCTTAACCTCAGTAACGGTCATCCCCTGAATGCCGATCTCGTTCAGCGCATCCTTCACCTCATCCAGCTTGAACGGCTTGATGATTGCTTCAATCTTTTTCATATCTCACCTCCTGTCCCAGCACATCGTTGTTATCTGAAAAATGCCTCATAGAAATTCAGCGCACGTACCGCATACTCCTTATAATACTGATCAGTCTGCCGTTTCAGGGTATCCATGTCGACAGGCTCATTCCCGAGCCACTCGTATATTATCTCTTCCGTTACCTCAAGATGGAACTGAAATGCATATGCCGTGTTTCCGTAGCGGAAGGCCTGGTTCGGATAGAGCTCTGAGCCCGCCAGCCTCTCGGCGCCTTCGGGAATATCAAAGGTCTCCCCATGCCAGTGGAACACCTTGAACCTGGACCTGAAATCACCAGCTCCCGGATATGCGGCAACCCTCTTCATCACCGGATCGCCGGGCCCGGCATCCCTGAGTTCGATATCATACCAGCCGATCTCCTTTTCAGGTCCGGCGTAGACCCTGGCGCCGAGCGCCCTCGCCATAATCTGTGCCCCAAGACAGACTCCCAGGACCTTCCTGCCACTCCTGATCGCAGCGGCGGCGAGTTCTATCTCCCGCCCGAGGTAAGGATAGATTTCAGTTTCATTGACACTCATCGGCCCGCCCATCATAACGAGCGTATCGAACGCCTCTGCGTCCGGCACACCCTCCGTCGCACATTCGGCAATGCGATACATGATGCCCTTAGTGCGTAGATACGTCTCTATTGTTCCGGGGCCTTCGCCTGCCACATTCTTCAGTATGAGAACCGACATGCACACATTGTATCAAGAAGCTTGCCATAGTTCGCACCACGTCAGATCTCACTTTTGAGGCAGGGGGGCAGGCAAACTGCCTGATAATTAGGCATGGCTGATCAAAAAACAGGCAATTTCAGGACAGTAAAACGGCCCCTCATGAGATAACGCAGTGCTGTTTGAGTGGCATGAAAAATGCGGGAGATAACGTGATATAATCACACGAGGATGAGAAATGGAAAAAAGGATGCCACAGGACTATAAGACAACCGAGATAACTGCACTCTATGAAATCAGCAAACTCCTGGGCTCATCGATCAATCTAAATGCGAATCTGCGGGGCGTGCTGAGGGTGCTGTCGGAGTATCTCGACATGCGGCGGGGTACGGTCGCGCTGAGGTCCGGCAGTGAGGTAGCTATCATCGCGGCATATGGCATGTCTGCGGACGAAATCGGCCGCGGAACTTACCGCCTCGGCGAGGGGATAATAGGCCGCGTGGCAAAGAACGGCTCTCCGATCGTCATACCCGATATAGGGACCGAGCCTCTTTTCCTGAACAAGACCGGGGCGAGGGCCAATCTGAAGAAGGAGAATGTCGCCTTCCTCTGTGTCCCGATAAAGTTCAAGACCGAAATCCTTGGGGTCCTCAGTGCCGACAGGCTCTTCGATGTAAAAGGGGTATCCTTCGAAGAAGACATCAAACTCCTGAAGATCATCGCATCGCTGATCGCGCAGTCGATCAAGCTCCACCGAGAACTCGAGCGGGAGCGCGAGGCCTTTCAGGAGGAGAGAGAGCATCTCAGACACCAGCTCAAGGGGCGGTACCGGATAGAAAATATGATCGGCCAGTCTGACCAGATGCAGGAGGTGTTCGAGACGGTCCATAGGGTCTCCCCATCCCGGGCGAACGTCCTGCTGCGCGGCGAGAGCGGTACCGGCAAGGAGTTAATCGCAAAGGCTATCCATTATATGAGCCCGCGGGCCAGGGGGCCTTTCATAAAATTCAACTGTGCCTCGATCCCTGAAGGGCTTCTCGAATCCGAGCTTTTCGGTCACGAGAAAGGTTCCTTCACCGGAGCCTCTTCCCTCAGAAAGGGCAGGTTTGAACTTGCCGACGGCGGCACGATCTTTCTTGATGAGATCGGGGATCTGCCCGTGACACTCCAGCCGAAGATACTGAGGGCGCTCCAGGAGCGCGAGTTTGAACGCGTCGGCGGTGAAAAAACGATCAGTGTCAACGTGCGGGTTGTGGCGGCTACGAGCAGGGATCTTGAAGAGTATGTGAGGACACGGAGGTTCCGCGAGGACCTCTATTACCGTCTCAACGTGGTGCCGGTATTCATTCCTCCGCTCCGTGACCGGAAAGAGGACATCCCCATCCTGGCCGAGTATTTCATGAAGAAATACAACGAGGAAAACGGCAAAGAGGCCTCGATATCACCTGAGGTCCTCAGAGTATTCGATACATACACCTGGCCGGGCAATGTCAGGGAACTCGAAAACACGATAGAACGGCTGGTGGTCATGTCGACTGTCAAGACCATCCAGGTCAGGGATATCCCCGCTCAGATCAGAGACATGTCTCACAAGGCGGTCCAGTCCGCAAGGGCTGCCGACGCCCTTCCCTCAACAGTTGCGGACATGGAAAAGCAGAGAATTATTGACGCACTGGAGAGTTCAGGCGGAAACCAGACACGGGCCGCGCGTCTTCTCGGTATAACCCCCCGGCAGATCGGCTACAAGATAAAGAAATACGCGATCGGGGAACAAAGAGGACGCAGCCCCCTTTCGTAGAGGCTGCGTCCTGCGTTCTCCGGCCTTATGGATTCGCGGAAAGGGTCACAAAGTAGGACCCGCCGTTCCTGAAGACAAGTATCAGTACGGCTTCGTTTTGCTTGATCCTCGATGCTATCCCCTCATACTCCTTCACGGTGGTCACCTTCTGCCTGTTGATCTCCTGGATCACATCTCCCTGCATCAGGACCCCGGAGGCGGTACTGTTCTCATCGACATCGGTGATGATCACCCCCTTGATGCGTGAAGGGATATTCAGCTTCTTCGCCAGCTCAGGAGTGATAGCCTGGACGCCGACGCCCTTCAGCACGTTGTGATAATCGCCAGGCTCACCCTTCATGTCGGATGGGACCTCTCCGATCGTCACCTTGATGGCCCGGGACTTGCCGTCCCTAAGCACTGTCAGAGTATGGACTTCGCCGGGGAGGGTATTTGCCACCATATTCCTGATCTGGGAAGGCTCTTCGATCTTCTTGCCGTCGTATTCGATAATAATGTCGCCGCGGGCGACACCCGCCTTCTCCGCGGGACCGCCTTCAACTGCATCACTGACAAGGACACCGGTATCTTCCTTCACGTTGAACTGTTTCGAGAGTTCCGGCGTGATCTTCTGTATCGAGACGCCGAGCCAGCCGCGAATCACCCTGCCCCTCTTCACAAGGCTGTTCATGATGGACTTGATCATATCTGACGGAATCGCAAAACCGATACCCTGATAGCCGCCGGTGGTGCTGAAAATCGCGGTATTGATACCCACCATCTGACCGTGCGCATTGACAAGCGCCCCGCCGGAATTGCCCGGGTTGATCGCGGCGTCGGTCTGGATGAAGTCTTCATAATCTGCAATACCGACATTCGCCCTGCCCACCGCGCTGACGATTCCCATCGTCACCGTCTGGTTCAGGCCGAAGGGGTTTCCCACGGCAAGGACAATCTCTCCGACCTGGAGTTTGTCCGAATCACCCCAGGGGAGAGTGGGAAGGTTCTTTGCCTCGATCTTGACTATAGATATGTCTGTCTTGGGATCCGAGCCGATCACCTTCCCCGTATACTCCTTCGTGTTGCTCAGAGTAACCTTGATCTCGTCAGCATCCTTCACCACATGATAATTCGTCACGATGTACCCGTCCGGCGAGACGATGACCCCGGAACCGAGCCCTGCAGACTTCCGCTCGTGCGGCTGCCGCTGGCGGTTGAGCTGATCGCCGAAAAACCTCCTGAAAAACGGGTCTTCGAAGAGGTCCATGCCGCCCTGTATCTTTACGGTCCGGGTTGTAGAGATATTGACGATAGCGGGTTTGACCGCACTTGCGATCTCTGCCATCGCCCTGCCAGTCTTCGTCAAATATTCGACGGAGTCGTCGGATATCTTTGCGCTGCCCGCATACGCACTCTGTCCGGAACCCAGAAGCATCCCGCATCCGATCAGCAGCAACACCAAAACCAACGCCTGCAGACGCCTTGCGCGTCCCCTGAGACTTTCCGATATCATGTTTCCTCCTTTGGCTTTCGTTGTATTTTAATACTTATATTAAGCTAATGCCCGTTTGTGAAAATAATGTGAAGATAGCGGCGAGCTGCCTGACCTTTCCCAAAATAAAGCCTCTGCAAAACAGCGCCTTTTGATCGGTGCGGAAACAGCTTCTATCCCAAGCCCCGGCAGACGAAGCCGGCCTTCCTCTGCATATGCCCCGTCTTAAGAATCAGGGGCCGGGTGTCAAGAAATACAAACCCCCTTTTGGGGTACAATACTCCATGCAGACGGAGCTTCAGGGACAACTCGAAAGGATCACCTACCATAACGACGAGAACCACTACACCATCGCGCGGCTGAAGGTGCGCGGAAGACGTGACCTCGTCACGATCATCGGGAGTCTCGTGTCGGTTGCGCCGGGCGAGATGCTCAGTCTGAAGGGCACATGGAGCATGCATCCGAAGTACGGAGAGCAGTTCAAGATCGAGACCTATGAGACACTCGTACCTGCAACCGTCGGGGGCATAGAGAGATACCTCGGTTCGGGTCTGATCAAAGGCATCGGCCCGGTCATGGCCAAACGCCTGGTTGAGCGGTTCCGCGAGCAGACTCTCGACGTGATCGAAGGTTCAGTCGGGAGGCTGGCAGAGGTCGAGGGCATCGGCGCAAAGCGGATCGAGATGATCCGGACCGCATGGGATGAGCAGAAAGAGGTCAGAAACGTCATGCTCTTCCTTCAAAGTCATGAGGTCAGCTCGACCTATGCGGCAAAGATATACAAACAATACGGAAAAGAGTCGATCACTGTGGTGAAGGAAAACCCCTACCGGCTCGCCTCTGATATTTTCGGCATCGGTTTTCTGACCGCCGACAAGATCGCACAGAAACTCGGCATCCCGCGGGACTCACAGATACGCGCCGAAGAGGGTATACTCTATGTGCTGCAGAAGCTGGCCGAAGACGGCCATGTATACTATCCCCGGGCATCCCTCATCGAAGAGAGCATAAAGATTCTCGAAATCGATACCCGGATCGTAGAGCAGGCCCTTGCCCAGATCTGTCTTGACAGGAAGGTGGTGATCGAGGAAGACCGCGTCTATCTTTCGGCCTTTTTCGCCTCTGAAAAGGGCATCGCCGAAAATTTCGGCACTCTGCTCGACGCTCAGAAGAGCGGATCGCTTCTGAATCGCACAGCACCTTTTGCATGGCTCGAACAGGAACTGCGGATCAGCCTCGCCGAAAGGCAGCGACAGGCGATACAGGAGGCGATAGACCACAAGGCCCTGGTCATCACAGGAGGACCAGGCACGGGAAAGACCACCATCATCCGGGCGATCATCATGCTCTACCGGAAGTCCGGCAGGAATGTGCTCCTGGCAGCCCCGACCGGCCGCGCAGCCAAAAGAATGTCCGAGGCCTCAGGCTTCGAGGCAAAGACGATCCACAGACTCCTTGAGTTCAGCCCGTCAAAGGGCGGCTTCAAGAAGAACGCGGACAACCCGCTCGATGCCGACCTGATCATCGTCGACGAGGCTTCAATGATCGATTCGATCCTGATGCACCAGTTCCTGAAGGCGGTGCCTCTCCGGGCCACCCTCGTCCTGGTAGGCGATATAGACCAGCTTCCGTCCGTCGGCGCCGGCAATGTGCTGAAAGATATCATCGCCTCCGGCAGAGTCCCTACGATAACCCTTAACGAGATCTTCAGGCAGTCACGCCAAAGCCTGATTGTGGTCAATGCCCACCGGATCAACCACGGCGAGTTTCCCTATATCAATTCGGAAAAGGACACACCCCAGGATTTTTATTACTTCCAGTGCGAAGACCCCGCAGAGGCGTGCGGCATGGTCGTCGAGATGTGCGCCACGAGGATCCCCGGGAAGTTCGGCTTCCATCCCTCGCGGGACATCCAGGTACTGACCCCTATGCACCGGGGCGTCATAGGGGCAGCGAATCTGAACCAGGAACTTCAGAAGCATCTGAATACATCTACCGTCGAACTGGCCCGAGGGGGGAGGCTCTTCAAGACCGGCGACAAGGTGATGCAGATCAGGAACAACTACGACAGGGATGTCTTCAATGGCGACATCGGCAGGATCAGGACGATCGACATGGAGGAGCAGACGGTGACGGTCGAATTTGACGGAAGGCCGGTCTCCTACGACTTCATGGATCTGGAGGAAATCGTCCTGGCCTATGCCGTCTCCGTGCATAAGTCCCAGGGCAGCGAATACCCGGCAGTGGTGATCCCGCTGCTGACGCAGCACTATATGATGCTCCAGAGGAATCTGCTCTATACAGCGATCACGAGGGGAAAAAAGCTGGTCGTCGTGATCGGAACGAAGAAGGCGCTGGCAATCGCGATAAAAAACAACAAGCCGCAGATGCGGTATACCGGGCTTACGGAAAGGCTGCGCAGTCTCAAGGCCTGATCTCGCGAATTCCTTCCAGATTGAGTACCCTCCCCTATAGTGATATCCTGTAGTCATGGGCATCATGTACAAAAAGATTCTTGCGGCCGTGAACGAACATGTCAATGCCGAGGTAGCCGCACGCTATGCCATGCACCTGGCCAAAGCGACCGGGGCCAGAATCTATCTTTGCTATGTTGCTGAAAAGGGTATACCGGACGAGGCCTTCCGCCACGCCGAAGAGTCGGTAAAGAGACTTTTTCACCGTGCCCGTGAGATGGAGGTGGATGCCGAGAGCGTTGTCGCCACCGGCAGCCCCGCGGCAGAGATAAAGAAATTGGTCCTTTCCGAGGGGATCGACCTTGTCTTTACCGCCACCCGCCACGAAGACGTAAATAAGAGGTTTTACGAAGGGACGACTGCCCGGCGGCTCTCCCTGTCCCTTCCCTGTTCAGTGGCACTTGTAAGGGTAGTCCATCTCGGACGCATACATCCCGGAAAACTTCTGGTGCCGCTCAAGGCACGAATGTGCCATATTTCCGAATGGTCGTACTTTACCGCAATGCTCGCACGCTCATTTGGATCGTCTGTGCATCTCCTGCACCTTACGCGGCCGGCCAGCACTTTCTTTCATGGCGAACTGCATATGAGCACCTCTGAATGGGAGAAGAAAATCCCTCACGACATCTCCGGGTTCATCCACCGTCTCGACCATTACGGGATTACCCACGAAAAGAAGCTTCATCCCGGCAGAACCGGCAGGAACATTATGATCGAGGCTGCGGTGAAGAGACATGACCTTATTATCATGGGGGCCAGTGAGCGGGGGCTTCTCCGTTCCCTGATCAGGGGCAATCCGGTTGAAGAAGTGCTGAAGGAAACCCCCTGCAACCTGATCATACTGAAACTCCGCCATGAAGATACATAATCTCTCTCGAGAAGATGTCTTTCTGAATCTCGTCACATCGGAAAACGGTCTTTCGTCAAGCGAGGCACGGAAGCGTCTGAACGAATTCGGACCTAACGAGATCAGGGAGACAAGCAAAACGCCGCTCACCGTAAAGTTTCTTCGACAGTTTACCCATTTACTGGCAGTACTGCTCTGGATAGGCGCCGGGCTGTCATTCATATCAGAGGCTCTGCACCCGGGGGAAGGCATGCTTAACCTGGGGCTGGCAATAGTCGCAGTGATAATACTGAACGCCATTTTCACTTTCATACAGGAATATCGCGCCGAAAAGGCGATCGAAATATTGAGACAATTGCTGCCTTTTCAGGTCAGGGTAATAAGGGAAGGGAGGGAGGTCCTTATCGTGGCGCGCGAAGTCGTTCCCGGAGACGTTATTCTGCTGAGCGAGGGACTGAAGGTCCCGGCTGATGCGCGTATTATAGAGTCCGCAAACCTCATGGCAAATAACGCCCCCCTTACCGGCGAAGCAGAACCCGTGCCGCTTGACAGCAAACCTTTTTGCGGAGAACTGATAGAAAGCCGTAACATTGCCTTCGCCGGCTCCTCCATCGTGAGCGGACGGGGCTGCGCGGTCGTCTTTGCGTCGGGCATGAGTAGCGAATTCGGTCGGATAGCCCGTCTGACAAGCGCGGTCGAGACAGGAATGAGCCCGCTCCAAAAGGAGATCGTCAAGATAACCAGGTTCATCGCCGTAATGGCGTCAGTAATGGGTATTGTGTTTTTTATGATAGGAAGGCTCATAGGCAGGTCTTTCTGGGAGAACTTCATATTTACTATCGGGTTGATCGTGGCCAATGTCCCCGAAGGGCTGCTCCCCACAGTAACCCTTGCACTGGTGATGGGCGGCAGGAGGATGCTGAAGAAGAAGGTCCTGATAAAGACACTTGCCTCAGTTGAAACCCTGGGATCGGTCACCTTTATCTGCACTGACAAGACAGGCACCCTCACCCTTAACAATATGGATCTGCGTCAGATCGCCTATGGAGACCGTGTATTTGCGGCGGACCAGATCCGGAGCAGCCGGGCAGAAGCGCTGTTCACCACTGCGTATCTCTGCAACAACGCGTGTCACACCGACGGCAGATATATCGGCGACCCCACTGAGGTGGCCATCCTCCGGGCTTCTCGAGAGTTTCTGGGCAGCAGGGATTCAAAGAGGGTTTTTGAAATACCGTTCGATTCGGAACGCAAGCGGATGACGACTGTGAATCTGGTTGACGGAAGGACAAAGGCGTTTACTAAGGGGGCTGCAGAAAGCATCATCCCGTTATGCACTCATATACTACTCGACGGCAAGAGTGTTCCACTGGAAGGGGAACGGTTGGACAGGATTGCGGAGACCTGCCGCGGACTAATGGACAGCGGCCTCAGAGTGCTGGCCTTTTCATACAGGGACCTGGGGCTTGCCCCCCCCGTCGACGTTCACCCTAAACAGATCGAGTCCGGGATGGTCTTTGCAGGACTTATCGGACTTGAAGACCCGCCCCGACCGGAGGTCCGTGAGGCCGTGGCACGCTGCCATGGGGCCGGAATAAAAATTGCGATGATTACCGGAGATGCGAGCAGGACGGCCGTGGCTATAGCCAGGGAGATAGGTCTTCTTAAAGGGGAGCCGGAGGTGATCGAGGGGCGTGATCTCGCAACAATGAGCGACCGGCAGCTCGCGGACAGGATCTCTGGAAAAGAGATCATCTTTGCCCGCATGACACCGAAGCACAAAATGAGGGTCGTATCCGTGCTTCAGGAGATGGGCGAGAGGGTCGCGGTTACAGGAGACGGGGTCAATGACGCTCCAGCCCTGAAGAAGGCTGATATCGGAATCGCAATGGGCATTGCCGGCACCGATGTAGCGAAAGAGGCAGCTGACATGATATTACTTGACGATAACTTCGCCACCATAGTGAACGCCATCGAGGAAGGAAGAACGGTCTTTGAAAATATCAGGAAATTCATCACGTACATATTTGCGCACGGCACGCCCGAGGCGATTCCCTATATCCTGTTCGCCCTCATCAGAATACCTCTGCCGCTGACAGTAATGCAGATACTTGCGATTGACCTCGGTACCGAGACGATCCCTGCCCTCGCCCTCGGTGTCGAGCCACCTGAATCCGATGTCATGAAACGTCCTCCGCGCCCTAGGGATAAGGGGCTGATCAACAGCGCGGTGCTTATCAGGGGATACCTCTTTCTCGGTTTCATCAGCACCGCCGGTGTGCTGACCGCCTATTTCCACGTGCTCCTGGCCGGAGGCTGGTATTGGGGAATGGCGTTGCCGGCCGACGCTCCACTTGCCCGTCAGGCTTCGACCGCTACATTCCTGTCGATCGTCCTCATGCAAATAGGGACCGCCTTGGCCTGCAGGACAATGACACAATCGGTTGCAGGTCGGGGACTTCTGAGCAACAGCCTCATGCTTTGGGGCATACTTACCGAGGTGCTGCTGAGCATCTTCATCATTTATCACCCGTGGGCAAATCGACTGTTTTCGACGGCTCCACTCGGTATTTCGGTCTGGCTGATAATGGTTCCCTTCATGCTTCTGGTCATTGTTGCCGATGAGACAAGGAAGTATCTGTATCGCGGGAAGGTGGCAAACAAAGATTAGCACCTTGTCCGCGGTAATTACCGGTCTTCTTCCTGCTCTATCCTGAGCCTGTATCCGATACCCGGCTCGTTGATCAGAAATCTTGGCCGCGCAGGGTCCGCCTCCAGTTTATGACGGAGTTGCGCCATGTATATGCGCAGATAATGCGTCTGATCTGAATATCCGGAGCCCCATACCTCTTTCATAAGCAGGGTATGCGTGATCACCTTCCCTGCGTGTCTTATGAGGGTAGCCAGCAGTTTATATTCGATCGGGGTCAGATGGACTTCCCTCCCGTCCCTCAATACCTGCCTTTTCGCGAAATCGACCCTGAGATTACCTAGTGCAAAGACAGGATCTTCGCCCCCCGCCTGCTGCAGCGACAGATGGCGGAGGGCAACGCGAATACGCGCCAGCAATTCTCCGGCCCCAAAAGGCTTCGTAAGATAATCGTCTGCCCCGGCATCCAGCGCCCGGATCTTATCGTCCTCCCGGTCACGCGCCGACAGCACGATAATCGGCACCCCGCTCCACTCACGTATCGCCGTTGTCACCTCCAGACCATCCATGTCCGGCAGGCCCAGGTCCAGGAGCACAACATCGGGACTGCGCGTTGCAGCCTCTGTCAGCCCCTCCTGTCCGGATTGCGCCTCGATGAGTCGATAACCGTGCCCTTCCAGCGTTATCCTGAGGAACCTCCTCATCTGGGGCTCGTCTTCGATCAAAAGAACCACTGTCTTCTCGTTTGTCATTGTCCCTCAGGCGATTCGATTTCCTTCTCCATACCGGGAGGTTCCTCTCGGACGGGGAGGGTAAATCTGAAGACCGCTCCGCCTCCGTCGCGGTTCCCGGCCCATATGCGCCCCCCATGTGCACCAATAATCGCCCGGCATATTGTCAGCCCCAGGCCGATACCTCCACCCGCAGACGACCCCCTCATAAACTTTTCGAAGATGTCCTCTTCAGCCCCTTCAGGAATTCCGGGACCGCGGTCCGACAGCTCGACAAGGACGTCATCTCCCTGGATCGACGCACCCAGCGCCAGGGGGGTCCCCTTCGGTGTATATTTGAGGGCGTTATCAAGGAGATTCATAAGAACCTGCTCAATAAGAAGCGGATCAAAAGGGATGAGAGGCAGCTTCTCGGACAGGTCGATCGTGAGGGGATGGTCTTTGAGTCTGTCGTGAAGCCTGTCGAGTACGACGCCGACTATCTCCTCGAAAGATTGCCATTCCTTTTTTACGGTTATCGCCTTGGACTCAAGCCGGGTCATATCGAGAACATTGCGGATGAGCTGATTGAGATGGTCAGACTCCTCATAAATGGTCTGTAGCAGCTCCCGCCGATTAAACGAATCAAGGACAACGTCTTTCTGCAGCAGGGTCGATGCGGCCCCCGTAATAACGGCAAGGGGTGTACGCAGATCATGGGAAACCGAACTGAGCATGGTATTGCGCAGGGACTCCGTCTCTGCCTTCACAAGGGCACGCTGGGCATCTTCCGCAAGAAAGGCCCTTTCGATTGCAAGGGCTGTCTGGTTGGCAAAACTTTCCAGCGCGTGGATCTGGTCCTGATCAAAGGTACCCACTGACGGACCGGGAAGGATTCCCAATACCCCCACAGTCTTTGATGAGGCGATAAGGGGCAGATACAGAGCCTTTGACCCGGGAAGTGTGTCGGTCCCGAGACCTGCACGCTGGTGATGGTCAAAGGTCCATTGGGCCACACTCGCCTCTCTTCTGTCAGGGGCAAAGGCGTTCAGTCCCATAAATGGCACCTCCAGTATCCCTTTTTCGCCAGGAACGAGGACAACTGCCTTACTCGAAAAAACCTCACCTATCTGCCGTATCGCGGCGGAGCTCAGACGGTCAAAACCCCTCTCATGCGCAAGTTCACGACTAAGATTATAAAGTGCCGCAGTCCTCTTTTCCCGTTGACGGGCCGCAGCCGCATGCTGGCGCACGCGAAGAGTCAAACTGCTGATCACTAGAGCAACAACGAACATCACCACAAAGGTGAAGAGGTACCGCACGTCGCTGACGGCAAAGGTGAAGTATGGCTGTACAAAAAAGAAATCGAAGGCCGCCACACTCAGCACCGTTGCCAGGAGAGACGGCCCCTTGCCGGCAAAACTCGCCGTGACGACAATACCCAGCATATACATCATCGCCAGATCCACAAGGGTGACGTAGGGCGCGATTACCGCAGCAATCCCGGTACAGACCATGACGCTTCCTATGCCTATGAGCCAGTCTTGCTTCTTCCATCTGCTACTTGCAGGACGTGGGGATATCTTATGTGCCGGCTCTCCGGCATCCCCCGTTATGACATAGATATCGATGTCGCCGCTGCCGCGCACGATTTCATCCAAAAAGGAACCGTAAATCCTGTCCTTCCATCTGGGGTGCGTCGCTTTACCGATGATAATTTTCGTGACGTTGCGTGACCTCGCGTAGTTCAGGATCTCCTCGCTCGCCCTATGCCCCGAAAGAGTGACCGTTTCAGCACCAAGGCTTTCGGCCAGGCGCATGTGATCGGCCAGCTGTCTCAGATCGCTCTCCGAGGGCTTCACCTTGGCCGGGGCCTCGATGCTCACCGCCATCCATTCAGCGTGGAGACTGGCGGCCATCCGCTTTGCAGCCCTGATGAGCCTGATAGAGCGGGGATTTGCACCGATGCAGACCATAATCCTCTCAGCAGCCGGCCATACTTCCCTGACCCCCTTGACCTGCCGGTATGTCTGCATCTGCTCGTCAACACGCTCGGCGGTTCTCCTCAGGGCGATCTCGCGGAGCGCCAGCAGGTTCCCCTTGCGGAAGAAGTTGTGCTGCGCCCGCTCAGCCATCTCTCCCGTATAGACCTTGCCCTCCTTCAGGCGCTGGAGAAGATCTTCGGGAGGGAGATCGATGATCGCGAGTTCATCGGCCCTGTCAAGGACAAGGTCCGGCACGGTCTCCCGCACAACAACGCCCGTAATCTGGGCCACTACGTCATTCAGGCTTTCGATATGCTGGACGTTCAGGGTGGCGTATACATTGATGCCTGCGGCAAGAAGTTCGAAGACATCCTTCCAGCGCTTCTTATGGCGGCACCCCGGCGCATTCGTATGGGCAAGTTCGTCGACAAGGATCAGCCCGGGTCTGCGCTTCAGGGCCGCATCCAGATCAAATTCGCGAAGTACCGCCCCGCTATATTCGATCTCGCGGCGGGGGATTATTTCGAGGCCTTCGGCGAGGACCCCGGTCTCACGGCGACCGTGGGTCTCCACGATACCTGCAACAACGTCGATCCCCTCTGAACGCTTCTCACGCGCAGCCTCCAGCATGGCATAGGTCTTCCCGACGCCGGGTGCCGCACCGAAGAATATCTTCAGTTTTCCCTCACGCTCTCGCTCCTCTTCGACCTTCAGATTGGCTAAAAGCTCATCGGGACTGGGACGTCTGTCATCCATCAATCACTCCGCCTGTTCACGCATGGCAACCCGAAAGAGAACTTGGACATATCTGACTAATGATCGCAAATCCCGGCACTAATTACAAGACACGAAGCGGCTTTTGTCTTCGCAATGTCATCAGGCTTGATCTCACCGGCAAAGACCTCTCCCTTTATATACGTTTCACCGACAAACGACATTATCCTGATTATTCCAACTGGCGATACTTCACATGACGGGCTTGTCCTGTAGACGGCAAGGGTATCATTGACATGAATGGCCTTCCTTACGTCTTCAGTGCCGCTATGAAACAGATAGACCGTGTCGCCTTTCACAAACTTGTCATGCCTCACCTCCTGATGATAAAGCTGGGCCGGGTAGGATACTGCAAATGTGGCAGGGGTCATGCAGAAACCCGGCAGAAACAGAGTCACAATCAGCGCACTGACCAACTTTTTTTTCACACCGTTCGCTTTTAATCCGGACTTCATTTTTTTACTCCTTCTTCAGGTCGTCGAGCGCCAGATTCAGATTAAGAACATTTACAGTCGGCTCTCCCAGAATCCAGAGCTGTCTCGGCTCAGTATAGGCCGCGACAAGCGCCCGGACCTTGGCCTCATCAATACCACGGTTCTCTGCCACCCGCCTCACCTGATACTCTGCGGCAGCAGGACTTATGTGCGGGTCAAGGCCGCTGCCCGAAGCAGTAGTCAGGTCCGCCGGGACCGATGCAGGGGCTTGTGGATCGGCCTTTCGCAGCGCCTCTATCCTTGCCTTCGCCTGCTCTAACAACGCCGGGTTGGTCTGCGCCAGGTTGGAACCGGACGAAGAGGCAGCATTATAGGGAAACGGAGATGTCGCAGACAGCCTGCCCCAAAAATATTTTGGATCATCAAAAGGCTGACCGATCAGTTCAGAGCCGATGGGCTTCCCGCCTTTCACTATAAGGCTGCCGTTCGCCTGGGCCGGGAAGATCAGTTGCGCAATGCCCGTCACCGTAAGGGGATAGATTATTCCAGTAAGAACCGTAAAGACAACCAGTGAAACCAGTGCAGGTCGTATAATTTTCATCATTGTATTCTCTCCTTATGCCAGTTTAAGAGCCGTTATAATCATATCGATCAGTTTGATACCGACAAACGGGACAATCAGGCCGCCGAGTCCGTAGATAAGAAGGTTGTTGCGCAGCACAACTCCAGCCCCCATCGGACGATAAGGAACGCCGCGCAGGGCCAGGGGGATCAGCGCTATTATTATCAGCGCGTTGAATATGACCGCAGACAGGATGGCGCTCTGAGGCGTCGAGAGTCCCATGATGTTGAGGCTGCCAAGCTGCGGGTATATTGTAAGAAACGCAGCCGGCAGAATCGCAAAGTATTTTGCCACATCGTTGGCTATGCTGAATGTGGTGAGCGTGCCGCGCGTCATCAACAACTGCTTGCCTATCTCGACCACCTCGATCAGTTTTGTTGGATTTGAGTCCAGATCAACCATATTCCCAGCCTCTTTTGCAGCCTGTGTTCCGGTGTTCATGGCAACAGCGACATCGGCCTGAGCCAACGCAGGAGCGTCATTGGTTCCGTCTCCTGTCATCGCCACAAGCCTGCCTCCCGCCTGGTGCTCGCGGATGAGCTTCAGCTTGGCCTCAGGAGTGGCCTGGGCAAGGAAATCGTCAACCCCTGCCTCTGCAGCTATCGCTGCGGCAGTAAGCGGGTTGTCACCCGTGATCATAACCGTCTTGATGCCCATACGCCGAAGCTCAGCAAACCGTTCTTTTATTCCGCCTTTGACAATATCATTAAGCCGAATAACACCAAGCACCCTCTTCCCTTCAGCCACAACCAGGGGGGTACCGCCCTGCCGCGCTATTTCCTCAACAGCGGCCCTTACGTCCGATGGAAAGGCGCCTTTCTGCTTACTCACATATTCTTCTATCGCATCCGCCGCGCCTTTTCGTATCTCCCTGTCACCCAGGTTGACGCCGCTCATGCGGGTATGGGCGGAAAACGGGACCAGAGTCGCATTGAGAGCGTGGATATCGCGTTCGCGGAAACCGTATTTCTCCTTTGCCAGTATGACGATACTCCTGCCCTCAGGGGTTTCATCGGCTAATGAGGAGAGCTGAGCAGCATCGGCCAGATCCTTGCCGTCCACTTCATCGGCAGGAATAAAGGCAGTGGCCTGCCTGTTCCCCAATGTTATGGTGCCGGTCTTGTCGAGAAGGAGCACATCGACATCGCCGGCTGCCTCAACAGCACGACCGGACATTGCGATGACGTTCGCCTGGATCATGCGGTCCATGCCCGCAATGCCGATGGCGGACAGGAGCCCTCCGATAGTCGTCGGGATAAGACAGACGAGCAATGATATAAGCACGGTGATCGATGTCGGGCTGCCGTGGCCTGCCGCCTTTACACTGAACAGGGAGAAGGGCAGAAGCGTGACGACAGCCAGCAGAAAGATTATGGTCAAGCCCGCAAGCAGTATATCCAGTGCTATTTCATTCGGCGTCTTCTGCCTCTTCGCGCCTTCCACCATCGAGATCATCCTGTCGAGGAATGTCTCACCGGGGTTGGCGGTGATCCGTATGACGAGCCAGTCCGACAGCACCTCTGTACCCCCGGTCACCGCAGACCTGTCGCCTCCGCTTTCCCGGATTACAGGGGCGCTCTCGCCGGTTATGGCACTCTCGTTCACTGAAGCCACACCCACCACAATTTCGCCGTCTCCGGGGATTATGTCTCCCGCCTCTGCGAGGATATGGTCTCCCTTTCTCAACTGGGAGGAGGGGATGATACTGAGGGTTGCTTCCCGCTCAGGTTTTGAAAGACGTTTTGCCTGGATATCCTTCCTCGATCCGCGCAGGGCATCTGCCTGTGCCTTGCCCCTGCCTTCGGCAACGGATTCCGCAAAATTTGCGAAAAGCACCGTGGCCCAGAGCCATAACGAGATGCCGAGGATGAACCCCGCGGATTCCGTGCCGGGAACGAACAGGGCATACGTAAAGAGGAGCGTCGTCAGGACGCTTCCAACCTCGACCACAAACATAACCGGGTTCCGAAACTGGTTTTTCGGATTGAGTTTGATCAGCGAATCTATCAGAGCACGTCTTATTATCTTCGCTTCAAAAAGGGCGTGCTTTTTCTTTTTATGAGTCATTATCTATTCCTCCTCTTACTTGTAAAGCGTCAGATGTTCGGCGATCGGTCCCAGCGCCAGGCCGGGGAGGAACGTAAGCGCTCCGACAATAATAATTATGCCTGCCAAAAAAAAGACAAACAGCGGCGTATGTGTCGGCAGTGTGCCCACGCTAGGAGTCACATATTTTTTCGATGCCAGAGACCCCGCGATCGCAATTATTGGCACCATGACCCAGAACCTGCCGAAGAGCATGCAGACACCTAACAGGGTGTTATAAAACGGGGTGTTCGCCGAGAGGCCCGCAAAGGCGCTGCCGTTATTGTTCCCTGCCGATGAAAAGGCATACAGAATCTGCGAAAAACCGTGGGGTCCGGGGTTCGAAATGCCTGCGACACCTGCATTTGTTACTGACGCAACTGCTGTACCAAGCAGAACACAAGCGGCGGGTACCAGTATCACGATCGCTACCATCTTCATCTCAAACGCCTCGATCTTTTTGCCCAGGTATTCCGGAGTGCGGCCGACCATGAGACCGGAGACAAAAACCGCCACCATCGCAAAGGCAAGCATCCCGTAAAGGCCGGAGCCGACACCTCCGAATATTATCTCTCCCAGTTGTATCAAGACCATCGGCACGAGCCCGCCCAGAGGACTGAATGAATCGTGCATCGCATTAACCGAACCATTGGAGGCCGCTGTTGTCGCCGTTGCCCAGAGGGCGGAATTGGCTATGCCGAAGCGCAGTTCCTTGCCTTCCATGTTACCGCCGGGCTGAAGATCACTGGCCGTCTGATTCACACCGGCCTCCGTAAGGAGAGGATTCCCGGCCTGTTCGAACGAATAGCAGAATAACAGGAGAGGAATAAATATAACCAGCATGACAGCAAGCAAAGCCCAGCCTTGTCTCCTGTCGCCGACCATTTTTCCGAATGTATAGCATAGGGCCGCGGGGATCAGAAGAATGGAGAGCATCTCCAGGAAATTCGAAAGGGGCGTAGGGTTTTCAAACGGATGCGCCGAGTTCACATTAAAGAAACCGCCACCGTTTGTGCCGAGCTGCTTGATCGCAACCTGCGAGGCGGCGGGCCCAAGCGGCAATGTCTGCACAGAAGCCTTGGCATGCTCAGTCACAGGCTTTCCGTCTGCACCTGTGACTGCTTTGCCGTCAGCATCAACTTTGGGACTGTCATAGGTGATCTTCTGAAGAAGCGGCACATTTTTAAAGTGGCTGAAGTTCTGCACCACTCCCTGCGAAACCAGCACCACTGCCAGGATCAAAGACAACGGCAGCAGGATGTAGAGCGTGGTGCGCGTGAGGTCAGCCCAGAAATTGCCGATGGTGCTTGCGCTCCGTCTGGTAAAGCCCCGGATGAGAGCAACCAGTACAGCCATCCCCTGAGCTGCCGAGACAAAGTTCTGGACACTGAGCCCCATCATCTGCGTCAGGTAGCTCATCGTCGATTCGCCGCCATAGGACTGCCAGTTGGTATTTGTAAGGAAACTGACCGCAGTATTGAAGGCAAGATCAGGCGGGACCCCGGCAAACTTCTGTGGGTTCAGCGGCAATATTCCCTGCAGGCGAAGAATGAGATATAACAGAAAGAAAAATGCGAACTTGAACGCGAGAACCGCGACCGCATATGTCTTCCAGGTCATCTCGTCATCCGGTCGTATGCCCAACAGTCGATAGATCAGTCTTTCGACAGGGGCCAGGACCCGATTGGGCCAGAATGCTTTGCCCTCATACACCATTGCCATATAACCGCCCAATGGTTTTACAAGGACCAGAAGGACCACAATATACAACGCTATTTGAATTATGCCATTTGTAGTCATGAGAATATCTCCGGCTTCATGAGGGCAACCGTAAGATAGACCAGAAGCCCCAGGGCAATAATACCGCCTATCCAATAAAAAATTTCCATAATGCAGCCTCCTACACCTTCTCGAAAAGTTTTACCAGCAAAGCGGTAAGGGCAAAAAAAACGATTAACAGCCCGACATATAACACATCCATTTGAGTACCTCCGTTATTTCCATCCTATCATGGAAAAGAGCAAGGTTGGGGTAAAGAATCACTGCAGAAGTGTAAAAAATGAGTAAAAATAAAAGGGATGACAACTTCTAATTGTACTGACGGATGCGAAATATTACGTGAGGGTAAAGACGAGCAAAAAAGAATGAGACGAAAGAATTACTCGAAACACTCCATGCTGCGCTGTTTGTTTATTTCGAGGTGCTTCTTCTCGCACCAGACATTCCCCAATTGAGGGGAACCTCCTGTGGGCTTCGTGATCCTGGCCCGCCTGCAGTCAACACAATGTCCGATCTTCATACCGGGAAGGGAGACAAAACAGGGCATCTGGCGGTGTTTGGCCATCTGGATCTTTCTCTGGCCGCACCATACAGTGCCCGGGGAAGGCTTCTGCCCATCCGGTTTTGTATCGTGTCCGTGCCGGCAGATACCGCAGTTGCTACTCATGGACCTTACTCATGGACCTTTACTCCCGCTCTCCGGGGACTTCGGATCAGGGCTTCGAGAGTGTAACGATCAGGGTGTTTTTTATCCTCTCGATATCGAAGGTCACTCCGGCAGGAAGCAACTCGATATAGATGTTAAGCAGATTCTGGCCCGACTGGTCCTCTTCCACCAGCACATCTCCGACAAATGAGGACTTGAACTTGAAGGTCTTCTCCGTCTTCCTTACCGCCGGTTTCAGCGCGAGTTTAAGCCACTCCTTGCCTGCCCGCGTCGTGACGGAATCGGAATACGCAAACTGGGGCTGGACATCGGTAAGGTTGATCACCAGCATCGCCTTGTTCCTCGCCTCTATAGCTGCTATCTTGCTCACCGCTGTCATCGTCTCCTGCTTACCAGCCTTCTTTTCTTCCCTCACTGCAGGCTTTGCGGTCTCAGGTACGGGCTTGGGATGCTCGGCTGCCTTCGCCACCTGCTTCGGTGCAGGGTGTTTCGGCTCAGGCTGTTTCGGGGCCGCGGGTGCAGCCTCATGTTTTACAGGGGCCTCCCTCTTTTCTTCGGCTGCCTTACGCGCATGCACTTCAGCCTTCTCTTTCCGCAAGTCCTCCCTGGCCGTTTCTATTTTCTCCTCTTTTACCGCAGCCAGGGCCTTTTCTGTCTCGGCCTTTCTCGCCTCCTGTTTAACCGGCTCCTTCTTCTCGGCCTTATGCTTTTCGGCCCTATGCTCAAGTTTCTTTTCAGTCTTATGCTCTGCCTTTTTCTCCGTCGTGGACTCAGCCGTCGGCCTCTTCTCCTGCACCGCAGTTTCCGCTACCTTCCTCACAGCCATATGCCGGGGAGTTTCTTCATGCATCTCTTCGCTGACCGTCACCTTCGAAAGCTGCCTCCTGTCCCCGAGCATCTTTGCAGAAATCGTAAAGGATTCAGCCCTGTCGTACATCACCTCCACAACCGCCACCCCATCAATAAACTCCGTAGGGAGAATAACAGACGGGGTGATATAGCTCGTCCCTGAGGTGCTCAGCAAGACCTCATTTCCGGAGAGATTATAATTCCTGACAATGTTATTGTACCGGTCATAAGCCTCAACCCGTATCCTGAAGCGCTGACCGGAGACCGCCTGATCAGGGGTCACGACCACAAAATGATCAGGAGCCGCATTCGCAACCTGGATCTCGGACGACTTCCCAGATTTCTCGCTGTTGACGTCTTTTACGATGACCGCAATATCCTCAGCCTTTTCGTATGCTGCCTTGACGACCGCCTGTCCATTTTTGAAATCCGCCGCCGATACAGTCGTTGGTTCGATCTTTGTATTACCTGTGGTCCTCAGCGTCGCGCCCGAACCAATCGAGGCATAGTTCGTGACCAGGTTATCAAAGGCATCATAGGCAGAAACAAGCAGGTCAAAGGGCTCGCCGGCTGTTACCGTCTTCGGGGCCTGCACCTTGAAATAGCTCAACGCCGCAGGAGCAATTTCAACCTCGTTGGATACGCCCCTGCTTCCGCTGGTGGCCTCTTGCAGTTCTATGAATGCACTGCCCGTCTTTTCCGAAACAAACGTGACCATAGCAGTGCCGTTTTTGAAATCAATACCTGTGCCGACGACTGTCGGAGAAGCAGTCCCCGAAGACATCACTTTCAGGTTCCTTCCGATTTCGACGTCATCAACCGTATTGTCGAAGAGGTCTTTTGCTATAATACGCACGTCGAAGCGGGCACCGGCCCTGACCGTCGAGGGAGCCTGCAGAACGAAATGTTCCAGTTTGTTCGGAACCACCACGATCTCTCTAGAAATGACCGGCACAGTCCCGCCTGCTTCGCGGATAGAAAAGACTATTTTTTCCGCCTTTTTGCTGTTGATCGAAATATTCGCCGTTCCGCCGGAAAAGGAAGACCCGCTCAGCAGGGATGGCTGGACAGAGGCCGCTCCATCGACTTCAATCCTGAACTCCTTGCCCGACTCGATAAAGTTTGTGATCAGATTGTTATTAAGGTCGTATGCCTGGACCTTCACGATAAAGTTCTCACCCGCCACTGCCTTCTCCGGAAGCTGGATGGTGAAATGATCGAACTGGCCGGGTTTGACAACAACAGTGCCCGCCGACGCGGCACCACTCATGCAGACGACAATGACAACGGCGATGATAATGGCAGCACAGTGCTGCAGAAAACGGTTATGTATGTCCATGCTATATGCCCTCATGTTTTAGAAATATTGAGTTATATGAATATCATATTTATCGGTCGTCTGTCAAAGAAATAATGAAATGTTAATAGGTTATCACCTTCACGGAGGGATCGACAATCTCCCGCAGCAGGTCCGGAGCTAGTTCGGTATCCGTAACAAGGAACGACCCCCTTACAGTTCTCAGGAAGAGACCCGGGAGATACAGGCGATACCGCGACCGCCGCGGGGTGATATAGGGAGAATATCTTGCTGCATCATCTGTATGAATCACCCCGAGGAGATCGGCCAGCCGGCCCGCTGCAGACCCGGTATCCTCAAGCAGGTTGAGAGATATGATATCAACTCCTTGTCCGTGAGCGAATCCGATCTCGGGCTCTGACATCGGCGCAAATTCGATCACCTTTATCCTGCGACCCGCCTCGATACTGAGATCGGCGTGAAGTGTGTAGTGGTATTCCCTCCGGTCCGAAAGTTCTATCGGCACATCCCGCCTGACCGCATATCCGAGCTGCCCGGCGAGGGTTTCGATAAATGCACGCACGTCGCTGACCGCACGGTCATCCGCCACTTCCGCAGCGCCGGGACCGCCTGTGCGTTCATTCGCTTCATGCAGCTGAATAATACGGATGTCGCGCTCACCAAGCCAGCGAAGCAGGGCCGAAGGGACCTCAGCCTCCCGGGGTTTCACAATACTCAGCGCCATGATATCCCCGTCCATCAGATCGCTGCCCTTTCTGACAATGACAAAGTCGGCGCGATATTCGATCTTCGAGCGGCCACCCGCAATCAGAGTGGCGTCGCGCTGGACCGAATAGCCGAGAGAGACCAGAAGATTCTCCACGACCTTTCTGAGATCGCTGCCATCATGGTAACTGACAAAGGTATATTCGGGCCAGACACTGCGAATGATCTGTTTAATTTCGTCGGGAAGGAGTCCCGTCGCATCTACCACGAGCACCCCTCCCCCGTTCATGACCATCATCGGGAAATCCGAGGTATCGAAAGAGATCTCGCTCCTTTCACCGACAGAGAAGAACTTCAGCCCTCCAGATTCAGTCGTAACCCCTCCGTACAGTTCGTCGAGAACCGTCCTTATATTCGCGAGGACGGACTTTCTGGGAAGACCGGGGGCCGCAAATTCCGGAGGCGACACCCTCTCCCGCTGTTCAGTGACCGCAGGCTCTGCAGGGGCGGCGGGGCGAACGCTCTGGTGGATAGGCTCCCGGACCGCAGAACGCTTTCCGGCCTGCTTCTTTTCCAGCTTCGACAGTGGCAGCAGCAAAACGGTCCCCTTCCTGATACGACTAATACTCCTGACCCCTTCGTTGAGGTCCATGAATTCTCTCAGGAAACCGGCAATGTCCTTATCTGAAAGCTTATAGCCCGCGTTCTGGATGACGCGCTGTAGTGATGAATCGGCCCGCACGATGACTTTTGCCGTGCGAGGAGGGGGAGAAGCCTCTGAAACGAAGGAAGCAGCAACGATGATAACCGGAATAAGCAGCAGCGCACGCACAAGCCTGGAGACGCCTCTGATCAAGATCCTTAGTCCCACGTTATCGTTTCCGCAACGCCTTTCTCTATACCTTCAATGGTGATGCCTCTGCTCTGCTGGGCCTTGGGCTGAGCCACGAAAAACTTCATGTATACGGCAGCGTTCTCCCCGCATCCCGGCACATTAGACTTATAAACGATCCTGCTCATTTTTTCAAGCCCCTTGACCGGCACCGCACGGCTCCTCCCGCCATCGGCTCCGACAAACGATGTCATCGCAGAGGGGTCCCGGATGAATTCAGGAGACACGCACCCCTTCACCGGACGTATGGTCACTTCATACACCCGATACGACGACATTTCCGTGCCTTCAGACATACCGCCAGGCACTACCTCCTTTGTCAATCCTTCCGTAAGTGGCACGACCGTTATCTCAACACGCTCGTCCTTTCGCCCGACGAGATTCTGTGATGGACCGGAGGCAGCCTGCCCCCCCACACGTCCGGACCCCACGGCGCCCCTCTTTGCAAGCATACGGAATCCCGCAACGCCGAGCACCACTAATAATACAGCAACTGAGGCTGCCAGATAAACCTTTTTATTTCTTCGCCGCGAGGGGGGCAACAGAGTTGCCGCCAGGCCTGCTTCAGCCTCGCATCTTTCTTCTGCCAGGGCGGTTGCATCTCCGGAGACGTCATCAGGCGGGAAAGATTCCCCACGGGGCGCCTCTGTCCGGCCGGCGTCTTCAATTTCCTGGAGGTTCCCGATTTCAGGTAGACCGGAAAGAAGCGCTACGGCATCATCCATCCCTATATCCGCATTACCGTCCGGCGCCTCAGTCACTGCCTGTTTCCCCTTTTCGAAATACTTCCTGGCCACCTCGTTACCGGGATCGATCACATGCACCCTGCGATACGAGGCATTCGCCTTTTCATATTCACCCGTGCTCTGGTAAAGTCTCGCGAGCATCGAGAGATATTTCACCTCTTCAGCAACCAGCCCCATCCTCGCAAATATTTCTATCAGGCCCTTATATGCCTTTACATCCGCCGGTGCGAGCTTGATGATTTTCTTATACAGGGCGATCAGTTTCTCACGCTGGGACCCGTGCAGCTTTGTTATTGCATTATAAAGGCATTCTATGGTCAAATCCTTCTCGCCCTTGCGAAGATAAAGATCACCTATATAGTTAAGATTCTCGGCAGTCAGCGGCTTTTGCATCGCCTGCTGAATCTGCTTGTCGATGGCCGCGTGGGGATTGCGCCTGAAGATCACTGTATGACCTCGGCTTCTTTTCTCACGCTGTCAAGCCAGGGACCAAGGATATCGGACGAGGCCAGGGCTTTTCTGATTGAATCTCTCACGTCCTCATATCTCCGGTAGACAGGCTCTGGTTTCCCAATGCGGCAAATCATATACTGATCATCCGTAGAAATCACGGTGCCCGTATCTCCGGGCTTGAGATCCCTGATCTTCTCCCTGATCCAGGAAGGAAGGTCTCCATAGGGCATCTGCTTCACCGTCAGGCCATGACGGGTCTTCAGCACCTCAGCGAACGGCATGCCCCCGGACACCTCGGACTCAATCTCCGTCATCCGGATGGCCTCTTCAAGCTTTGTATCCGCGGTATAGGGCAATACCAGCATCGCAACTGTTTTTTCGGCCTTCCCCGTTGCATACAGATTCCTGTTCTCCTCATAATATTTTCTGATCCGGGCCTCATCAACAGCGTACCCGTCGATTTGTCGTTTCACAAAATCATCTATCGAGAGGTATTTTATCAGATATTCCTCCTCTCTGCTGTCAAAGCGGTATGTCGCCGATAGTCTTTCGATTTCCGCGCGTCTAGCCTTCTTGACAGCATCGCCCGCCCGCGCATACAGGATCTGCTCGACTGCAAAATCATCATAGGGATTATTCCGGCGCCACGGGACCGACACTACCTTCATCTTCGACAGCACGCGGGCCGAAATGATGCTCTCCGCGATCACCTCTGACATTGTATACTTCCGGTCTCCGATTCTGAGAACAGGGAAATCGTAACTGCCCATCCTCCCGGCGACCTCCTCCTGCCTCCTCCGGGCCAGATCCCTCTCCCGCGAAAGGGCTTCGTACTTCTGCATCAGAGTGCGGTAATCGTCGTTCAATACCGCCATCAGCCTGTTTGACTCATCTAGCTTCCGGTATGCCTCTGCCGCATCACGGCTCCCGTCACGCTGTTTTTCGAACTCTGCCTTTTTCGCCTCTAACGCGGAGATGACCGATTCCTTTTCTCTGAGCGTCCCTTCCAGCACGGCCTGTTCATCGAGAGCCTTTCGGGTCCTGTTCTCCATATCCGTCTTCTGCCGCTCATTCTCCTGAAGTTTCGCACGAAGGGCATCTGCCTCACGCGCCCTCGCTTCGGCTTCAGCCAACTTCCTGCGCAGCGTCTCTAGGGAGGCAAGGGCCGCATCTTTTTCCTGTAACTGTTTCTCAAGATCCGCACGATCGGCTATCGCCTTTCGTGCCTGTGTTTCAGTCTCGGCCCTCAGTCGTTCCGCATCCTTCAGCCTGGCCTGCAATCCACCGATTTCCTGGTCTCTATTCTCTTTTTCCCGTAATTGCCCCAGAAGGCTCTCCCTCTCCGCCCGTAGCTTCTGAAGGGCGACAGATGCCTGCTCTGCAGCAGACGCCCGGGCAAGGGACTCATTTCTGAGGGTGTCCGTCTCTTCTCTGAGCCGGCCGATGACAGATACCAGGTTATCCCGTTCTTTCAGTAACGCTTCTGCACGAGCCTTGTCGTCGCTCGTCGCCTTCACCTGCTTCTGCAGATCGTCCCTGTCGCGCTGCAGCCTCTGGGTCTGCTCCTCGTTCGCCTTTATCGCCGCCGCCAGCTTCCCGTTTTCCGCCTTCAGCCCCTCATACCCTTCCTTCGCCTTTGTCAGTCCCTGTATCGCTGCCTCGTACTCCCCAACCCGCTTCTCATATCCCGCCTTCTCCTCCGTCAGCTTCTTGATCTGCGCCTGCAGCTCCCCTGCCTTCTTCTCCCCTTCCGTACGGCCCTTCTCCGCCTCCGCCTGCCGCCTCTCAAAGGTCTCCTTCTCCGCTCTCAACCTCCTGAGGTCCTCGTCCTCCTGCTTCGCCTGCGCCAATATCTTCGCCTGCTCCGCCTGCAAACCCTCCTTCTCCGCTCGTACCTTCTCCAGCAACGCTGCCAGCCCCTCCTTCTCCTTCAGCTTCGCCTCCAGATCCCCACGGTCGGCCATCGCCTTGCGCGCCTGCACCTCTATCTCAGCCTTCTCCCTCTCCAACTGCCCCTGCCTCTTTTCCGATTCCTGCAGCTTCCCCTGAAGATCGGCCATAGCCCTGGTCGTATCGGTCGTCGCCTTCACCTGCTTCTGCAGATCGTCCCTGTCGCGCTGCAGACTGCGCATCTGCTCCTCGTTCGCCTTTATCGCCGCCGCCAGCTTCCCGTTTTCCGCCTTCAGCCCCTCATACCCTTCCTTCGCCTTTGTCAGTCCCTGTATCGCTGCCTCGTACTCCCCAACCCGCTTCTCATATCCCGCCTTCTCCTCCGTCAGCTTCTTGATCTGCGCCTGCAGCTCCCCTGCCTTCTTCTCCCCTTCCGTACGGCCCTTCTCCGCCTCCGCCTGCCGCCTCTCAAAGGTCTCCTTCTCCGCTCTCAACCTCCTGAGGTCCTCGTCCTCCTGCTTCGCCTGCGCCAATATCTTCGCCTGCTCCGCCTGCAAACCCTCCTTCTCCGCTCGTACCTTCTCCAGCAACGCTGCCAGCCCCTCCTTCTCCTTCAGCTTCGCCTCCAGATCCCCACGGTCGGCCATCGCCTTGCGCGCCTGCACCTCTATCTCAGCCTTCTCCCTCTCCAACTGCCCCTGCCTCTTTTCCGATTCCTGCAGCTTCCCCTGAAGATCGGCC
>JAKAIE010000026.1:33741-38070 GCA_021814475.1 Nitrospirota bacterium
CAGCTTCGCCTCCAGATCCCCACGGTCGGCCATCGCCTTGCGCGCCTGCACCTCTATCTCAGCCTTCTCCCTCTCCAACTGCCCCTGCCTCTTTTCCGATTCCTGCAGCTTCCCCTGAAGATCGGCCTTTTCCGTCACCAGCACCCGGAGCTGTTCCTCTGCCTTCTTCACCGCAGGCCCCAACTGGCTGCTTTCCTCTTTGAGGCGGGCATATGCGTCCATATTCCTCGCTGAATCCGCCCGGGCCTGCTGCGCCTCAGCCAGATTCTTTTCGGCTGTCGAGAGCCTCGAGGAAATCACCTTCAGCTCGCTCTCTTTCGCTTCTGCATCTTTCAGCTTCTTCGCGAGATCTTCCCTCTCCGATTTCAGGCGCCTTAATTCGTTGTCCTTCTCTCCGAAGACCGCTTGTTCCTTTCCCGTCTCAGCCCTGAGCCGTTCATTTTCCTTTTTAAGAGCGCTCATGCCTCCCAGAGCCAATTCCTGTTCATGAATCTTATTTTCGAGGCTCTTCTTTTCATCGCTAAGCTTCTTTACCTCCACGCCTGCTTGGGATCTCCCCCTGTCCAACTCCGCATGTTGTTTCTCCAACTCCTCCTGCCGAAGCCCAGCCTGCCTCAGTTTCTCCCGCATCTGATCACGTTCCGACTCCAGCTTCCCTATCCGTTCATCGGTCTGTCTGATATAGGCAAGCGCTTTCTGAAGAATATCCCTGTTCTTCTCTTCCAGTACTTTGCTCCTGCGTCTATACTCTTCCAATTCCTGTTTTTCCGCATCCCTGTTGCCGGCAGCGGATCCGGATACCGCAGCCGGCCGCGTCGAAAGACTCCTGATCTCCTGCTGAAGTCTCTCGTTTTCCGCCTTCAGAACGCTGACGTCGGTAACGCTCTTCGGCAGTCCTTCCTGCCCCTGCCGCAGCTCGTCGAGCAGCCCCTTCAGATACTGCCTGTCGTTTATCGAGGTATTCAGTTCGGTCTCGAGGAACTGGGTTCTGGTATACGAATCCGCAAGCCGGCTCTTGAGGTTCCTGACCTTGTCGTCCGCCTTTTTCAGGTAGTCCGCACATACATCGGTATCGTGCTGAACCTGCGCCGGCGCCGGCTCCTGTGAGGCGGCAGCGATCTTTCCGGCTTCATTTGGAGCGACCTGTTTCATCACCTCAATCTCCTGCTGGGCAAAGCTGATAAAGGTGCTTTCCGGGAACTGTTCTATGAGGGTCTTCAGCAGTTTTTCGGCCTCCTCCCGCCGGTGAAGGTGTATGAGCGCCTTCGCCTGCCAGTACATGACCGAATCCCTTGCCGAGCTGTCAGGATATTCCTTCAGGAATTTCCCGAAAAGGTCGAACGCCTTGTCATACTGGCGGGCCTGATAAAGGCTGTACGCCTTCTCGAAGACATCCGCCTCTCCGGTCATCGCGGTATTCGCGATTCCGCCAAAGAGACAGAGCACAAGGCAGACCGCCAAAACTGCCGCAGGAATCAGTGAATGTTTATGGCAGCTTTTTCCCACAGGGACCTGACCCACTGTTTATATGCACTCCCTTTTTTTTCATTTGTCAGCGTTCTGCGTATCGCATCCTGAACTGTCCTGGCCGGCAGATACGCAGCCGGAACTCTCCTGACAAGCCTCAGGATATATACCCCCTGCCGGGTCCAGACAGGATTGCTGTATTCGCCCGGCCGCAGTGTCGACAGGGCCTTCTCCAGGTCCGGGACGAGCTGTCCAGGTTTGAAAACACCGATAATCCCGCCATGTTCGCGGGACTTGTCATCGGAATATTCCGAGACCATCTTCTCGAAAGAGGCGCCCTTCCTTAGGTCCGCGACGATCCTGAGCGATTTCATCTTCATATCCGTAATCTCTTCGGCTGAGGGGTTCTCGCTCATCGCCATGATGACCGCTCCGACTGTCAATTCCTCAGGAGTCGCCACAAAAAGACCCCTGTTCCGGCTGTAATAGTCGGCAACCTCCTTGTCGGTAATTCTGATCGTCGAGTCAATTTCAGAGTATATCATCTTGGATAATACTATAATATTCTCCTTCAGCCATTTTTTATACTCCTCAACCGTCATGCCCTTGTCCGTAATTGTCTTTTCAAATTCCCGATAGGATATCTTGCGCGTCGAGATAAAGTCCCTTATGCTCTGTTCGACTTCCGCATCAGAAACGGTGATCCCCCTCTTTCTGGCCTCCTGAATAATTAGTCGTTCTTCGATCAGCCGGTGCAGCAGCGCAGAATCAACCGTACGGGCCTCCAGGGAGGGGTCGACCTTCATCAGGAATTTTTTGTAATCTCCGCGCGTGACCTCATCCCCGTTGACGACCGCGAGGACCTCGCCGGATATGACCTCATTCCGGGCCGCCGCCGGCATCCCTGGCAGAGACAGAACAGCGACTCCTGCAACAAGCAGGATTCCGAAGAGGAGTACAGGTGCCCGCCGCGCCGCATTCATGACCTGCCGTGCTGCATCCGTTCGAGGGCCTTTTGAGCGTCTGCCCAGGTCTTCCATTTGTCTGCAGGGTTCCTCAGCAGATATGCCGGATGAAATGTAGGCATGACCGGTATACCCTGATATTCGAGAAATTTCCCCCTGGATGCCGTGATTCTGAGTGTCGTATTATTCATCAGGGACTGCAGGGCCACCTTGCCGAGCGTCACGATCACCGACGGCCGCACGATGTCTACCTGTCTTTCCACAAAAGGTTTGCAGGTGGCGACTTCATCGGGCTCGGGCTCCCGGTTGCCCGGGGGCCTGCATTTGACGATATTGGCGATATAGACATCTTTTCTCTGGAGTTCCATCTTCTCGATCAGCCGCGTCAGCAGCAGACCCGCCTTGCCGACAAACGGCCTTGCCTGGAGATCTTCGTCTTCCCCCGGGCCTTCACCGATGAACATCATTCCGGCGGAGGAATTTCCTTCGCCGAAAACAATATTTTTTCTGCCCTTCGACAGCTTGCATCGGGTGCAGTCGCCTATCTCGGCCCGCAGTGCGGAAAGAAGTCCGGCCTTTTCATCCGCCGCAGCTTCGGGGCGTATCGCCTCTGCTGAGTCACACACACCCGGTGAGACGTCAGGCGCCTGTCTCCTGACCGCGTCCGGAACTGTCGACGTCTTCCCCGGCCATCCCCGCCCCAGAGGCAGGCGTTCGAACCCGAGCGCCCGGAAATATTCGAGAACCGCGATTGCGTCCCCAAGATCGTTCTTGCCGGAGAAATGACGGTCTTGCCTCATACGTTACCGCTCCCCCCATTTCAGCTTGTTTCTGAGGACCTTGAAGTAATCCCTCTCGCACGGCATCACAAGCCTGGTGCGGTGTTCAGACTTCCGGATCTCGATCACGTCATCGGCCTTCAGGGGAAGACCGACCTGTCCGTCGGCGGTCAGATAAACCTCCTCGTCCTTCGTCCTGAGGACCATGCGTACCTCGAAATCTCCCGGAAGTACGATAGGCCGGTTGGTAAGCATGTGCGGACAGATCGGCGTCAGTGCGATGCTGTCAATGGTCGGATACATAATGGGACCGCCCGCGGCGAGAGAGTATGCCGTGGACCCGGTCGGGGTGGAGATGATCAGCCCGTCCGCCTTGAACGTGGTGACATAGGTTTCATGGATAAAGGTCTCGAGGTCGATGATCCTGGCAAGCGCGCTTTTATTAATGACCACGTCATTGAGCACCGTATATTCGGCGACAGCGCTCCTGTCTCTGATAATCCTCGCGGTCAACATCAGCCTCTCTTCTATGCTGTAACACCCGTCAAGCATCTTTTTGAGGGCCTCGAAGATTTCGTCCCGGTTCACCTCGGTGATAAATCCCATAGTCCCGAGATTCACGCCAAGGATGGGGGTACCCCTCTCGGCAACCAGCCTGCTGGCGCGGAGCATCGTGCCGTCTCCACCCAGCACCAGGATCATATCCGACGATTCCGCGATATCGACATGAGAATGGCCTGCCACGCCGAGCTGCCCGGCGGTTGCATCCTCGACGAGCGGCTGCCATCCCCGTTCCTCGAGCCAGGGGATCAGCCCGCGCACAATCCCGGAAGTCTCCGCCCGCCAGCGCTTACATATTATCCCGAGTTTCTTCATCCATTCCCTCTATTGAGAACTCGCGGGAGTTCCCGCCGCAGTCGGTAAGTGTTATCCGGATAAGATCCCGCCCCGGGATCTCCCCCATATGCTCGGCCCACTCTATTACCGCTATCCCCTCGGACCCGATGATATCCCAAATGCCGGTGCTGTCAAGATCGTCCTGGTTCCTGATGCGGTAAAGATCGATATGATAAAAAGGCGGGCTGACCGGATATTCGGCAATAACCGTGAAGCTGGCG
>JAKAIE010000027.1:0-35000 GCA_021814475.1 Nitrospirota bacterium
CTTGCCGGCGAATGTTGTTACAATATCGGTATATATTTCCTGGAGGCCTTGATGCAGCAATATAAGAAGCTTTTCGGAAGGGCTTTTTTGGTGATCTCGGCAGTTGCCACCCTCTTTGTTATTACCGAGATGGTTCTTCAGTCAATCGGGAAAAGCATCTGCCAGACCGAGGGTTGCAAAATGGTGACGCACTACACGCGCTTTGGAGATGTCTCCATATTTCTTATAGGCCTTGCCACCTTTGCACTTTTGTCACTTCTGTCATTTCTCGTGATATATAAAGGCAAGACTCAGCTGGAATGGCATATCAACGTTATTCTCATAGTTTCTCTTGCTGCCGAGGGGTTTTTTGCAGGCTATCAGGCGTTCAGGCTTCATTCCGCCTGTGTTTTCTGCCTGATTATCATGACCTTTTTTATGGTGCTCGCTCTTGTCAGGCTCCTCTATGGAGAAAAAGAGCTGTTTTCCGGGTTCATTGCCTTTGCCGGAATCTTCTCTCTATTTTATCTGATACTTCCCGTGGGAGGCACTGCCAGACTGCCTGACGATGAACTTGTACTCTTTTACAGCAAAGAGTGTAAATTCTGCTCTGAAGTCATAAAGGAGATGGATGCAAATAATTTGAAGGTCACGCATGTCCCTGTCGGGGAGTATTCCGCCTTTTTGCAGGCGATGGGGATAGACCACGTCCCAACACTCTACGTGAATAAAAAGAATCAGAAGATATATCTTACCGGGAAAGAGGCGATTGACCGGTATCTGGGCTGCAGCCAGAGTCCTGGACCTCAAAAGAGTGCCGGCCCCGTGATGAACAAACAGGTTTCCCCCGGGGAACCCGGCAAGAAAAAAGATCAAAAAAAGGCGGAGACGCCCAAAGATAGAGGCCTCGACGACCTGAACAGGCTGGTGTTCCCTCATGACGACCAGTTTAATCCGCTCGCAAAACCGGAGGATCCTGGCATGTGCAAGGAGACCGAAAAGTGTGACTGAATCGTGAAACCTGAGATTTATCCGTGCCTTAATGATACTCAGTGGAAGGAGCAAGGAAATGTGGAATATCAGCGTACCCTGGTGGGAGATAGTGCTGAGGGGCATAATCGTGTATGTTTTTCTTATCCTGCTTTTGCGTATAACCGGGAAACGTCAGGTTGGGCAACTGGCACCATTTGATCTTGTGCTGCTGCTTGTTCTCTCCAACTCCGTACAGAACTCCATGAACGCAGGCGACAATTCTTTGATCGGAGGACTCATCTCGGCAACAACGCTCGTAGGTCTGAATTACCTGGTGGGCATGGCGACCTATCGAAGCAAGAAACTGGAAGCCATGATTGAAGGCCGGCCTCAGGTAATCGTCCACAATGGAAAGCTATTCGACGATGTCATGTCCAGGTCGCAGCTCACCCACCACGAGCTGAATGCTGCCATTCGCCGTGCCGGGTGCTCCAGCATTGATAAAGTCCAGTTAGCCGTCCTGGAAAACAACGGGGCAATCAGTGTTGTGGCCCTACAGGGGGCAAAGGATGGAGAGATACCCGGTAGTCCTGTCTCCTGATACGCTGGAGAAACACCAGTTCCCTTATCCTGTCAATAAATTTCATGCCCCCCTTCCCCGGATATACTTTAGAGTATTATACCCAGGAGTAGATAAAAGAAAAGGTTGATTGGCCGCGGCGGCGCTGCCACGGGACGCGCGCCGGAAAGACAGCATCCAGAAAAGACTATGGAGAGCGCCCTCAATACTATGCAGAAATGGAGAAGAATAAGGAACGGGAAATAGGGCATTTGCATCAGCAAGGAATAATGTCAATAGGTAAAATATATTGCAGGAACCCTTCGATATCTAAGGGAAAAAGTGGTGCCCCCTGCATGATTCGAACATGCGGCCCCAGGTTTAGGAAACCTGTGCTCTATCCTACTGAGCTAAGGGGGCTCAGGATGTCCGCTATTATACCTCAAATTATCCCCAAAATGTGATACTCCTACCCGGGGCGCGCTGTCGTATGCACGACCGCATGTCTCTGCTGTTTTGACAATTCTATTGAACAAGGCCCCATAATAGTCGATAATTTATTACAGGTGGACCAATGCAAAGGATTCTCGTATGATCTTCCGTGTCATCGAAAAGGCGGAATTACGATCGCTCTTCACAATGCTCTCGGCCGCAAACAGGGTCATCGGGCCTGTTGGAGTCGGACTCGACAGGAGCGGCAGGCAGCTCTACGGGTTCGAGGAGGTCCACGACTTCGACAGGGTTGCACTGGATTATACGATGACCAGCCTCTCCGCCAAGAAATATTTCCTGCCCTACAGGGAGATAATGGCCACCTTCACCATGGACAACAAGGACTGGCAGAAGAGGATTGATTACAATATCGATGCCCCCTTTGTCTTCTTCGGCATGCATGCGTGCGATATCAACGCCCTCAACAGGCTCGACAAGGTCCTGATGGGAAGCGTCTATCCCATGCCCTATTATGCAGCGAAACGGAAAAACGCCTTTATCATCGGCATCGGCTGCGAGCCGCAGCCGAATTGCTTCTGCCGTTCGATGGGGACGGACACCGCCCTTCACGGGTTCGACATGTTCATCACCGATATCGGCGACCGCTATTTTATCGAGATACAGTCTGATACCGCGTTCAACTTCCTCAAGAAGATAAGGACGGGAGAGCCTGTCGAGGCCGACCATCTCAGCTTCATGAAGACCGGCGCAGGAAAGAACGAGAAGTTCGCCGCATCGGTCGATACGACCGATCTGACGAAGATACTCGACATGGAGTTTCAGTCTGAGGTCTGGAAGCAGTGGGGTGATAAATGCCTCGGCTGCGGGACCTGCGCGAATGTCTGCCCGACCTGTTACTGCTACAGCGTCGAGGAGGAGGTCTCCATCGACCTTACGGCCGCAGCCAAGGTCAAGAAGCTCTACTCGTGCAACCTGATTGATTTCGCGGTGGTGGCCGGTGGACACAACTTCAGGCCCGAGCGTCACAGCCGCCTGAAATACCGCTATTACCACAAGCACAGGGGGTTCGTCGAGGCCTATGAGGAGTCGCTCTGCGTCGGGTGCGGCAGGTGCGGAGAGGCGTGCCTCGCGGACATCACCGTGCCGGAAGTGATCGCGAGTGTGCGCGAAGGCAGGAAGACAGATGGACAATAAACTCCCTTTTAACGATGTCATCGACCAGAGGCACCACCGCAGGAGCGACCTGAGCTCATTCGAGTACACTCACAAGGCCGAGATCACCAGTATCCACAAGCTGACGGAGCAGGAGAATCTCTACAGGATCCAGATCATCGATCCGGCGGAGCGTGAGCGGTTCGAGTTCAGGCCGGGCCAGTTCCTTATGCTCGAACTCCCGGGGATCGGCGATGCCCCTTTTTCGATATCCTCGCCGCCTTCGAGGAAGGGCGATGTGGAGCTCTGCATCAGGAAGGTCGGGGGTCTCACCTCATTCCTCTCCAGGGTCGAGCGGGGTACGCATGTCGGCATACGCGGCCCGTTCGGCACAAGCTTTCCGATGGAGAAGATGTACGGCCAGAATATCATGCTGATCGCCGGAGGGCTCGGGCTTGCACCGCTGAGGACGCCGATCTCCTATGTGCAGGAAAACAGGAGCCGTTTCAACAATGTTGATATCATCTACGGGACGAAAGATCCTTTACAGCTCCTCTTCACGTATCAGTACGATATGTGGCGCGCGGATGACATGCGGCTGAGTATCATCGTCGAGAAACCTGACGCCTCATGGCAGGGGCGGACCGGCATGATCACGCGGGTGATCGAAGAGATCTTCGAAGAGCGCGACGACGCCTTTTTCCGGAACACCTATGCGATCGTCTGCGGCCCCCCGATCATGTTCAAGTTCGTCTGTTCCATGCTGAACCAGAAGGACCTGCCGATGCAGAAGATGTTCGTGTCTCTCGAAAGGCGGATGCATTGCGGCATGGGCAAGTGTTGTCGCTGTAATGTCGGGTCGACCTATACCTGCCTGAGCGGCCCTGTCTTCGACTACTGGACGGTCATGAACCTGAAGGAGGCGATCTAGAGATGAGCGACTCTCCCGCAAAGGCCTATCTCGGCGTTCCCGTCCGGCGGCCGAGGGTCGCCTTCTTCGAGCTCTCTTCCTGCGAGGGATGTCAGCTCCAGATCCTGAACAATGAAGCGTCGCTTCTGGATTTCCTCAGTCTTGTCGAGGTCGTCCGGTTCAGGGAAGGGATGTCGGGAGGAAGCGACGAGTATGAGATAGCATTTGTGGAGGGGAGCGTCACCCGTGACGACGAGGTCGGACGGCTGCAGAAGATACGGGAGACAGCGAAGGTGCTCGTCGCCTTCGGCTCCTGCGCCTGTTTCGGCGGGGTGAACCAGCTGAAGAACCGGTTCTGCCTCGACTGGGTGAAGAAGGAGGTCTATGGCGACCATCCGGTAGAGACGGCTGAGGTGAGGCCTCTCGATGCGATTGTCCAGGTCGACCTCAGGATCTACGGTTGCCCCGTGAAGAAGGAGGAGGTAGAAAAGATTGTGACCCATATCGCGATCGGGAGCGATATTACCTATCCCCGCTATCCGGTCTGCATGGAATGCAAGGCGAACGGGAACGTCTGTCTGTATGACCTGGGTGAGCCCTGCCTCGGCCCCGTTACCCGTGCCGGCTGCGACTCATGGTGTCCGAACAACCGGGCGGGCTGCTGGGGCTGCAGAGGTCCGTCCGATGATATGAATATCCTCCAGCTGGTTGATATAATGAAGAGGCACGGGTTTTCAGAGGAGACGATTCTCGACCGGCTCGAATGCTTCGGAGGTTTTTCCGGGCATCTGGAGGGACTGAAGAAATGAAGATCGACTGCAACATCGATGTCCATCATCTCACCCGCGTCGAGGGACACGGGAATATTAGGATCTCGATACAGGGCGGCGTGCTCCGCCAGGCGGAGTGGGAGGTCGTCGAGACCCCGAGGTTTTTCGAGGCCCTGCTTGTCGGCAAGAAATGGGACAATGCACCCTGGATCTGCGGGAGGATCTGCGGCATATGCTCGATCGGCCACACCCTCGCAAGCATCCGCGCGGTCGAGAACGCCTTCGGTATTGTCCCTTCCGAGCAGACACGGAAGCTAAGGCTCCTGCTGAAGCATATGGAGACGCTCCAGAGCCATATCCTGCACCTCTACTTTCTGGCGGCGCCCGATTTTCTGGATGTGGGCAGCGTCTTTCCCCTGATCAATTCACATCCGGACGTCGTGGCGCGGGCCGCGAGGATCAAGCTTCTTGCGAACGACGTCTGCGACTGCATCGGCGGGAGGAGACTGCACCCGACCCGGACGGTCACAGGCGGGTTCACGATGCTCCCGGACAAAAAAGAGCTGGAAGGGTTCCGGTCCCGGCTGATCGCCGTCGAAAGGGACCTGATCGATACCGCCGGGCTCTTCAGGACGTTCACTATCCCTGACTTTATCCGTGAGACGGAATTTGTATCTCTCAGGGGTGTGGATGAGTATCCGTTCATCGGCGGCGAGCTCGTTTCCTCGGACGGTGTGGTGCGGAAGGAGCATGAATACCGGCAGATGACGAACGAGTATACCGTCAGCCAGTCCACGTCAAAATGGGCCAGGCTCTCACGTGAATCCTTCGCAGTCGGAGCCCTGGCGAGGGTGAACAATAATTTCAGTCTGCTGCAGCCTTCCGCGCGGGGGGTCGCCGAGGCCTTCGGGCTTGCCCCGGTGATGCACAACCCGTATATGAACAATATCGCCCAGCTGGTCGAGTCGGTGCATGTGGTGATGGATTCCATCAACCTGATCAACGACCTGCTCGGCACGGCATGGGATGCGCCGAGGCAGCCTGTCGTGCAGCGGGAGGGTATCGGCGTCGGTGCGGTCGAGGTTCCCCGAGGAATCCTCTATCACTGTTACCAATTCGACAAGACAGGACATATAGTCCGGGCTGACTGTGTCATCCCGACGAGTCAGAACCATGCAAACATCCAGCACGACCTGACCGCACTTGCGGTTCAGTTCGCTGCGGAGGGCATGCAGGACAGGGATCTCGAACTTCTGGCCGGGATGCTCGTCAGGTCATATGACCCCTGCATCTCCTGTTCGGTCCATTAGGCAGGCATCTCCTCTCCGTGAGATTTATCAGGCTCCTCATCGAATATAATGGCGCAGGCTACCACGGCTGGCAATCCCAGAAGACCGGCAGGACGCTGCAGGAGACTATCCGCGCGACGATCGGCTCGATTACCGGGGAGGATATCAGGCTTACCGGTGCGTCCAGGACTGATGCGGGTGTCCATGCATTGGGGCAGGTGGCGGTCTTCCCTACCGGTTCCGCGCTTACTGCGGATACGTTCCGGCGGGCGGTGAACGCGAAGCTGCCTCCCGACATACGCATACGGTCGGCCGTCGAGACGGACGGGCAGTTTCACCCGAGGTTCAGCGCTATAAGAAAAAGCTACCTCTATCTGATATCGACCGACAGGATCCGGTCTCCCTTTCTCTATCCCTATCTCTGGTATGTAATGGCCGACCTTGATATTGCCAGGATGCATGATTCTGCGGCGATGCTCCTGGGAGCGCACGATTTTTCGGCCTTCAGGGGCTCAGGGTGCGGGGCAAAGACGACGCACAGGACCGTCCTTTCTCTGGAGATCGATGCGATGGAGGAAATCAGTTTCATGACCACTCCGCTCAGGGGGGAGTTTATCAGGATCAGGATCGAGGCGAACGCCTTTCTGAGGCATATGGTCCGGAATATAGTCGGCACGCTCGTGGGTGTAGGGTCAGGGAAGACCTCGCCGGCTGAATTCCGGGAGATCCTTGAGTCGTGCGACCGGACCAAGGCAGGCCCGACTGCCCCGCCGCAGGGGCTCTTTCTGGAGGAGATTATCTACTGAAGAGGGCGTGAAGTTCTTCGAACCGTCTCAGGTTCTGCGGACCGTAACCGCCGACCTCGGCCCGTATCTTTTCGAGGGTTTTTTCGACCCCCAGGCTCTCGATCTTCTTCGAAAAGAACTTGTCAGCGTAGCAGATGATCTTCTCCTCAATAGAGACAGGCATCATATCCCGCCCCGGCAGCGGGAGGTCGTGCTTTTCGATATCCTCTGCGGTCACTCCGACGCCGATATGCCTCTCGCAGACGAGTCCATGCCGTGGCAGTCCCTCCCGCTCCAGCAGTTCCCTGCCTAGATACCCGTGACAGATATATTCCTCGTCCCCGAAGCATCCAATCCCCGGGGCGTCGGTCATGAAGATGCCGATATCATGCAGCATTGCCGCCTCCCCGATAAACTCTCTGTCAGGAGAAAGACCAGCTACGATCTCCGCGATTTCAAGAGACTTCCTGGCGACGAGCTTCGAGTGCTCCACGAGGATTTCGTAAGCGAGAGAGGCGGGCTGATAATATTTCGCGATGATCGTCATCGGATCGATTCGCTCCGTCATTCCTCTTCCTGCGCAATCATTCTGTGACATCCTGTATTCAACATTATATAATTATATATGAAGCCCGGCTTGCAATTGTCTGGGGAGGGCGGATTTTGTATGCGGTGAAAAGAGGTGTCATGTGATTAAATATACGGGTCTCAACCACCTTGCCATGGTGACCGGGGATATGGACAAGACCATTCGGTTCTGGAGGGACCTCCTCGGCATGAGGCTCATCGCCGGCCTGGGTGAGCCGGGGTATCGGCATTATTTCTTCGAGATATCGTCTAACGACATGATCGCCTTTTTCGAATGGCCGGGTGTCGTCCCGGTTCCCGAGAAAGAACACGGCAGGCGGGTTGCCGGGCCGGCTGTTTTCGATCATGTCTCTTTCGGCGTCGAGACGAAGGGGATGCTCCTGGAACTCAAGGACCGCATCGATGCGGCGGGATTCTGGGTTTCCGAAGTGGTCGATCACGGTTTTATCCACTCGATCTATGCCTTTGACCCCAACGGTATCCCTATTGAATTCAGCTGGTATGTCGAGGACATTGATATACACAGGACCCCGGTGATGATGGATTCTGATCCATCGGATATTGCAGAGGAAGGTCCGGAGCCCCTCCCAGCGAAGTGGCCGCCTGTCGCTGAGCCCACGCTACTGTCGGCGTACAGGGCATATCCCGGTCAGGGCAGCGGTTTCTTTCGCGGCAAGAAGAAAAGATGACGATATTCTTGTCCGTCTTCCTGCTTCTCTACTGGAGTATGCATGCGTATCTTTTTTGTAAGCTGCGCGCCGCCTTCGCCCTCTCACGTGCCGGAACGATATCAGCCGTCGCCTTTCTTCTGCTGATGGTCTTTGCCCCGGTCTTTATCCGCTATGCGGAGCGGGCCGGGATGGAGACTGTCGCGCGGGCGACTGCCTGGACGGGCTTTCTCTGGATGGGATGGCTGCTCCTGTTCTGCGCATCTGCTTTTTCGATGGATATTTACCGCGGGATCATCTTTATTGCGGAACGGTTGACCGGCCAGGGGCTTGCGTCTATGTCAGTATCTACGGCAATCGCCTTTTTGCTGAGCTCAGGCCTGGCCCTGGCCACAGCGGCCTACGGCTTCTTCGAGGCGAGAAACGTGCGCGCGGAGCACCTGGAGGTGCCGACAACGAAGCTTCCCGAGGGCATCGACCGGGTCCGTATTGCCCAGATCTCGGATGTCCATCTCGGGCTTATCCAGCGTGAACCCCTTTTGCGTCAGGTGGCCGAGATCGTGCAGAAGGAGAACCCTGATATGCTGGTGTCGACAGGAGACCTCGTCGACGGGCAGATCTGTGCATATAATAATCTTTCCGCGATCCTTGCCGGGATCAGGCCCAGATACGGCAAGTTTGCCATCACCGGAAACCATGAATTCTACGCAGGGATCAAGGAGGCCAAGTGTTTTATCGAAGATGCGGGGTTCACGCTCCTGCGCGGCCAGAGGATCAATCTCGGCAATATCATGACTATTGCAGGCGTAGACGATCCGGCTGTGCGCCAACTGAAGCTCGGCGCCCTGGTCAACGAAAAAGATCTTCTGGCAGATGTGCCGGCTGAAAGGTTCAGGCTTCTGCTGAAACACCGCCCTTCTATCGACAAGGGTGCGATCGGGCTCTTTGACCTGCAGCTCTCGGGGCATGTGCATAAAGGTCAGATCTTCCCCTTCAGCATTCTGACGTGGCTGTACTATCCTCTTCAGTCGGGGTTTGCCGACCTGGGTGGCGGCAGTTCCCTGTATGTCAGCCGCGGGACCGGCACATGGGGGCCTCCGATCAGGGTCCTCTCGCCCCCCGAGGTGACGATCATCGATATAGTGAGAAGGGGGAAGTGAATGGCGATAACCGCACCCTCCCTGCTCTGGCGCCTTTTGATGTTTTTTGTCATTCCGGCTTTTCCGGTATCCGTACGAAGGATATGCGAAAGACGCGAGGTAATTGATGGACTCACATAATGATTCCGGGGCATCGGCCCCAGAAGCTCCTTCCTGGAGAAGGCTTCTTCCTTTTATTCAGTGGCTTCCTGAGGTAACCCGCCGCAGCCTGAGGTCCGACCTGATCGCCGGGATGACCGGCGCGGTCATCGTCCTTCCTCAGGGGGTTGCCTTTGCGATCATCGCCGGCCTGCCTCCGGAGTACGGCCTTTATTCGGCGATCGTCCCGGCGATTATCGCCGCCCTCTTCGGGTCGTCCAGGCATCTCATCTCCGGTCCTACGACGGCGATATCGATCGTCATCTTCACTACTCTCAGCCCGATGGTGACCCCCTCGACGCCGGAATACATCCAGATGGCCCTGACCCTCACCTTCCTCGCCGGTCTCTTCCAGCTCGGCCTCGGTATCGCCCGGCTGGGGGCGCTCGTCAATTTCGTCTCCCACTCGGTGGTGGTGGGGTTCACCGCGGGCGCGTCGATCCTCATCGCAACAAGCCAGCTGAGCAATCTGCTCGGGATCGCCTCTCCGAAGAAGCATTCGTTTATCCATATCTGGTCGTATATCATCTCGAACCTGTCGGAGACGAACCCCTACGTTCTTTCTATCGGTCTCGTAACGCTCCTTATCGCAGTTGCCTTTAAGGTCTTCAGGCCGAAGTTGCCCGGCATGCTGATCGCGATGATCGCAGGAAGCCTGATGGCACTGACACTGAGGGGCGCCGAACACGGGGTGCGCCTCGTCGGCTCCCTGCCCGCCCACCTGCCGCCCCTCTCCCACCCTGAGATTACGACCGCATCATTGAGGTTGCTGGCGCCGCCTGCCCTGGCCGTTGCCATGCTCGGTCTGGCAGAGGCGGTTTCGATCGCACGCGCGATGGCTTCCAAGTCCGAGCAGAGGATAGACAGCAACCAGGAGTTTATCGGACAGGGGCTTTCGAACATCATAGGGAGTTTCTTTTCGAGCTACGCGGCCTCGGGTTCGTTCACCCGGACCGGGGTGAACTACGAGGCAGGGGCAAAGACGCCCCTGGCAGCCGCCTTTGCGGCTGTCGCGCTGACCGGGATATTGCTGCTCATCGCCCCGCTGACAGCCTATCTCCCGATCGCCTCGATGGCGGGGATCCTCCTCCTGGTCGCCTACGGACTGATCGACACGCACCATATCACCTCGATCGTCAGGACGAGCAAGCCCGAGGCAGGTATACTGCTGGCGACATTCCTGGCCACCCTCCTCGTCGAACTCGAATTTGCGATATACGTGGGTGTGATCCTTTCCCTGCTCCTTTATCTGAACCGCACCTCGCACCCGCATTTCGTGGTCCTCGCGCCGGACCCGGAAACGAAGAAAAAGAGCTTCATCAATATCGAGAAGAAGCCTCTTCCCGAATGTCCGCAGCTGAAGATCGTCAGGGTCGACGGTTCTATCTTCTTCGGCGCGGTAAACCACGTTGCCGAAGAACTGGACCAGATTACCAGGAGGTTCCCTGAGCAGGCGCACATACTTATCGTCGGGGGAGGAATTAATTTCATCGACGTCGCAGGATGCCAGATGCTCAGCCAGGAGGCCCATCGCCTGAAGGTTAACGGAAGGCAGATATACCTCTGCTCGCTGAAGGGAGAGGTTGTCGAGGTGATGAAGAGGGGCGGCTGCATGAGGAGTATCGGGGATGAAAATATCTTTCACTCGAAGATCGAGGCGGTGAGAAAGATCGTTCCGAGACTCGACCAGGAGAGGTGCCGCGTCTGCAGGGCGCGGATCTTTGCCGAATGCGCCCGGATGCCGGGGGCATGAGAAGACCGGCAATAAGGGGATCGGGAGGGCGAGTGAGCGGTTATACCGGGGAGTCTATCGTATTAAATAAGGCATCATCCCTTGCTTGATGAGTATGCCATTATTCAGGTCTCTCAGCCCGGGGGCCAGTGCATCGGCCTTCCGCCGAGCAGGTGGAGATGGATATGGTAGACGGTCTGGCCTGACTCAGGGTTCGTATTCATGACCAGGCGGAACCCGCGTTCGGCGATGCCCCGCGCGCGCGCGAGCGCGCTTGCGGCCTCGAACAACCTTCCGATGAGCCCGTGATCCTCAGGACCGATCTCGAGTGTGGTCGCGATATGTTTCTTCGGGATGACAAGCAAATGCACCGGCGCCTGCGGGTTGATATCCTCGAATGCAAGGAGGTCGTCATCCTCATGGACGATGCGGGCCGGGATCTTCTTCTGGATGATCTTGCAGAAAAGGCAGTCGTGCGTCACTCTTTCCCCCTAGTGCCGAAACGTGACTCGAACTCCAGATACACGTCCGCAGGGGTGATGCCGTCTTCGGCCATCAGCACGAGGCAGTGAAACCAGAGGTCAGTGATCTCCCTGATCGTCTGGTCCCTGTCGGGGTCCTTTGCGGCGATCACCACCTCGGTTGCCTCTTCCCCGATCTTTTTCAGTACCGCATTCTTCCCCTTCGAAAGCAGGGACGAGACGTAGGACCCCGCAGGCATGGTCCTCCGGCGTTCCTGGATCACGGCGTAGACATCGTCGAGGATCATTTCTTCCCGTAGACGTCGTCAGCCGAAAAGACGGCATCGCTCAGCTCTCTGCCGGAGATGTCGGTATAAAAACATGAACGGTGTCCGGTATGGCACGCGCCAGGGCCCTTCTGGTCAACCTTGATCAGGAGGGTGTCCTTATCGCAGTCATACAGTATCGACTTCACGGACTGCACATGGCCGGACGTCTCGCCCTTCTTCCAGAATTTCGAACGGGACCTCGACCAGAAATGGGTATACCCCGTTTCGATCGTTTTCCCGAGCGCCTCCCGGTTCATATAAGCCATCATCAGGACCTCGTGGGTCTGGACGTCCTGGATGATGGCGGGGATGAGCCCGTGGCTGTCGTATTTCAAATCAGGTATTGTCATATATCGCTCCTACAGTTTATATCCGATTTTCCGGAGGAATTCCTTCCGGAGGCACTTGTCCTCCGGCGTCTCGACGCCGCGGGGAGGAAAACCATCGATCACTCCCATGATCCCCCTGCCCTGTGCAGTCTCCGCAACGACCACCTCAACGGGGTTCGCCGTTGCGCAGTATATGCCGCAGACCTCGGGGCACTGCTTGACCTGGTTCAGGACGTTGATCGGGAAGGCCCCCTTGAGCAGGACGCAAAAGACATGGCCGGCTCCGATCGCCTGGAGGTTCCTGATGGAGAGGTCCGTCAGTTCGCTATCATTGCCCTCGGTGCGGATGAGGCATGGTCCGGAGGCCTCGCTGAAGGCGATCCCGAACCGGGCCTGCGGCACTGTCGTTGCGATGATCTCATAGAGGTCCTCAGCGGTTTTGATGAAGTGGGTCTGGCCCAAAATCATATTGCAGTCAGCAGGAATTTCTATAGAAACTGCACTCAGCTGCATGGCATCCTCCTCACAGGGCGTATCCAATACTATACATATTGATATGCTATAATTGAAATAAATTTTTCTGGAGATGTCAACTCCGCATGTCACGATTTCTCGCGATCCCGGTGTTATTGTTTCTGGCACTGTTGCCGGCCCAGGCAGAGGGACTTTCGATTACCGGGCCGGATGTCCGGATCGTCAATAACGATATATACGTATCCTTCACCTTTGTTCCCGACGATAAAACGGTCAGGGAGATACAGGACGGCCTTGATAAGGAATTCCGCATGTACGCCGATCTTTTTAGGGTCTGGCAGGGCTGGTCGGACGAGTTTGTCACCGGCAAGTTTTCCGCACGCACATTGAAGTCCGACCCGATCAAGAAGGAATATGTGATGAGTTCATTCGACGGCCAGACGATCGTGGAGAAGCGGTTTAGATCGTTCGAATCGATGATGGGGGCTGCCCTGAGCGTCAGGGACCTCAGGCTGGCGAACATTCGGGAACTCGCGCCGGGTCAGTATTTTGTCAGGATCACGGTCGAATCGAAGACCAGAAAACTCCCGCCGATCATCGGCCGTCTCCTCATCTTTGTCCAGGACAATGAATTCAGGATAAAGAAGGATTCCCCATTACTCCAGATCGAAGGCATCCGGTGAAAAAGAACCTGCGGTTCATGGCGCTCTCGGCTGTCGGTGTGGTCCTGATCATCGCCGCCTTTGTGATCGAACTCCACTACATGCGGCTGGAGAATGTTACGTTTTTTACCAAGCTCATCATCTTCATTCTGCTCAATCTGAACCTCATCGCCCTGCTGACGTTAATGTTTTTCGTCTCGAAAAGCCTTTTCAAGGTATACCTCGAACGAAAGAACAGGGTGCTCGGCTATAAGTTCAAGACCCGGTTCGTGATAGTCCTGGTCGTACTGACTATGATCCCCTCGATACTTCTCTTTGTGGTCTCGATCAGCGTGATCACGCGATACCTTGACCGGTGGTTCGATCCCCAGGTTCGGCAGCCACTCACGCTCTCGATCGATATTGCAAAGGCAGCCTACGAAATGGAACGGGAGCAGGCCCTGCGGTATGCCCAGTCTCTGGCATCAGGAGGAAAGCTCGACAGCACGTATACGGTACAGCATCTTGTGAGGGTTCCCGACGATGCGTCCGAGACGGTCAAGGCGGGGTTCGAAGGCAAGGCCGACGTCGAGGTGATCTCGGACGACAACGGTGATATCATCCGGGCGGTTGCCCCTGAATTCAGAGAGGGCAGACAGACCGGGGTTGTGGTGGTCGAATCTCTTATGAGTCCCGTGATCAGCGGAAATGTCGAGGCGATCAAGGGCGCCTACAGGAACTATCAGACCCTTGAACTATGGAAGACGCCAATCAAGGTCAACTATATCCTGATCCTAAGTTTCTTTACCCTCATGGCGGTCTTCATGGCCCTATGGGTAGCTCTCAGGGTGGCGCGCGGTATCACCGATCCGATCCAGATGCTCGCGCAGGCGACCGAAGATGTTGCCCGGGGCAATCTCGATGCGATTGTCGAGAGCACGAGGGAGGACGAGATCGGCCTGCTGATGAAGTCCTTCAATAATATGGTCCGGGAATTGAGGGAGAGCAAGGAGTCGCTCCAGCGCGCGCTGAAGGAGTCTGACAGGCGGCGGCTCATTATCGAAAATATCCTCGACAACATCAATTCCGGGGTCATCTCGCTCGATCCCGCCGGGAATATCCTGACGATCAATAACGCCGCCTGCCGCATCCTTCATCTTTCTCCAGGGATGATCATCGGCGAGAACTATTCGGCACTCCTTGAGACGCTGCATTCGGACGAGCTGAAGGAGGCGGTCAAGCAGGTGAGGATCCGCGACTCACGGATTGTCGAAAGGGAGTTCCGGGTTTCTGTCGGCGACAACCGGATTCTTCTCAGGATATTCATGACGGCGCTCGGGGATGTAGATGATTTTCTCGGCACGCTGGTGGTCTTCGACGATATGACCGAACTGGTGAGGGCGCAGAGGGCGCTTGCCTGGCAGGAAGTCGCCCGGAGAATAGCCCACGAGATCAAGAACCCGCTGACCCCGATCAAGCTCTCGACAGATCATATGATAAAAAAATGGAGCAATCAGGACAGCGATTTCGGGAAGGTCTTCGAGCGGTCGACAAAGACGATCATCAAGGAGGTGGAAAGCCTGAAGCGGCTTGTCGACGAGTTTTCCCGGTTCGGCAAGATGCCGGAGATCAGGAAGTCGCCTACAAGGATCTCGGCGATACTCGAGAATGTCGTGAACCTCTACGGCGACTACAGGGAGGTGACGATCCGGACGGTCCTGCCTGCTTCTGAACCGCTTGTCGATCTGGATGCCGAACAGTTCAAAAGGGTTATAATAAACATCGTGGATAACGCGATTCAGGCGATGCAGTCGAAGGGGAATATAATAATAACCATACGTCATGAGCGGGCGGCAAACCGGGTCTTCGTCGAGATCGCGGACGACGGTCCCGGTATCAGGGAGGAGGACCGTGAAAAGCTGTTTCTCCCCTATTTTTCGACGAAGAAGGACGGTACAGGGCTCGGGCTTGCGATCGCGAGCAAGATTATCACGGAGCACAGGGGGTATATCCGCATAGGCGACAATACACCGCAGGGTACGATCTTTTCGATAGAACTCCCTGTCAGGGAGGGATAGATGGCAAAGACGACGATCATGATTGTTGACGACGAAGAAGGGATCAGAACGACCCTCTCCGGGATATTCGAGGATGAGGGCTATGATGTCGCAACCGCCGCCTCTGGGGAAGAGGCGATCCGTACGGCGAAAGAGGTAATGCCTGAGGTCGTGGTCCTCGATGTCTGGCTGTCCGGCATCGACGGAATCGAGACCATGACCCGGCTTCTGGAAATGTCCCCTTCCCTTCCCGTGATCATCATCTCAGGCCACGCCAATATAGAGCTTGCGGTCAAGGCTACGAAGATGGGGGCCTATGATATCCTTGAAAAACCGCTCTCGCTGGAGAAGGTCCTGCTGACCGTAAGGAGAGCTCTTGAGCGGAGGGACCTCGAGATAGAAAACAGGTCTCTCAAGCAGGACCTGCTCAGGAAGATCAGGCTAGTGGGAGAGTCCCCGAAGATTGCCCAGCTCCGGGACGAGATCAGGATGGCTGCAGTCAGTAATAGCAGGGTCCTGATCCTCGGCGATAGCGGGGCGGGCAAGGAGCTTGTCGCGCGGCTTCTGCACGAGAACAGCCCGCGGGCCGGGAAGTCGTTTGTCGAGGTCAATTGTGCCGCTATACCGCAGGAACTTATCGAGAGCGAGCTCTTCGGCCACGAGAAGGGGTCGTTCACAGGCGCGTTCGAGACGAAGAAGGGAAAGTTCGAACAGGCCGACAATGGCACGCTCTTTCTCGATGAGATCGGCGACATGTCTCTTCAGACCCAGGCGAAGGTCCTGAGGGTGATCGAGACTCAGGAGTTTCAGAGGGTCGGAGGGAACAGGAACATAAAGGTCGATGCGAGGATCATCTCGGCGACGAACAAGGACTTGTCGGAAGAGGTGAAGAAGAACAACTTCAGGGAAGACCTTTATTTCAGGCTGAACGTTATCCCACTGAAGGTGCCTGCCCTCAGGGAGCGGATCGAGGATATACCCGAACTGGTCAATTATTTTCTCGAAATCTTTGCCGCCGAGTACGGCCAGCAGGCCAAGAAGATTACCCCGGAGGCGGTGAAGATACTTCAGAGACATTCATGGCCAGGCAACATCAGGGAACTCAGGAATACACTCGAACGCCTTGTCATCATGACCCCCTCGCGGACGATCACGCCCGCCGACCTTTCGGTGCCGACCAGTGCGAAGTCCGACTATTTCTCGCTCAATCTCCTGAAGGATGCGCGGGACATGTTCGAAAAGGATTTCATCATGCGGAAACTCGAAGAGAACGGCTGGAACATCTCGAAAACTGCCGAGGTGCTGGACATCGAGCGCTCGAACCTCCACCGGAAGATAAAGGCCTACGATATAAATGTACCGTAACCCGGCCTAGTCTTCACACAAATAAAAAAGGCCAGGGTATTTACCCTGGCCTTTTTTATTTGGTGCCGAAGGGGGGACTCGAACCCCCACAGCGTTTCCACCGCTAGAACCTGAATCTAGTGCGTCTGCCAATTCCGCCACTTCGGCAATCAAGCTATAATACTTCCATAAAAAAATCCTGTCAATTAAACAGGATTTTTCTGCAACAGTCCGAAACTGAGAACTATTTCTTGTCTACCTCTTCGATGATCTTGTCTGCGTCTAGGGCTGCGGCTATCAACTTGCCATTAGGAAAGATAAGGGAAGGGGTGCCGGAGATCCCAAGCTTTTCCCCGAGTTTGATGTTTTCGTCAATGATCTTTGTGTCACATTTCGGATCAGGTATAGGCTTCTTCGCAAAGGCGTCGTCGAGCATCGCAAGCGAATGTGCGCAGGCGATAGCCTTTGCCTTCCTTGCTGCATCCGGATGCATCGGCAGGGGGAAGAGCTTGATAAAGAAGGCGATATCCTTCCTCTTTTCGACTACCTTTTTCATCTCCTGGTGCAGTTTGCCGCAGAACGGACAGTCGGGGTCGGAAAAGACAATGATCTTGTGCTTCGCGTCCTTGTCTCCCAAGACAAATGCATCTCCGAGCGGGATGGCTGCTACATCTATCTTGTTGACGACTTCGTAGCTTGCCTGGGTATAGTTCTTTCTGGTCTGGATATCGATGATGCTCCCGGCGATCAGGTTCTTCTTGCCGAAATCTATATACATGATGCCCTTTTTGTTCCCGGCCTCTACGGCGATCTCCCAGAGCCCATTGATCGGACCGTTTTTTACTCCAAGTATCTTGACATCGGGAATGATAGCCTTCAGGACATCTCTGGCCTGTTCGGCGTTAAGGGTGTGGCATTTTGCACAATCCTGTTCCCCTTTTGCAAAGGCGAACGCCTGATGATGACTTACGGTAATTGCAAGGGCTATAGTGATGGCGGATAAGAGTAATTTTTTCATATTCACATGATAGCACCAACGGAAATGAAAAGTAAAGAAATCCTGAAATATCTCGTCAGTTTCATAAAACCCTTTGTTATTGAATGATTTTTTCCATATCTGCTATAACGCAGCACCTTTTGCCCATCAGCGCGGCGAGTCGTGGGATATAGGAATCAGGTCCGGCGGGGTCTTCTGCCGCTGCTTTTTGGGGTCGGCCGTTCTTCTTCATCCGCCTTGTCCCAGAATGACGCAGGAGGTGGCTGTTTCCCGGTCAGGGCTTTGAACTTGCGCGACGAAGGCCCTTCCTGCGTCCTCTGATATGCGCTCCTGACCGCATAGGTGACGCGGTAGCGGTATTGGGACGGCTTCGCATAACGGGGATAGCGTTCCTTGAAATCGGGAAGCGCAGCCTTCAGCCTTTCGCTCCAGGCGATGATGAAATCCATGGCGCGCTCCAATGGGATGCCCGCTTCGCGGGCGATGAGTCCGAACGAGTAGGCGATGTCATGGATCAGCTTTTCCGATTTCGGCAATACGGCGAGTAGAGTCTCGACCGCCGCCTGCGCCGCCTTTTTGTCCATATGTGTCTCCGGCATTAATCCGTTCCTTTTCGCCTTCTCCTGAAGATAGTTTAACGATTATCTGCTGGTGGTATCAATGTTCGCGCGCGGTGCTTTGTGAATCACTCCTTATTTATACTACTCGGAACGCCACCTTTTTATATATTTCGTCCCCCGCCGTATCCTGCTGTTGCGTGGCAATGATATCTTTATTTAAGTCTGGCAGTTTTCTGCGGACATCCAAACCGCGGAAATAGGTATCGCTCGCGAGCGAATCCCGCGAGACAAAATCTGCCTTGTGTATAGGCACGGTTGTACTTCCCGGTTTCTTTTCGTATCATAGGTGAGTCTGAGAAAGTGGGGGCGAGGTCGGATGTATATAACATCATTTGTGCATCGCGAAAAATTGTTTAGCATTGCGGAGCGCTGGTTTTGCGGCCGTCCGGAGCCGGGAGACGTCCGCGCTATCACCGGGATCCTGATCTGCGATGTCTTTATCATTAGAGAGACGCTGGAGGCCCTAAGCGAGCGGTTGCTGGGCACGGTGTACCGTGGGCCGCTCCGGAGGGAGCAGATACGCTTCAAGGGAGAGCTGAGGGACCTTCTTTGCAATGACGGCCGCGCCTCGACTGAACGCGTCGAAGAGCTCTGCAGCCGCTACAGGAGGAACCCCGATTACTATTACCGGGAGACGCCGATCAACGCCTCTGTTTTTCTCGACGCCGAACGGCATATGCTCGGTGCCTGCCGTATCAAGCGTCCGAAACGTATTGCGGAGAAGGCGAACCGCCGGATTGCAGACTGGATCTTCGGAAACGTGACAGGTCGTGCCCGGCTCATGGCCCTGGAGCGTGCGGAGAAGCTGGGGATCCCGCTGGAAGAGTTCGTCACCCCGGCCGGGGAGATGGCCGAAGAATTTGTGCACGCGGAAGAGTTTATCGCCGGGAGTTTCCGCGACGGCAGTATCCGGTTCGACCGGAATGCGATGATGATACAGGATGTGGGCGCCCTCAAGGTCGTCGGCGATACTGCTGCGCTTGAGCGTCTCAAGGATCTGCTGCATCAGGCCCCTGACATCAGAATCGTGGAGCAGGAGCATTTCAGTGGTAATTTCCGGGCCACGAATCTTGTTATAGAGGTGCCATGGGATGCTAAGCAGATCTGCCGCAGGTATCGGCAGGATAGGGTATGGGAAAGATATCCGAACCGGGGTATACCTGCCGAAGAGCTGAGCCGGGGGCTCGAGCCGTTTCTCGAAGGTGCGGACCCGCGGATCAATATCGAGGTGATCCTTACGACATTCCCGGACCTGGTCGAATCAGAGCTCGGAAGCAGCATCCACGAGGAGAGGATCGTCAGTCAGCGGGACAACAAGTTCTACAGGGGTTACATCCCGATGAACGTGGAGTTTCTTGTGGAGTTCTTGTTTGCGGTGGGGTTCAGTCCCGTGGACCATATAGATGAGGTGCCGATAAAGATCTGGGGAAGGTACCTGCCCGAGACCCTGGGTTCATATATACGGAAGCTGTATGCGCTGCCGACCCACGACTTATTCGGCTGAGTCCGGCGGGGGCTTGCGGTTGCTGCTGAACGATAACTATAATAAGAAAAGATGATCCCTTATATTGACTACAGCAGGTGCACCGGGTGCGGGGCCTGCGCAGAGCTGTATCCTCTTTTCTTCGAGATGCGTGATGACCGGCCGTGGTTTATCAACTATGAGAAGTTCGTTGTCGAGGAGCATGGAGGCGTTGTCTTCGCGTGTCCCTTCCGCGCCATCTCGATCGGATAATTATTTTCCGAGATAGAATCTTCTCTTCTTCTCATCGAATCTCTCGATCGCATATCTGAGCATCGTGCGCGGCATCGTCCTGCAGTGGCTTTTCAGAAAAGACTCTTCGACAGCCAGGTCCCTCTTGCCGATCTCCCGGAGCATCCAGCCGACGGCCTTATGGATCAGGTCATGCCTGTCATTAAGAAGAATTCCTGCGATCTTCAGTGTATCATCGAAGCGGTCCTTCCTTATGAAGGAGAACGTGGAGATTATCGATATGCGCCGCTCCCAGAGATTTTCGGAGACTGCCAGCCTGTACAGGATCCTCTTGTCACGGTCCAGGAGATAATCTCCAAGAATCCTGCCTGAAGAGAGATCGACAAGGTCCCAGCTGTTGACCCGTGCTAGGTTTTGCAGGAAAAAATCTACACAGTCCTTCCTTCCGGTCTTATCTGATTTGTCATATTTTTCTGTCAGGATGAAGAGGGCTACCAGCCGGTATTCGTGGATGTTGCTTGCAAGAAGCTGCTGCAGATCGTCAAAAGATGCGGCGCGATATTTTATTGCGACCTTCCTCTGTTGAGGCGCCGTAATACCGAGGAAGATATCGCCCTCGCCATATTCTCCCTTGCCGGTTCTGAAGAACCGTGAGAGGATCGCCGCCTTCTCCGGACTGGCGAGACGCATGAGGTCCGATACGATCTCCTTCATCAGCACGTAGTTCCCTACATCATGATCAGTATGCTCATCATGGCAATGGACCAGAGTATGTCCAGTGCGATTTGGGATTCGCATGAGCTGTCGAAGAGGAGATCCGCCCGGGGCGGGAATTCCTCGTCTCCCCTCCAGAGGATAAGGACGACCGGTATGCGCGGCAAAGGGAGGAGCCTGATAGCCGCATCCCCGTGATTCAACTGCTCTCCTCCCAGAGAGAGGCCTTTACTGACAAAGGCTGCCGGGTCGCCGGTGTATTTTTCTGCCAGACGGTCGAGGGGCAGGATATGGCTTCCCCTGAAGAAGAGCTGCCCGCCCCTGAGATTGACAGGGTTGACGAGATTGCCGGTGAACGGCATCTCTTTCGCAGAGGTGAGGTACCAGAGGATCGAGAGCTTCGAAAAATATCCGAACCTCCCGAGCAGGAGCTCTCCTGCCTGACTTCTCGTGAGTAGGCTCTGGTTTGCAGGCGAGACGGTAATATCAGCGCCGAATGACTTCAGCAGAAAGGTCTTTTCCGCAGGGTCATATGAGACTGCGGCCCTTTTGCAGACCTCGTCAGGGTCGGATGTTGAAAGATGGTCCCATGCCTTTTTTTCTCCGGATTCCATACGCACATTATAGAGGATTCTGATACAATAGAGAAAGCCCGGAAAGGGTCGCTAACAGGGGCGGTTAGCTCAGCTGGGAGAGCGCCACGTTCGCAACGTGGAAGTCGGGGGTTCGAATCCCCTACCGTCCACCAGAATATAAGAACCCCTTGATAACCAAGGGGTTTTCTTTTTCTCATAGGCGTTTCTCTGAAATGGGTCACAAATTGGGGCACATTTCGGAGGGAAAGGCTGTAATGAGATATCTCTATTCCATCAATGAAAACCTCTATTTTCGCGCGAGGATACCGAAGGACCTGCAACTTATGATGTGGTCGGATTCCTGGAGAAAAAGAACTTTGCAATGGATAAGGACTCCGCGGGCTACGCCAAACTGCGAAGGGAGTTCGTCAACAGCAGAGACAGACATATTGCGCATAGTCAAACAGTATTGCGTATGTTTATGCTGAAATCCCTCCCCTGAAGGAACCGTGAATTTTTGAATGCTTTTGATTCCCCGTGTCTGTTCGAACCAGGGGGCACGACATCAGACGGAAAAGTATCTCGTCAATGCCGCTGTTTCCTCTTGTGCACCGGTGCATATGGATGGGAGATTGTTGTATAGAGGGGGATGTTTAATATAAAATGTTGCTCGTAAGTGTCGTCTGATTATATATTGATTCCCACTATGTTGGGGTAGGAGCTACTCTGATGGCAGTAATAGAAATAAAGAACCATAGTTTGACGTTTACGGCAAACTATGGTTCCGCGACTCACACTCGAAATGACCCAAACAATAAAATCATGGTGGGCAGTCGCAGAATCGAACTGCGGACACGAGGCTTTTCAGGCCTCTGCTCTACCGACTGAGCTAACTGCCCCCGGACAATAATGATACCTGTTCACTTTTTTGATTGTCAACCAATGATGAACACACTAAGAGAAAAAAGCATTCTTTACGGCCCTGCGCTGCTGTCCGGGGCCCTGGTTGCGCTGGCCTTCCCGGCATACGATTTTTACCTGCTTGCCTGGATAGGGTTTGTCCCCTTACTTCTTTCGCTCGGGACAAGGACCCGGAAAGAGGCCTTCCTGACAGGCTATGTATTCGGCATAACCTATTTCTTCGGTACCCTCTACTGGATATATCATTCGATAAACGTATACGGGGGCGTTCCTTTTCTGGCTAGCGTTGCCGTCGTGTTCCTGCTCTGCCTGTATCTCGGACTTTATCCCGCCGTATTTTCGCTTGTCTACCTGTCGGTGGTCAGGGAGACAAAACTGCCCTCTTTGCTGATAGCCCCCCTGGGATGGGTTGTTCTTGAATACGTAAGGTCTTATGCGCTGACCGGATTCCCATGGGCAAGTATCGGCTACAGTCAATACCGGTTCCTGCATATGGTCCAGATAGCCGATATCACGGGCATATACGGCATCTCCTTTCTCGTTCTCGCTGTAAACGGCGCGGTTGTCGATATTGTACTCATCAGGCGACGGCTTCGGGAAATGCCGCTTTACCCTGTCGGGATTACCGCGGTAGGGCTGCTCGCAGTGGCCCTTGCCGTGATAGGCTCTTTCGGATACGGAGCATGGAGGCTCGGGCAGGAACGGCCTGGAGCCACTTTTCAGGCGGCGGTGATCCAGGGAAGTATCGATCAGGACAAAAAATGGGAGCCAGCCTTTCAGAAAGAGGTGCTCGATGTCTATTACAATCTGTCACAGAAGGCGGCCAGGGAATATGGCTCCCGCCTCATTGTCTGGCCGGAGACAGCGATCCCTTTTCTGTTTAACGAGGACACGGCCCGGAGCGAAAAGCTCACGGAGATGCAGAAGTCCCTTGACGCCTACCTTCTTTTCGGATCGGTCATGCTCAGGGAGAAGACGAAGGACAAGACGCTGATGACCAACAGCGCCCTTCTGCTCGACCCTCATGGTAAACTAGTGTATAAGTACGATAAAATCCACCTGGTGCCGTTCGGCGAATATGTTCCGCTTAAGAGCATCCTTTTCTTCGTGGACAAGATGGTGGCCGGTATCGGAGACTATGTTCCCGGAGACTCTTATCTCAGGGGGGGGACTGACTTCGGGAGCTTCGGCACTTTAATATGTTATGAGATCGTCTTCCCCGGCCTCGTCAGAAAGTTTTTTGTCAAAGGCGGGGATTTCATGGTGACGATCACGAACGATGCCTGGTTTGGCAGGACGATCGGTCCTTATCAGCATTTTTCGATGGCCGTCTTCAGGGCAATTGAGAACAGGAAGCCGGTGATCCGGGCCGCAAACACAGGCATCTCGGGTTATATCGACAGCAATGGCAGGATACAGGCGACAACGGACCTTTTTAGCAGGCAGATACTTCCCGGCCGGGTGAAAACGGACAGTACGATGACATTCTATACTAAATACGGAGACATTTTTTCTTATCTCTGTATCGTCGGTTTAATTATCATAATCCTGAACATCAAAATACGGAGGTAGTCACTATGGTTATGCAGGAAGAATTAAAGGAAGAGATCGGGTTGCTGAAGGCGAAGGCCGAGGCATTAAGAGGTTATCTTTGATGTTGACAACAAGAAAGAGGCGATCGCAAAGATAGAGCATGATCTCACCCTCGAGGAGGTCTGGTCGTCTCCTGAAAAGACGAAGGGACTGATGAAGGAAAAATCCCGGCTCGAGGTCCCTGTCTCCCGCTACGAATCCCTTGCCGGCCGCCTGGACTATATAGAGGAATCCCTCGGCATCCTGGGGGAGGAAGGTGGCGAAGTCTTTTTCAAGGAACTGTATGCCGAGATCAACAGTCTGAAAAAAGACATCGAAGATATCGAACTGCAGAATCTCCTTTCCGGAGAGCTTGATCGGAACAACGCGATCGTCACGATCCATCCGGGGGCTGGCGGAACAGAAAGTCAGGACTGGGCGCAGATGCTGATGCGCATGTATCTTCGCTGGGCAGAGATCAGGGGGTATCAGGCGCAGATCGTTGACCTGCAGCCGGGGGACGAGGCCGGGATCAAGGGCGCTACGATCACGTTTGGCGGAGAATACGCATACGGGTATCTGGTTGCAGAGGCCGGAGTCCATCGGCTCGTCCGGATTTCGCCGTATGATGCGAACAAGAGACGTCACACCTCGTTTGCCGCGGTGATCGTCTATCCGGAAATCGAAGAGGATATCAACATAGAGGTGAGGGAAGAAGATCTTAAGATCGATACCTACCGGGCGTCCGGGGCAGGAGGTCAGCATGTGAACAAGACCTCTTCGGCGGTCAGGATCACGCATCTACCGACCGGAATCATCGTTGCTTGCCAGAACGAGCGCTCACAGCACAAGAATAAGGCGGTGGCGATGAAGATCCTGAAGGCACGGCTGTTTGACCTCGAACTGAAGGCCAAGGAAAAGAGGCTGGAGGATATTGCCGGGGATAAAAAGGGTATCGCCTGGGGCAGCCAGATACGGTCATATGTGCTACAACCCTACAGGCTTGTCAAGGACCATCGGACAGGGATTGAAGCAGGAGACGTCGACTCGGTGCTCGACGGAGGCATAGACGTGTTCATCAAGGAATACCTGAAACACAGGATAAAGGAGCGTAAGGAGGCGGAATGATCAAAGAGGCGATCAACCTCGTAGTGGGCGGCATCGACCTTGCCGAAGCGGAGATGGCGGAGTGCATGAAGGAGATCATGGAGGGTCGGGCAACCGAATCCCAGATAGGCTCCCTGCTGACTGCGCTCCGGATGAAGGGGGAGACGGTGGAGGAGATTACCGGCGCGGCCCGGATCATGAGGGACAAGGCCGCCAGGATCAATGCACCTGAGGGGGTGCTGGATACCTGTGGCACCGGGGGGGACACCTCCCATACATTCAACATCTCGACGACAACTGCCCTGGTCGTTGCCGCGACGGGCGTCCCGGTCGCAAAACACGGCAACCGGGCGGTCTCCAGCCGGTCCGGGAGCGCAGACGTGCTCGAGGCCCTCGGCGTGAAAATCGATCTGGAGCCGGCACTCGTTGAAAAGTGTATATTTGAGACCGGCTTCGGCTTTATGTTCGCGCCTATCTTTCATCCGGCCATGAAATATGCGGTGGGCCCCCGACGTGAGCTCGGCATCAGGACGGTCTTCAACATCCTCGGACCTCTGACGAATCCGGCCGGGGCGCGCAGGCAGATCCTCGGCGTTTTTTCGTCCAGATTGACGGAGCCCCTTGCCACGGTGCTCGGGAATCTAGGGGCGGACGATGCACTCGTTGTCCACGGCGAAGATGGGCTCGACGAGATCACGGTTTCGACCGGCACAAAGGCATCGCGGTATGCGGGGGGAAAGGTCGAGAGCATGTATATTTCCCCGGAGGATTTTGGTATGTCCAGGGCGAAAGTTCAGGACCTGGTCGGCGGAGACAGAGACGAAAACGCGCGGATTACTCTTCAGATCCTGCAGGGGATGAAGGGGCCAAAACGGGATGTCGTGTTAATGAACGCGTCCGCTGCAGTCATGATATCCGGGAAGGCCCCTGACCTCAGGACATCTCTTGATATCGTTCAGGAGGCGCTAGACTCAGGCAGGGCCATGGGCAAGCTCGAAGAAATCAGGAGGGTATCGCAGGCGCTGTAGTAAAGGGGACCTCCCCGCCGGTTTTTGCAGCCCGCAGCCAGGGCATTTCAATAGAAAGGTGCTGCGGACGTTATACGCCCGCAGCCGTCGGCTCTTCCTTCTTCACCTCGACCTTGTAGGAACATTCCTTGTTCAGGCAGACGTAGGACACGTCTCCGCCCTTGGACCATTTTTCTCCAAGGAAAGGCGCCCCGCACTGTGGGCATTTTTGGGCTACCGGCTTGTTCCATGTGGCGAACTTGCATTTAGGGTAATTGCTGCAGCTCCAGAAAGACCTTCCGCGTTTCGACCGCCTCTCCACGATGTCGCCGCCGTCCTCGGGGCATTTGACCCCGGTTGATATCGGTTTTGTCGTTTTGCATTCCGGGTACCCGGAACAGGCATAAAACTTCCCGAACCTGCCGGATTTCAGCAGCATCGGGGAACCGCACTTCGGACACTTCTCGTCTGTCTCCACCGGTTCCTGTGCCGGCTTGTCTCCGTCGAGCGGTTTGGCGTTTTTGCATTCAGGGAAGCCCGAGCAGGCCATGAACCTGCCGTGCCTGCCCCAGCGGATTACCATCGGCTTGCCGCATTTTTCGCAGGTTGCCTCTGTCGGGATGTCCTGGGGTTTGACCTTGCCCGGGACTGCCAGGGCCTCGGCAAGCTTGCCGTGGAAAGGTGCATAGAAATCGCTCACCACCTTGACCCATTTTGTTTTTCCGTCTTCGATATGGTCAAGGTCCTCCTCCAGGTTCGCGGTGAAGCCTATGTCCATCAGCTCGGAGAAGCGCTCGACCAGGAGGTCGTTGACCACCACACCGAGTTCGGTGGGTGAGAATTTGCCGTCAGTCTTCTGGACATATTTTCTGTCCTGGATCGTGGACATGATCGCAGCGTATGTGCTCGGCCTGCCGATGCCTTTTTCTTCGAGCGCCTTGACCAGCGAGGCCTCGGTATACCTCGGAGGCGGCTGGGTAAAATGCTGCTTCGGCTGCAGGTCCAGGAGTCTGAGCCCTTCCCCTTCAGTCAGAGAAGGCAGGAGCGATTCGTTTTCATCGAGCAGTTCGTCCGTTCCTTCCGTGTAGAGGGCCATGAATCCCTGGAACTTTACGACGCTGCCGGTTGCCCTGAAAATGGTCCGACCCTTCTGCTGCTCAGGTGAGATATCAAAGGTAGTCAGCTCGAGTTCGGCCGGCGCCATCTGGCTTGCGACAAAGCGGTTCCAGATCAATTTATAGAGTGAAAATTGCTCTTTGCTCAGGTAGTGCTTTATCTGCTCAGGGACGTTCGTCATATAGGTCGGCCTGACCGCCTCATGAGCCTCCTGAGCAGAGGCCTTGCTCTTATAGACAGGCGGCTTTTCCGGCAGGAACTCCTTCCCGTAGGTCTGCTCTATATACTCCCGGGCGGCCTTCTGCGCCTCGGCGGATATCCGGTTTGAATCGGTCCTCATATAGGTGATGAGTCCGACCGCACCCTCCTCTCCGAGTTCGATGCCTTCATAGAGCTGCTGTGCGACCGCCATCGTCTTTTTTGCCGTGAAACGCAATTTGCGGGATGCCTCTTGCTGGAGGGTGCTCGTGATGAAGGGTGGAGAAGGCATCCGCTTTCTTTTCTTGCGGTCGATACTGGCCAGTATGAACCTGCTGTCCCTGAGACTGCTGACAACGGATTCCGCAGTCTCTGCGTTGCCGATTTCGACTTTCTCGTCCTGATACTTGAAGAGCCTCGACCAGAAGGACGGCTTGCTCGAGCCTTCGAACTCTGCATTGATCGACCAATACTCTTCCTGTTTGAACGCCTCGATCTCCCTCTCTCGATCAACGACCAGCCTGACAGCGACCGATTGGACCCTCCCGGCGCTCAGACCTCTCCTCACCTTTCTCCAGAGCAGGGGACTGAGTTCATATCCTACTAGCCTGTCGAGTATACGCCTTGCCTGCTGGGCATCCACCTTCATCATATCGATTTCGCCCGGATTTTTCACTGCCTCGAGAACAGCCGACTTCGTGATTTCGTTGAATTTAATGCGGTAGAGGGTCTTCTTCTTGTCCTTGACTTCTTCGGCGATATGCCAGGCGATAGCCTCGCCTTCACGGTCCGGGTCAGGGGCAATATAGACGGTGTCCGCCTCTTTTGCCGCCTTCCTGAGTTCCTTTATCACCTTCTCCTTGCCTGGGATGACGATATATTGCGGGGTGAAGTCATGCTCTATATCAATACCCATCTCCTTAGCCGGAAGGTCTTTTATATGGCCGACCGAGGCCTTGACCGTAAAATCCTTGCCCAGGATTTTGCTGATGGTCTTTGCCTTGGCAGGCGACTCAACGATTACCAGTGATTTCATCTTAGTCCTCCTTGCGCGGAAGGCCGCTCCGGATCAACTCCAGATGATCCTGCGGCCGCCGCCGAACACAAGCGAATATATATCTTCCTTTTCGACACTGCTTCTCCTCATCAGGACATAGACAAGCAGCGACTTCAGGACGTCGAGCTCTGTCTCGTCGAGACTTCCCGAAGATTCGAGCGACGTCAGTTCGTCGGATATATCGTAAATATCCGGGTCTTCGTACCCGAGCGAATCGAGTATTTCATCGGAATAAAATTCCGTATCCCTAATGTCACGGGATATCATTGTCAGCATCTTAAACAGTTTCTTTGTCACATCTCACCTCATGATAGATAAAATCTCTTGCCACCCGATTGCCTGATCACACCCTTCAGTTCGAGAGAAAGGAGCAGGTCAAGCATTGTATGGACCGGCAGTTGTGTCTCCCGCGCGATCATATCGATATGCCTCGGTTCATGCGTCAGGCTGCGGCAGAGCCTGCTTTCGGCCTCGGAAAGAGACGCGGCCTGTTTTGTCCCGGAATGTATAAAGCCTTTCAGCTGCGGGGCCAGCTCCTCTATTATATCATTCGTCGCCAGCACAGCCTTCGCCCCCTGCCTGATCAGGCGATTCGTGCCCCCTGAGTTTTCCGAGGTAATATTTCCAGGGACGGCAAAGACCTCGCGGTTCTGCTCCAGTGCGTAATTCGCCGTAATCAGCGAACCGCTCGATACTGTCGCCTCGACGACGAGAACCCCGAGGGAGAGGGCGCTGATCAGCCTGTTTCGCCTGGGGAAGTTCTCCCTCAGCGGCATTGTCCCAGGTGGAAATTCGCTGAAAACCGCACCGGAACCTGTTATGGCGTCCATCAGTTTCCCGTTTTCAGGAGGATAATGCATATCCGGGCCGCAACCCAGGACCGCGATCGTCCTTCCCCCCGAGGAGAGGGCTGTTTTATGGGCAAGGGTGTCTATGCCCCGGGCCATGCCGCTGACGATCGTGAATCCTGCGGCAGCCAGCTCACAGGAAAATTTCCTGGTGACCGCCTCGCCATAGTCTGTATGCTTCCGCGAACCGACTATGCCTATGGAATACCTGTCATCAGACCTGTATTCACCTTTTATATATAATACAATCGGCGCGCTGTCAACTTCCCCCAGCATCGGGGGAAAGGAAGGGTCATCACAGGGAAGGACCCTGATCTTATTCCGGTCGCTTTCCGTGAGAATACGGTCGACCATGTCCCAGCCCTGAAATCCTGTAATCTGTGCTGCCTTCCCCTGCCCAAGCCCTGCAACGCGACTCAATTCATGCCGGTCAGCCCTGAATATGGCAGAGGGCGAACCGCAGGCCGCAATGAGACGCCTCGACAGGATCGGGCCTATCTCCGGAACAAGCGAGAGCCCGACCCAGTATCTGAGCTCAGACATCTCCTCCCCTGAGGCTGCTGTTTGCCTTCAGCCGCAGGGCGTTGAGTCTGATGAAGCCTTCGGCATCCTTCTGGTTGTATACATTCTCCTCTTCGAAGGTGGCCAGTTTTGCATCGTAGAGAGAGCCGGGGGCCTTCCGCCCTACCACAAGACAGTTGCCTTTATAGAGCTTCAGCCTGACCGTGCCACTCACCTTCTGCTGGACACTGTCTATCATCTGCTGAAGGGCGATCCTCTCGGGTGCGAACCAGTAGCCGTAGTAGACCAGTTCGGCGTACTTCGGCATGAGTGAGTCGAGCAGGTGTTTCACCTCACGGTCGAGTGTGAGAGATTCCACCGCTTTCCTGCCGGCATGAAGGATGGTCCCCCCGGGGGTTTCATAGACGCCCCTGGATTTGATTCCGACATACCTGTTTTCGACAATATCGACCCTGCCTATCCCGTGTCTGCCGCCAATTTCGTTAAGGGCATGGAGAAGCTTTGCAGGGGACATCTTCCTGCCGTTGATGCTGACAGGATCTCCTGCAACAAGAGTTATCTCTATATATTCCGGCCTGTTAGGGGTCTTTTCCAGAGGTGTGGTCATGGTATACATGTCTGCGGGGGGTTCACGCCAGGGGTCCTCCAGGATGCCGCCTTCGTAACTGATATGGAAGAGGTTCATGTCGGTGCTGTACGGTTTTTTCTTGGTCGCGGTTACCGGGATGCCGTTTTTTCGCGCGTAGCTGATAAGAGAAGCCCTGGAGTTGAATGCCCATTCGCGCCAGGGGGCGATGATCTTGATGTCCGGCTTGAGCGCATACGCGGTCAGTTCAAAGCGGATCTGGTCATTGCCCTTGCCGGTCGCTCCATGTGCGACAGCATCGGCTCCCTCCTTCAGTGCTATCTCTATCTGCTTCTTGGCGATCAGCGGCCGTGCGATCGAGGTGCCGAGAAGATAGGTCCCCTCGTAGACGGCGTTGCCCCTGAGCATCGGGAAGATATAGTCCCTGACAAACTCCTCCCTCAGATCCTGCACATAGGCCTTGGAAGCGCCGGTCTGTAAAGCCTTTTTCTTGACCGCCGCGAGGTCCTCTCCCTGCCCGAGGTCCGCGCAGAAGGCTATGACCTCCGCGTTGTAAGTTTCCTTGAGCCACTTGATTGCAATCGAGGTGTCGAGCCCCCCTGAATATGCAAGGACAATCTTATTGACCATTGTTTGCCTCCTTACTTTGCCTGCCCCTGGAAAATGAGGGCTGCCGGTCTACCCAAAGGCGTAAAAGCCCCGGAATAGAGCCTGATAAGGTTAAACCATAGCACAAAACCGGAATAAATGTAAATTTGCGTCAGCAGGCATGGTTAATTGATATTTAATCTCAATTTCATTTACTATAAGGGCCGTGGAGCAGAAATTATTCAAAAACTACCTTGGAGAAAAGAGGCTGAAGCTGACCAAAGAGCGTCTGGCGGTTCTGCAGGAGGTCTTTGCGTTCCACGGCCACTTCGCCCCTGAACAGCTCTATTTCAGGATGCGGGATTCAGGATCAAAGGCATCCCGGGCGTCTGTCTACAGGACGCTGACCCTCCTCGTGGAATGCGGACTTGTTCAGAGGATTGCACGGTCGGACCGGGGTAATGTTTACGAGCATATATACGGCCATGGCCACCATGACCATCTCATATGCTCCCTCTGCGGCGAGATCATCGAGTTCTATTCGGAAAACCTCGAGAAGATCCAGGAAGAGGTCTGCAGGAGAAATAAATTTCGAGGCGTCAGCCATATTCTGGAAATACGCGGAATTTGCGGCAGATGTAAAGGATAGGAGAGGATGCAGGAAGACAGATCGAATAAATATAAAAGAATTATACTGGCAGGTAATCCCAACGTCGGCAAGAGTGTGCTCTTCGGACTTCTGACAGGGAAGTATGTGACTGTATCGAACTATCCGGGGACGACTGTGGAGATATCGCACGGCAATATCACCCTTGAGGGTAGAAAATATATTGTCATCGATTCTCCGGGAGTGAACAGTTTTATCCCGATGAGCGAGGACGAGCGGGTCACCCGCGACCTCTTTCTGGCGGAGCGTCCCGACAGCACCGTCCTGGTATCGGACTCGAAGAACCTCCGGAGGGGGCTGATGCTGTTTGTGCAGCTGGCCGACATGGGGCTTCCTGCCGTACTGGTCCTGAACATGGAAGACGAGGCGAATGCCCGCGGGATAGAGATAGACTCCCGCAGGCTTGAGGAGATTCTTTCGGTCAGGGTCGTCGGCACCGTTGCCCCTCAACGCAAGGGGATCGGGAGGCTTCGGGAGGTGATGCTCGAGCCTTCTGTTCCGAGGATCAGGACGGATTATGGTGAGGTCATAGAAAAGTATGCCGCAGAAATCGCGGGGATGCTTCCTGCCGCGGCGATTTCTGAACGGTCGATCGCCCTGATGATCCTTGCCAGCGACGACAGCATTAAGAACTGGCTTATCGCAAACCTTGAGCCAGAAGTGATCAAGAGGATCGAAGACCTGCGTGATGAGGCCCAGGTCAGAATGAAGGCCCCCATTTCGCAGGTCATCTCCGGCAGGAGGTTTGCTATTGCGGAATCGATCACGGCAGAGGTACAGAAAAAAACAGGTCTTGAGGGAGGACATATAGCACAGTGGATCGGCAAATGGTCGATGCATCCTGTCGGCGGCATCGGCTTCCTGGTCGCCGTCCTCTTCTGTTTTTATGAGTTTGTCGGAAAATTCGGCGCCGGTACCCTGGTCAACTTTTTTGAGCAGGTGATCTTCGGGACATATCTGAGCCCCGGAATCGGCAAGATCGTCCGGGCGGTCGTGCCGTGGGTGCTGGTACAGGACTTCTTTGTCGGACAATACGGCCTTTTTACCATGGCCCTGACCTATGCGGTTGCGATCATTCTCCCGATTACCGCGACCTTTTTTATCGCCTTCGGTTTTTTAGAGGACAGCGGGTATCTGCCCCGGATAGCGGTCGTCTCCAACAGGGCCTTTGCGAAGATCGGGCTGAACGGCAAGGCGGTGCTCCCGATGGTGCTCGGGCTCGGGTGCGGCACAATGGCGACAATGACAACCCGTATCCTGGAGACGAAAAGGGAGCGGCTGATAGCCACCTTCCTGATCGCGCTCGCCATCCCCTGTTCGGCACAGCTCGGGGTGATCCTCGGAATGCTCGGCCCCTATTCGCTCAAGGTGCCTCTGTGGTGGATAGGAACTGTGCTGATGGTTCTTCTTCTCGGCGGCGCTATTGCGGCACGGGTGATACCCGGTGATCGTCCGGACTTTTTTCTCGAACTGCCGCCGATACGGATACCCAGGCTCGGGAATATCCTTATGAAAACAGTCAGCAGGATCGAATGGTACCTCAGAGAGGCGGTCCCGCTCTTTATCCTCGGCACCTTCGTCCTTTTTCTGCTGGACAAGTTGAAGGTGCTCGGCTGGCTGGAGGCCGCCGCTTCCCCAGTAATCGTCAGGTTTCTCGGACTTCCGGCAGAGACGACGAGCGCCTTTATCCTCGGGTTCCTGAGAAGGGATTACGGGGCTGCCGGACTCTTCGAACTTGCGAAGAAGGGGATCATGAATGAAGACCAGATCATCGTGAGCATCATCACCCTTACCCTTTTTGTCCCTTGTCTTGCGAGTTTCTTCATGATCATCAAAGAGAGGGGTTCGAAGACCGCCCTGACGATGTTTCTCCTGATCACCGTCTTCGCCCTTCTGGTCGGCGGAGGTGTCAATTTCCTGCTCCGTTTATTCCATCAGATGCTTTGAGGATCTGTCGATAAGGCCCCTGTCTTCCGCCAGCCTGAAAAATTCCCGTACCGCATTAATTCCTTCATCCCCGAAATCGAGGGAATAATCGTTCACATACAGGCCGATATGCTGTTCGATAACCCTGTCATCAAGCTCCTGAGCGTGGCTCTTGATATACCCCTTCGGTTCGGAAGGGTTTTCAAAGGCGAACTCGATGCTCCTCCTGATGCAGGAAGAAACATTCCGGATCAGGTCATGTCCGAGAGATCTTCTGGCGATGATGCCGCCGAGAGGGATCGGAAGCCCTGTCTGTATTTCCCACCATGACCCCAGGTCAAGAATGCTGACAAGACCTGCCGATTGGTAAGTGAAACGGCTTTCGTGGATGATCAGCCCGGCATCGACCTCCCGGTTCTTTACGGCGTCGATAATAAGATGGAACGGCATTTCGACAACCCTGTCCCGCAGTGCAGTATCGTAAAGCTGCAGGAGCAGGAATGCGGTGGTGAGCTTACCGGGGATCGCGATCTTTTTTGTCCTGAGGGTCTCCATATCGTACATTTCCCTGGTCACGACCAGCGGGCCGCATCCCCTGCCGAGCGCACCACCCGAACGGAGGAGCAGATAGGAATCCCTCAGGTGGGCAAGTGCATGGAAAGAGACCTTTGTGATGTCGAGTTCGGCCCGGCCTGCCATGCGGTTCAGGGTCTCGACATCTTCGAGTATCTCACGGAACTGCAGGCCGCCGCAGTCGATCTTTCCCTTTGCGAGGGCATAAAATATAAAGGTGTCGTTCGGGCAGGGTGAGTAACCGAGTGTGAGCGATGTCTTCACAGGCCAGTCTCCGCCAGGAGCGTCATGGCTTCCTCTACCGTCTGCTGGCAGTGGTCTGCCGCAGTCTCTATGTCCCAGTTGTCCCGATTGCGGTCCTCTACGAGGTTGCTGATGCCCCGGATCTCGATCATCGGGACCCCGTAGATCGCGCAGATATGGGCCACGGCAGCGCCCTCCATGTTTTCGCAGATCACGCCGAGGCGACGCTCGATCTCCCGGGCCCTTCTTGTCGTTCCTGTGCAGGCCGATACGGTTGCGAAGTCGCCGGTCTTGACCGAATATGATCTTTCTTTCTGAAAAGCAGCCACACTATGAGAAAGAATCTTCCGAGTACTCCGATTCTCCAGGAGAAAGTCATTGAACCAGCGTTTCCGCCCCGAACGGACCAGCGGGATGCCGATAGCCTCCAGCGTCAAGAAGTCATTTTTGAGATGGATTCCCTCGTCAGCATAGATCTCCCTTCTGGCGATGGCAACATCCCCGGTGGACATCCCCGAAGAGGGGTATGCTCCGCCCACCCCAAAATTGATGATAAGGTCAGGCTGAAACCTTTCGATCATCAGCGTGGTTGCATGGGCTGCATTTACCTTTCCCATGCCGGAGACTGCATACACAGTCTTCATGCCAGAGAGCCTGCC
>JAKAIE010000028.1 GCA_021814475.1 Nitrospirota bacterium
TCAAGGAGTATCTAGAAAATCATAATCAGAATCCTCGGGTGTTTTCATGGACCGCACCTGCAGAAAAGATTCTGACCAAAATAGCTAAATGTAAAGAAGCGTTGGAGACACTACACTAGGATTGCACTGACACATCTGTCCACTTTGCATCGGAACAGGCGGCAGGAATGGATTGGAATCTGCATTTCCAAGCTTTTTTATCTTATTCGGCTTGTAACATTCTGGGTATCGTCAGCATCACTCTCAGGCCCTTTATGCGGTTTGCCGGGGATTTCAGGGAGATGAGCAGCAAATATTCCGGGCTGGACCTCAACGGTAAAGAAGGAGACGAGGTGTCCCGCGTGCATGCCAATGTCACGGAGGTCATCCGGCACTTCAGCACTATGGTCAACGACATCATGATCTCCTCGAGCAAATTTCTTCCGATCATCGACCTGCTGAAAGAGGTCGTCGAAAAGACGGCTCATGGGGCGGGCAGGCAGTCCGGGCAGGCCGCCCAGATCGCGACCGCGGCGGAAGAGATGAGCCAGACGATAAACGACATAGCCAGGAACGCCTCGAGCGCGGCCGAGACCTCTGCGGGCGCGCTGGATATCGCAGCCGCGGGCAAGCAGATCACGGACGGTGCGGTGCAGGGCGTCAGGGAGGTGCATCAGTCAGCGGTTGAACTCTCCCGGATGATGGAGGACCTCAATTCGCGCGTCGGGGAGATCGGCGACATCGTTACAGTGATAAAGGATATCGCGGACCAGACGAATCTGCTGGCCCTCAATGCGGCGATAGAGGCTGCGCGGGCGGGCGAGCAGGGGAGGGGGTTCTCTGTCGTCGCCGATGAGGTCAGGAAACTGGCCGAACGGACGATCAGGGCCACGGACGAGATATCTGCGAAGATCCAGGTAGTTCAGCAGGGGTCGGCCCGGACCGCGGGCTCGATGGCCGAGGCCACGGAGAAATCAACGAAGACTGCGCAACATATCGGCAGTGTGGGTGACGCGCTTCATTCCATCCTGAGTGAAGTGGACAAGGCGAAGGACGAGATCACCAAGATCGCCACTGCTGTCGAGGAGCAGTCGGCAACGACCGGGGAGGTAGCCCGGAACATCGAGGCCACATCGGCCATAGCCCATGAAATAGAAGAGATGTCCGGCAGGGCTCTCAGTGAGGTGCTGAGACTGACCGATGTCGCCGAAGAACTGAGGGCGATTACCGGAGGAGTCAAGACAAAAGGGAGCGCCGTTGTCATGCTGGAGCTGGCGAAGAGCGACCACAGGAACTTTGTGGGGAAGATAGGTTCATGCGTCAGGGGGGAGGCCGCGATCGATCCTGCATCGCTGCCGGACCATCATTCCTGCCGCTTCGGAAAGTGGTACGGAAACGGGGGGATGCAGCTCTGCGGGACGATGTCCAGTTTCAAGGCCATCGACCCGCCTCACGAACGCATACACCAGGTTGCACGTCAGGCGGTTGAGGCAGCCTCTTCCGGAAACAGGACCCGGGCAGAAGAGTTGTTCAATGAGGTAGAGCGGTTGTCTGTCCGGATCACCGAGGAGATCGACAGGGCAAAGATCGAGTGTCTTGAGACGCAGGCCTGAGCTGTTTTGGCCGGGTCTGTCATTCCCGCGCGGGCGGGAATCCTGTGTCTTCAGGGCCGGATGCCCGACTACTAACATCGGGCATGACGGAAATAAGGCGTTCTACAATGCGTTGTATTCGTCAGCAGTAAGCCCTGCCTGTGATATCAGCTTTCGCAGTATACCGGGACCGAGTTCATCATGCTGAGGGACGGATAATGTCCACTGATAACCAGGTTTTGTCATCATCACGTGAGAACCCTTTTGCCTGACGGCTGTCCAGCCGGCCTTCTGAAACTTGCGGACAGCCTCGCGGCCTGAGCAGAGCTTTGGACTTCCTGCCATCAGACAGCAACTTCAACGAGCCTGGATGGGTCTATAGGATGCTTGGCTTCCATTACCTCAAGCCAGCCTTCGATCGCCTCCTTAATGTTGGCAACTGCCTCTTCAGGAGTCTTGCCCTGGGAGAGACAGCCGGGAAGGGCAGGTACTTCTGCGACAAAATAACCGGCTTCGTCCTGATCAATGATCACATGCAATTTCATGTTTCCTCCTCAATGGAGATCTTGTCTTAAGCATATAGGAAAGCATTTATGGAATGCAATCTGCGGCTTCAGGCGGGGAGTACGGTAAGCAGGCTATTGTCAGCGGGGCTTAATCCTTCGGTCAGAATCAATAGCCTAACAGGCTGCTGAAAGCTTCATAACAAAAGGGATAAAGATATCGATCATGGTATACTACTACCAGATCTATATCGATGGAGGTATTGTATGAAAGCAACTATTTCTCCTAAATACCAGGTAGTGATACCGCGCGAACTCCGGGAAGCGATGCATCTCAAACCCGGTGAAAAAGTTGAGTTTCTTCAGTATGAGAACAGGATCGAGATAATTCCTGTAAGAGACATAAAAAAAATGAGAGGGTATCTCAAGGGTATAGATACAACGGTTACAAGGGAAAAGGACAGGGTATGAACCTCGTAGATTCCTGTGGATGGCTTGAATATCTTGCAGATGGTCCGAACGCCGGCTTTTTTGCAGGGCCACTCGAAGATCAGGAGAAACTACTTGTACCAACCATATGCATTACCGAAGTATTCAAATGTGTATTGCGGCAGCGGGGAGAAGATGCTGCACTACATGCAGCGGCTATCATGCAGCAGGGGAATGTCGTCGATCTGGATAGCGTTTTAGCCATTGAAGCCGCCAGACTGGGACATAAACATAGCATCCCTCTTGCCGACGGCATTATTCTGGCAACTGCCTATACGCATAAAGCCATAATATGGACGCAGGATGCCGATTTTAAAGGATTAGGGGACGTTAAGTATAAGGGAAAACACTGACTTCCCGAGAAATCTTTTGGCATGCAAGAAGGTGATGCAATATAACGCCTGATCCGTACAGAGGCTGCGGCAGGGAAAGGAGGCCTTCTGATACTTTCTACCTCCCGGACAGAAACCTCATCACCTGCTCCTTAATCGCGATATGCCCAAGTGGTATATTAGGCGAATCGCTGTTGCCCGGGACAGCCAGTGCATGAATGAATCTCGGACCTTTTTCTCCGCCCTTCATCGCTGCCCGAAGGTCCTTTGCAGTGGCGACCTTTACAGTATTGCTGATGCCGAACCCGCGTGCAAGGTTTTCAAGGTCAATGCATCCGTCCGTCAGTGTCGGCTGGTTTCCCGTTGATCCGTAGGCGCTGTTGTCGATCCCTACGATCGTGAGGTTCCGGGGAGAGGAGCAGGCTATAGTGGCAAGCGTGCCGGGGTTCATCAGGATGCTCCCGTCGCCGTCGATCACGACAACCTCCTTTCCCGTGCAGAGGCTTATGCCGAGCCCGATCGGGGTCACCATACCCATACTGCCGAGCATATAAAAATTGGAGGGCTGATGCCGTGCCGCATACAGTTCTTTAGAGGGTATCCCGAGGTTGCAGACGACTGCCTTCGAGGCGAGATGCGGCGCGATCGATCTAATAATATCCATTCTGGTGAGGCGGGGGCGGATCCTTTTCTGTACAGTGGCACGGGGTATCTCTGACGTCTGACGCCTGACAGCGGCCTTTTCACTCAGGGTTCCCGCCTCGGACCCCTCCCAGGTCGAGGGACTCAGCAGGAAGGCATGAACCCTGTTCTGTGCATAGAGGTCCCCGAGTTTTTTTCGTACCTTTCCGAAATCCCTGTGTGACGATACGGGAGTGAAGGGAATCCCGGCCCCCCGCAGGATCCCGGGAAGCCGTTGGCCCATCGGAAGCTGCGCGGCGATCCTTTCCTTGTAGATCCCCCTCTGGCTCACAAAGAGGGCGAGGGGCAGTTCGTAGAACTGTGTGAGGGAGAGCAGGGCGTTCAGCATGTTGCCGATGCCGGAACTCTGGACAAACATTGCGGGTCTGCGGCCTGCGAGGGCTGCTCCGGCGCAAATCCCGACACCTTCTTCTTCCCTTGTCAGGGGGAGATGCTGAAAACTGCTGCCGATCATTTCGAGCAGTACCTTAATCTTCTCACAAGGGAGCGAGGCGGTGAAGCCTACGCCTGCTGTTTTCAGAATGCTGATCAGCTCCGCTTCAGGATTGAACATAGTTTCTCCTCTATCTCCCTGTCCGGGGTGGTTTTGGATATCACGACCGGCTCTACGTCATGGGTCTTCCGTTCCTGCCCGAGTCTCTCTTCGCCGCCCCCGGTTATGTTCAGGAGGATGACTCCGTCCCTGTCTATTGTACCGGCCGCAACAGCCTGTCGCAACGCACCGGTCGCAACCCCTGCAGCAGGGACGATATCGATCCCTTCGGTCTCCTCGAAAAGTTCCATCGCCGCGTAGACCTCCTCGTTGACCACTCCATACATCTGACCGCCGCACGCGGTCATCGCATCGAAGACGCCGCCCTGCATCGAATACGCAGGGTAGCGGGTCGACAGGACGCGTGTCGTGATCTCCCCGATCAATTCAGGCCTCAGGTCCTCTGCCAGAAGTTGCCTGCTCTTCCTGTCCCAGGCCTTTACCATGGGGGCAAAGGGGAGGTTCTGCGCCAGATGAAGTGTCGGGAGCCTTGTTCCGTATCTGCCGTCGCTTATCAGCCTTTCGGACATCTCCCAGACGCCGATCGCACCTGTGCCGCTTCCGACCGCCTGGAAGTAATGATCGGGGAGATTGCCGATTTTTGACACCGCCTCCAGGATCGTGATCCCGAGGCCGTCACGCTTTGCGATATTCTTCACGCCCCCTTCGAACGGGAAACCGAATATGCCGGCTATCCGTCGCGCCACGTCAATGGAATCCGAGTAGTCACCGTCCGCAACCGCGACGGTCGGCACCAGAGAGGAGCTTTCAAGGTACCACATCTCCTGGAGACACATCTTCGGCACCACAATCACGACAGGGAATCCCGAGACGACCGACAGATGTGCGAAGGCCCGGGCGGTGTTTCCGGCAGAGGCGACGACCAGTCCCGTCACTTCGTTTTCGATCGCATTCTGCAGTACGACCGCGGCCTCGAACTCCTTGAAGGTGCAGGTGGCGATATGTCCTCCCCTCTCGGGCCAGTAGCCGTTGAAGGAGATAAACAGATTAGAGAGCCCCAGGCGCGGCCCGAGACCTTCCGACCGGTAGACGACGGTACCAGCCTGAGCAAAAGAGGCAGAATGCACCGGAAGCCAGTTGAACCTCCAGATGCCCTCTCCTCCGTCGTCCCGCATAAGCTGGTCCTTATACACGGTCACCAGCAGCGAATCCAGGCAGTGTTCGCAGAATGCGCAGTATACTTCCTTCAGCTCTTTGCCGCATTTCCTGCACCGTATGGTAAAGTGGCTCATTTCTTCTCCCTTTCGACGAACTCTGAAAAAAGCTCCATAATATCGACGATCGTAATTTTTTTGTCGTGGTCTATCATCGCCTCGTTCACCTTGCCGTAACAGGCAGGGCAGCTCAGGACGAGCCTGTCCGCCTTCTTCGCAACAGCTTCGTCTATGGCAAGCCGGCCCATGGCGATCGCGTTGTCATGGAAGACCTTTCTGACCGCGCCTCCAGCACCGCAGCAGCGGGACTCGAGGCCATGACGGTCGAACTCGATCAGTTCCACTCCGGGAATGTTCCTCAGCACCTCTCTGGGTTCCTCTATGATCCCTACCCCCCTGCTGAGATAGCAGGGGTCGTGGTAGATGAGGCGTTCCCTGAGTTCCTTTTTGACGAAGATCTTCTTCTCCCTGAGGGCATCGGAGACGAACTGGGTGATATGCCGGACCCTGAAGGGCAGTTCTCCCCCGTAAAATACGGGCCAATCCCTGGCCATCATATTTACGCAGCAGGGACAGGAGCAGACGAGTGTCTTCACCCCTCTGGCCACATATGCCGCGACGAGTCTTTTTATAATTTCTTCAAGCATCCCGTGCTGGCCGGACACAAAGAGAGGAAAGCCGCAGCAGACCTCCTCTTCCTCCGGCAGCATTGTAAAGGGTTGGCCGATCGTGCCGAGGACGAGGACATCTCCCCTCACCATCGGCTGAGCACCATAGGCCCCGGAGCAGCCTGCGTAATAGGCTATGGGGGAGCTGTCAGCGACCTCCACCTCAGGAAACCACGGCCTGTAACGGTCTTCCTGCGGGAAGTTATAGGGATTTCCTGTCTTCCTTATCGCCCCCGCCATGCCGGTCAGGATCTCGTTGTCCACAAACCCCCTGCGGACCATCTCCCTCCGGAGGAACGGCCAGAGCCTCTGGGTGTATATACCGACCGTGCAGTGCTGACCACAGGCCCCGCAGGTGGTACATTCGAAGACAGCCCTGGTAAAATCCTCGAGCATCTTTCTGTCAGCCTCACTGTTTCTGAGGAACTTCGCCTTGAGGCCGTCGGTTGCTTTAATGAATTCGCGGAACATCCGTATCTTCTCCGGCGGCGAAACGGCAGGGTTGCCGGTCACCTCCTGAACAGGGCAGACCTTCAGGCATTCCCTGCACTGGGAGCAGGCATCCAGCTCGATCAGCTGCATCGGAGAAAGCCCCCCGGCGAATGACCCGCCGCAGAGGCGTGGACTGCTGTCAGGATTGACCGGCACGGGATCCTTCCCTTCCTTCTCAGTCATTGCGCATCAACCTCCTGAGGGTGTCTTCCCGTCTCCTGGCCTCCATGGTCGTAAGGGGCGCGGAAAAGACATGCGAAGGCAGTAACAGGACCAGGATGAGCACGAGAGCGAAGTGGAGAATAAAGAGGTAACTGTCCCGGAAGGCGGTCGGATGAAAAGTGAGCAGCCCCATGGTAAACAACTTGACTGCGATGAGGTCGGTCCTGAACAGCGTCCTCATCATGAGACCGGTGGCCCCTATGCAGAGTGTGAGCCCGAGGATCACGTAGTTGTGCCATGACAGATACCTGTTCCCCCTCGGAACTATGCGCAGGGCCAGCAGCCAGAGGACCGAGGCAGGAAGGAGATATCCCGCGATGACGCCGCAGGTCTGCAAGTCCTGTACGCAGGCGGGAACCGGATCTGAAAAGTACCTCACGTGCCTGAGAAGTACGAATAAAAACGACAGGTGGAATATAAGAGAGCCGAACCAGAGAGGTCCGTTCGCCACGAAGACCCTGCGGAGCGTGACGATATCGATCGCCATCAACACGCGGGTCACGAGGGGCGGTCGCAGCCGGCCCGAAGGGTAGGGCTGCATCAGCGCATGGGAAGTCCGCATCCACAACAGGAAGTGCCAGGAGAGTCTCACGAAAAAAGCGGCGTAGACCGCATACGCTGTAACCGCCAGGGTCAGTGACATTTTTCAGGCAGTCTCCGTGTGCAGGTTCATGACATATCCGGCATATATCCGATCCTGAGGCAACCCCAGTGACGATCTCCGACCCCGACAGGGTGGGCGATATCGATCACCAGTTCTCCGCCGGCCGCAACAGGCCTCCTGAAGGCCTGGCCGATCAGGTTTTCGCTTCTGGCGCCGTTGAGGGATATCGGGTCCTGCATCCTGATGCCGGCCCTGGCAGGCAGAATATGAGTCGGCATGTACCCGTTGCGGTCCATGGCCACCACGTAAACAATCTTCCTGTCCGACCCTGCCCACTTTTTCAATTCAGGAAGAACCGCGGTCTCGAAATAACGCGTCGCCCCTGTCGACAGCCTGCCCTCTTCGTTCACCTTGGCGTAGTTTTCATCGAACAGGGCGGCGCGGTCGAGTCTCCCCGCCCTTATCGTCTCCTCAAGCATGGACTGAAATGAGAGGGCAGAGGACTTGAGAAGGTCTTCCATGGACACGTCGACCTGGTCTTTCTTCAGGTTACAGAGATTGCTGTACAGGCCGAGAGCGAGTGCGGCGACCGAATCTCCCGAAGCCGATATGCTCTGCGCAAGCTGCCTGGTGCCGCCAGCAAATTCCGAAACTTTTTCCATGTTCGAAAGAACCTCTTCCGAGACCTTCGACTGCTCCTCTGAGGCAGTGGCGATCTGCTGGATCATACCGGTGATTTGTTCGACCTCGCTGACGATCTTGCCGAGGGATAGGCTGGCATGCTTCGACCTTTCGATGCTGTCGGTGACGCCCGTGAGTGTGGAGTCCATGGTCTCGAGTGAATTGTCGGCCTTTGATTTTACATCCCTGATCATGCCGGCTATTTCCCTGGTAGCCCTGGCCGTCTTGTCCGCCAGTTTCCTCACCTCGTCGGCAACGACGGCGAAGCCCCGTCCGTGCTCGCCGGCCCGTGCCGCCTCGATCGCCGCGTTCAGCGCCAGAAGGTTCGTCTGGTCCGCGATATCGGTGATTACGAGGATGATCTCGTCGATCCTGAGTGTTGCGTGGGAAAGGGCCCTGTTCGTTTCGGCCCAGTTTGTGACATTGCCCGAGAGGACCTCGATGCTCCTGACATTCTCGTTGATATCCTCCTCTGCGCGGTTGGCGTTATCGAGCGTAGTCGCACTCGACGCGGCGACCGTGGATGCATTGCGGGCGATCTCGTTGACGGTCGAACTCATCTCCTCCATCGCCGCGGCGACCTGGGCCGACTGCATGCTGGTCTTCTCGGACATGTCCAGGAGTTTTGCAGCGTCGGTCTTCATGGAATCCGAGGTGGTGGTAAGTTTGTGGCCTATCGAGAAGGAATTCTTCAGTATCTGCCTGAGAGTCGTGATGAAGGTGTTGAAATGGCCGGCGATCTCCTTCTGCAGGGCAGTGCCCGCATCGGCTAGGTCAAAGGAGTTTGTCAGGCCGATCCTTCCGGACATGTTCCGCATCAGAAAGGCGTGAAGATGACCGCTGAACCGGTCTGCACGTCGTCTGAAGATCAGGGACAGATTCAGGCCGAGTGATAGTGCCAAAAGGACTCCCAGAACAATCTGCAGCATCTGCATAGCGTTACCTCGTTATATATATTTTACCGTAGGACCTGCAGAGACGGCGCCGCCGGTATATACACTATTCGGTTTTCTTGTACCGTATCTTTAATGTAGCACAGGAGTCCCGGCATTACCCGTTCTCCCCTTTAAAAAAGACCATCGTGACATCCCGGGCCACTGCAAGGCCGGCCTCCACCTCGAGTGCCTTCAGCACACCGCAGGGGACAGGGCAGGCGGCATGCTGTATGCATGCCGCGCCCTTTACATAGACGGGGTTTTCCGTCTGTCTCTTGAACGCGTCCATCCTGGAAAGACTGCCAATCTCCTTCCCGAGCTTCACGGCCATCGGGCATTCCGACTGTACCGTAACGGTGTAAGTCTTCTTGTCCACGGCCGAAACCTCGACCGTCACTTCCATCCCGCACGCACCCGGAAGGATCTTCAGCCTGGTCATCCTCTTATCCCCTGATGCCTGAGGCTATCGGGGCCTTCTGCTCCTCGAGCATCGCCTTGAGATTCGGGAACTTGTCCTTCATGTGCGGGATATGCATCGCCTGCATGAATTCCTTCTCGAACGTCGGTTCTGTCGCGATCTCGACGAACTCGACCCAGCGTGCACGTTCGTCAGCCTCTGTCCGCTTGTTCCTGTTGAGGAGCGCCATTCTCGCGCCGTCGCCTGCGGCATTGCCGACAACCACGACCTTGTCGATCGGAACATCAGGGAACAGGCCGAGACAAAGCGACGCCTCCCTGTCGATGTGGCTGCCGAAGGCGCCGGCGAGTTCCACGCGGTCCAGCTTTGAGACACCCATTTTCTGCATCATCAGTTTTACCCCTGCATAGAGGGCTCCCTTTGCGAGCTGCAGCGCCCTGACATCCCCCTGGGTAACGGTGACGTCCTGGTTGATGGAGGTCTCCTCTGCCCAGGCAAGGACATACTCCGGTTTTCCGTCCGCGTCCGTCCTTACCCTGTTTGTGCCAGCATCCGGGACAAACTTCCCGGTCTTGTCTATGATCCCCGCCTTGAACATCTCGGCGATCACATCGATGATGGCGGAGCCGCATATCCCCTTTGCATTGATCTTGCCTTCAATGTGGGTATGCCAGTCCGCCTTGCCGATAACCTTGTACTGCGGCTCCTTTGTGACAGGGTCGATCTTGACCTTCTCGATCGCACCTGGCGCGGCCCGCATGCCGAACTTGATCTGGGCGCCTTCGAATGCAGGTCCGGTTGCGCAGGATGTCGAACAGACCCGGTCTTTGTTGCCGAGGAGCAGTTCTCCGTTTGTACCGATATCGATTATGAGTACCATATCGTCCTGGAAATACTGTTCCTGCGCGATCAGGACGCCGACGTTGTCCGCCCCTACAAACCCGGCCTCGATCGGCAGTACGTGGATGAAGGCACTGGGGTTGATCTTCAGCCCGAGGTCGCGCGCCCTGATATCGAGAGACTTCTGGACCGCCGGGATAAATGGAGAACGACCGATATAGACCGGGTTGAGCCCCAGGAATATGTGATGCATCGCCGTGTTGAAGACGATCGTCAGGTCGTCGATCGCAAAGCCCGGGTGCGGCCCGTCCTTGTGTACTTCGCTGACAACCCTTTCGATGATCTCGTTGAGGCCGGTGATGATCGCATTCTGCATTGTCTTGAGGCCTTCGGGATTGGTCATGGCATAGGTGATGCGGGACATGACGTCTTCACCATAGGGTACCTGCGGGTTCATCATCGATTCTGTGTTGATAACCTTGCCGGTGCTGAGATCGCAGAGATAGCCGACACAAGTCGTTGTTCCGACGTCCACGGCAAGTCCGTAGCAGACATCGACATGGCCGGACTCGACCTTGATAATCTCCTTGCCCTGCCAGACGGTGAGAGTGATCGTCCAGTTCCCGTTTCGGAGGGCGTCCTGCAGCTGCAGCAGCACCTCGAAATCGAACTGGAGATCTTTGATGCCATAGACATCTTCCATCGACTTGACGACCCTTTCATAGTCGCCGGTGGTCATGTCATGGAGGGTAGGGGGCGTCAGGGACAGCACATATTTCCTGACTGCTGGGTCCAGCGCTATGGTAAGTTCCTTGGCTGCCTTTCGTACCACCTGTTTCCCCGCGCGGGATCTCTCGGGGACAAAGACCTTCAGGTCCCCGTGGATCTCGCAGGAACAGGCAAGTCTGATGCCCGGCCCGTCCTCGGGCTTGATATGTTTCAGTTCCTCGGGGGTCGGCTCACGGGGCGTGATATGGGCCATGCCAGATTCGAGGTTATCTTTTTCGGAATAGCCTTCTTCTATCCTGACCTTGCACTTTCCGCAGACCTTTTTATCGCCGCAGAGGGCCTCCAGGTCGACCCCGAGCCGCTGTGCGGCCTTGAGAATTGTGGTGCCTTCTTCTATTTCTCCGCGCCGGCCGGCCGGCTGGAATATTACCTTGAATTTACGGCTCATCTATGTTCCTCCTGAGATATAGCTGCTGTCATCCCGGATTTTCTGCGCGCGAGGCGCTCAGATCCGGAACCCTTGGTTTTCCGGTGTCAGTACCGTATCAATCCGATCAACGACGGTCCGCTCAATGCGGCATCCAGACCGCAATGGAGCACCGGTGAGTGTAGTTCAGGCTATCTTCTCCCGCCTGCCGAGGTTTCGGGAGTACGGGCATACCGTGATGCAGAACCCGCAATTGGGCTTGCCGCTGAGGGAGGTGATCTTTCCCTTCAGCGCCCTGCACTTTTCATAGGAGACGATCTCCTTCATCGGGTCATCGATCGACCAGAGGTCCCCTTTGACGGCGCCTGACGGGCAATGCCTGACACAGAGGTCGCAGACCCCGCATTCGGAGACCGACGTCGGACTGTCGGTATCGAGCGGCGCATCGGTCAGGACCGTGGCCCACGAGAGCTTCGAGCCGTACTGCCGGTTGATGATCAGGCCGTTTTTCCCTACCCAGCCGAGCCCCGCGCAGGTCGCCGCGGTCTTGTGGCAGAAGAGCTTGTAGAGTTTCGTGATCATCTTGCCATTCCGCCGGTCCGAGTCAGGAGGAATGGAGAGGCTGCGGAACCCGTTTGCCTTCAGCCATCCCTCGGTCAGGGCCTGGAGCCGCACCAGCAGGTCGACGGACTCCCGCGTAAGGCTCCGGTTGACCGCGATAGCTATGCCCCTGCCGAGGTGTATGATCTCTGCGGAGAGAGCCCGAGTGACATCGCCGACGCCTGCGAGGGTGGCGCCTTCGGCCAGCAGGTACTGCTTGAGCGGGTCCGCGTTCACCGGCTACTGTTTCGCGGCCTTCTCGTCCCTCAGTTTCTTCAGGAAGCTGACCATCTTGATCGCCTCCTTGAGGGCGTTGCTCGCATCTTCGGCATAGCCGTCAGCGCCCCACTTGTCCGCGAGGTCTTTTGAGGTCGGCGCCCCGCCGATCATGATCATGCAGTCGGGGTTCTTCGCCTTGATCTTTTCGATGACCGTCGGCATGCCGACCATGGAGGTGGTCATCATCGCCGAGAGGCAGACGAGTTCGGAGTCGGTTTTGAGTTGCTCGTCTACGAACTTGTCCAGGGGGACGTCCCGGCCGAGGTCATAGACATGAAAGCCCGCCACGTCGAACATCATCTTGACGAGGTTCTTGCCGATATCATGGACGTCGCCCTCGACTGTGCCGATGACGACGGAACCCCTTACCCCGAGGTCCATCTGTTTGCAGTGAGGTTTGAGTATGTCCAGTCCAGCATACAGGGCGTCGGCGCACATCAGTATCTCGGGCACGAAATACTCCTGCGCCTCAAAGAGCCTGCCGACCTCCTCCATGCCTGAAACAAGGCCATCAAAGATCGCCTCATTCGCATCGAGTCCGGCGTCGACCGCTTCCTGGGCGCCCTCTCTGCAGGCGTCTTCGTCATACTGGATCACCCCGTTCCTGAGTTTTTCAAAGATTTCCTTTTTGCGAGCTTCGTCTGCCATTACCTTTTCCCTCCGTATTTGTTTATTTCATCCATCATCGCCTCCATGTTTGCGGGCGGGACCGTGGGCCAGATATCGCAGCCCGGCCAGACCGCGCTCACCCCGTCGTCTATGCATTTCCTCATGGTCGAACGGACGAGTTCCTCGCTCCCGGATACAAGAACGTTGTACGCATCAAAATTCCCGAAGATGAGCGCCGCGTCGCCGAGCTTCTTCCTCGACTCCGCAACATCGTTCTTCTGTTCGACGCTTATTGCCGTCGGGCCGGCCTCCATCATCGCCGTGACGATATCGTTGGTCTTGCCGCAGATATGGAGCACAGAAAAAACCGAAAGCTCTTTTATGACCTTCTGAAGCGGCGGGAGGATCAGGCTCTTGAAGACCCGGGGACTGAGCACATCGCTGGTGGCCCCCATTTCCCTGACGGTAATATAGTCGACCCCGGCCTTCTCGTATTCCTTCGCCACGATGATGATCGCATCCGCCATTAGATCGAGCAGCCTGGCGACCTTGTCCGCTTTCTTGAACGAAAGCTTCAGCAGGTCGTTCAATTCCATGATCTGTCCGGCCAGGGTGAATGGTCCCAGCACGTACGAACCGACGGCGACATCTCTGCCGATATCTGCCTTGAGCAGTCTGATCGCCTCGCGCAGCAGGGGCACCCGGCCCTGCGCGCCGAGGTTTGCCGGCAGGCTTATCGTATCCATTTCTGTCTCGTTATGGATCAGTTTCTCCTTTATTGTGGGATACAGTATGCCTTCGGCATGGGGGTAGACATTGATCTGGCAACCCATCGCCTCCGCCTCGACGCAGAGGTCGACCGGCACGACGCCGCACTCATAACCGAAGAGCTTGTACGTTGTTGCCGCGGTATCGGCCATCTGCTTTGCATCCAGGTGTATGCCAGCGAATTTATAGCCGAGTTTAGTGATGCCGGTCTCGGTGATATTCCCCATGCCGCTGAAGCAGGGGACCCTGTCGATCGCCTCTTTCCTGAAAAGTTTCAGGACCCGTTCACGTGAATTCATCAACCGTGTAACTCCTTTCTGTATGCCATGATATTATTTCGCTTTCCTGCGTGAACCGCCCTCGGTCATCTTCGTGATGAAATCCGCGAAATGTTTGCGGATCGGAAGGTTCGGGTTGTCATAGATGACTCCTGTCTCATCGTAGACCAGCGTTGAAAGCAGGATATGCGCGCTGGCGACGGCGGGAAAGATCCGCGGCACGGTGATGGCAGGTCCGCAGAAGTTGAAATCCGACCAGAGGGCCGAAGACATTCCCTGGACAACCGCATCCATCGCCTTGAAACCGTCGAGCCCCCATTTCTGCTTGATCTCACCCCACATGTGCGTGCCGTTGGAGTAAGCGCCGCCGCAGGGAAGGCCGTGCTTCTCCTTGATCATCCTGTTGGCGATCAGCGAAAAGGATGTTGACGGCAGATTCATCACCGAGGTGTCGACGATTATCGTCTGAAAAGAATCGGCCCCCTGGCCCAGGATCGCTTCGAGGGACTTCATCCTGCCGGCGGGGGTCTGGTCGGCATCGTCGTAGGCCTGGATTACCACGTGTTTGATGCCGAGGTCCTTCAACCGCAGGACCTGACCGGCGATATCCTTGTCCCATGGGGTGATGCTGTTATAGAGGAACTTCTCCTGGACCCCGAGCTTCGAGACATATTCGGTCGCCTTTGCGCGCTGCTCGGCCACCCACATGTCGATGCCGAAGGGCATGGCCGTATTTTCGAGATAGAAATCGATATATTCTTTTGCCTCGTCCGGGGTATTGGCGACCATAGCGACCATAGCCGGGATGCCGGTGGCCTCTGACATCTGCTCCATCTGGAGGAGCATCTCCTTTGTTCTTTGTCTGTCGAAAGTCCCCTTTCGATCGGTTTTCGTGACGCTGTCCTTGTTGTGAAACAGTGATGCGATCATAAACGGCGGGTTCTCGCCCGGCTGGCCGCCGATCTTGATGCCGTTGAAATCAAAGACCTTCTGCTCTTTATCGAATCTGAACATCACATCTCCTTTTCCGGGGATTGTGGTAAAATAAAGGTGTCGTACTGTCCAGGGCAGGCCCTGTTCCGCCAGAACAGGCTGCCCCTTTTTTTGTTCCCTAATATACGCCGTGGTCGAACTTCGGCGCCGGCAGATATTCCCAGGACTCGCCCTTACGGTATTTGGCTACCATGTCGACGCACTTGAGGGCATATTCAAATGCATAGGGGATGCCGGGGCCTCCGGGGACAAAGCCGGCCAGGATCATGCCTACGGCAGCGGCCTCGAAAATCTCGCCGTCCGACGCTCCGGCATTGACAGCCGGGATTGCGTGGATGATGCAACGCGGCGAACAATACGCAACGCCGCCTGACATGAACATGAGTTCCTTGTTCTTCCTGGAGATAGCGCCGTCACCGAATATGCTTTCATAGAAATCGGCAAACGTCCTGCCGGGATCAGGGGTGACCGTGTTGATGATCTGGAACATGCGGGGGACGAACCCGCATTTTTCTTTCATGTACGCATTGACCTGTTCGACTGTCATCTTCTCTGCCATCTTTGTTTCCTCCCTTGCTGTTATTTCCGGCTCCACGGCCGGGATTTTTTTGATAAAAGCAAACAAACCCTAGGGTTACCCCCTACGGGGTCATCCTTTTGTTAAGCGCGCTCACCTCCTTCCCGCCATGCCGGAATTTCAGTACGTCCAGTTGAATGCCGCGTCGTGAAACGCCTTAAGGTTCTCATAAGGTATCGTAGGCGGGATATCGCAGCCGGGCACGAGAATGAACCCGCCGTCTCTCCCCGCGATATCGATCACCTCTTTGCAGGCGGCCTCGACCTCTGCGGCGGTCTTGTTCAGCAGCACATGTACCGGGGCGACATTCCCGCCAAAGGACATCTTCCCAAACAGCACTTCTTTTGCCTTTGCGATATCGACCTTCTGGTCGAAAAAGATCGTGCTGCACCCGGTGTCGATGAACTGCTCGAGCCTGTCACTGGTGTTGCCGCAGATATGCAGGATAGTATAGACGTTTTTCGACTTTGCCCAGTCGCTCATTTTTTTCAGTGGCGGCACCGCAAACTTCGCCATCTGCTTGGGGTTGATCAAATCGCCCGAGGCGGTCGGGTCGGCGATGCTCAGGCATTCCAGAGTGCCGTCCTGGACAAGAGGTTCGTAAAGGTGGATCAGAAGCTCGGCACAGAAATTGACCATCTTTTCGACGAACGCGGGTTTCTTGAACGTGGCCTTCATGAAAGTCTCTTCGCCGACGAACCGGGCCGCCAGGGTGAAAGGCCCCCAGCAGGTCATTGTCACCAGGTATTTCTGCCCGATCTTTTTCTTGACGATCCTGGTTGCCTCGAAGACGTTCATGAGCACCTTGTTCCTGAAGAGGTCGTCCATGTCGAGTGTGTCGATATCCTCTTCCGAATGAACGAAGTGATCGGTAAGATCGGGGGCCCCGATCTCTCGGTACTTGATGCCTACGCCCAATTTTTCACCGAGGGCAGCTGCGTGGAAGTTGTTGTAGCCGGAGCCGAGATAGATGACATCGCTCCTGATCTTCTCCGCCTCGACTATGCACATGTCAGCCATTTTTGCAGGGTCTTTGCCGAGTTCTTCGAATGAAGAGCCATAGTCCTTGATGCTCCACATGCCGCCGCCGAAGAGCGTCACCGGTACGCGCTCGGGTTTTCCGCCTTCGAAGGCCCTGAGGATAATCTCACGTGGTTCCATTGTTCACTTCCCCCTTATCCGAAATTATTGAACTGATTTGAGCTGTGCATCGCCTGGATCGTCTGCCTGAACTCCGCCAGGTCGACCGGGGCCTCTATGCTGAGTCCGTCGACGATGCCACTGTCGTCGCCGATGAAAAGAACGGCAATCTCCGGACTGAGGGTCCTGATGATCCTGACGGCGTCATCGACAGAAAGGCCGAATGGTTCGGTGTCGATTATGAGAGCATTGAAGGCCTTCTTTAGCGCCATCTGGACGGCGAGGGCGGGGTGGTCGGCAGTATCGACCGAATATCCCTCATCTCTGAGCATGCCGTAGAGACTCTTCGACAGAAGAGGGTTGTTCGTGCAGAGGAGAACGTCTGTCATGCCCCTGCATTAGCAATGGTGATGCCATCCCGCCGACCGGCCTGCAGCAATGCCCGGGAGGCTGGTGATCCTTTATGGGTCCCGGGAAACGTAGAATAATTCCCCAATAAAGTGGGGAATTATTGCCCATGATTCTGAGCGGAGGGTGCCGGGACGTTCTTTAATAATTGCGAATACAACCCGATTCTGGAATAATAGTCAATGGTCATGAATTATCGGGTTATCGAAGAGGAAACCTATATACCGATTCCTGCGGAGAGCCTTATTGAGGGCACAACTCTGACATTTCCGGTTTTTATAAGCGAGAGGGACGTCTATATACAGTTTTTTGAACGGGGCAGCCGTTTCAACGGGCCGGAGAAGGCCTTGCTCGGGGAGAAGAATCTTTCCGAGGTATTCATCATGATGAGCGATGCGCCAGCCTATGAATTATACAGGGCGGTTCAGAGGAGGGGAGAGGGCGGGGAAACGGTGTTCAGGGACAGTCTTTCCCCCGGCTATGTTGGCCAGAAGGAGGAGTATTTCCCGATCGACAGATCTTTCATGGTGGAGGGGCTCGGGATATCTTTCAGCCTCTTCCGCCTCGTAGATCAGGCGTTTGTTTTGCTGGCGGAGGCCACCCCGGTCTCCACCCTGATTCTCAGTACGGAGCTTGTCAGTCTCCCCGGGGCTTTTTTCATAAAAAAGGATGATCTGGCCCTCTACCATGAATTGCTGAACGGCATGATGGCCGTTACAGTGGAGCCGGGGTCTGTGGCGTGGTCATTGAGGGTCAGCGCAATAAGGGAAAACGCGAAGGTCATCATGAGTTGCCTGATAGATAACCCGCGCAGCGGGGAGAGGATCAAGGAGTCAAAAGAAATAGTGGGTTCGCTGGTTGACTGCGTCTTCCGGAGCAATGACGCCATAGCCAACATGCTGTCGCTGAAGACCTATGATTATTATACATACGCGCATTCGGTGAATGTCGCCGTCCTTTCGATCGGGCTTGGCGTGGCGCTGGGCCTGAAGCGGCCGGAGGTAGAGACTCTCGGCATCGGCGCGCTCCTTCATGATATCGGAAAGAGTTTCATTCCCCATAAAATACTCAACAAGCAGGGCCGGCTTGACGACTCGGAGTTCGAGATCATGAAGACGCACGTCACCGAAGGAGAACGCATACTTCTGGACCACCAGGATATCCCCGCAAAGGCGCTCGATACGGTTCTCCAACACCACGAGAAACTTTCAGGCCGCGGTTATCCGTATGGCAGGAGCGGTAACGAAATAGGACTCTTCGGCAGGGTCAGCGCGATTGCGGACTGTTACGATGCATTGACCACCAACCGGCCCTACAAAACGGCATTTTCACCATACAAGGCGCTCTCGATCATTACTGGGGAGAAGGGTGATTACGACCCTGGACTTCTCAGGCTGTTTATCAGTATGCTTGGGAAAATCCACCTTCAGTAACATCCGGCTCGCCTGTCACCGCCTGTCGCCGGGGTGGCCGTCCTTTGTATTGTCCGGGCCCGCTTCCTCCTCATCATCATCGTCCAGCATGCGGTATTTCGGCCCTTCGGGGTCGTCGAGCTGGCCGCTTTTTACCGACCATATGAAGAGGACCCAGGCACCAATTCCCAGGGCCAGAGAGATCAGTATGAGAAATCCTATCGCCCACATATTTCTATCCGCCTCCTTCGGTCCTGAGTGACCTGATCCTCAGGGAGTTGGCCACCACGAAGAGCGAACTTGCCGCCATGGCAGCCGCCGCCACGATCGGGTGGAGGATACCGGCCACGGCAAGGGGTATCGCCAGAAGGTTATAGAAGAAGGCCCAGAAGATGTTCTGGCGTATGATGGACTGTGTCTTGCGTGCAAGCTGCAGCAGGAACGGCACTAGGTGGAGATCGTTTCTCAACAGGAGGGCATCGGCGCTCTCGATTGCGATATCCGTACCCCTGCCCATGGCCAGGCCGACATCGGCGAGGGTAAGGGCAGGGGCGTCATTGATGCCGTCTCCGACCATCATTATTCTTCTGTTCTGATGCTGCAACCCGGCGATATGGTCCCGTTTCATCGTGGGTGTTGATTCCCATATCGCACTCCGGATGCCTGCGGCAGCTGCTATCGCTTCGGTCGTGCGGCGGTTATCGCCGCTGATAACGGTCAGGCCGATGCCCAATCGGGCGACCTGCCTGACAACGGCCGGAACCTCCTCGCGCAGGATATCCGAGATGACCATGATCGCCCTCAACGATCCGTTCCAGCCGACATACACGACGGTGTCTCCACTGCGCTCCTCATCGGCGATTGCGCGAGCCGCTTCCTGCGGCACGACGATTGCGCTGTCGGCCATGAAGGCCCTGTTGCCGATATGGACCCCCAGGCCTTCGACGGCGCCCACTATTCCCCGCCCCGGAACCGCCCGAAAATCACACACGGAAGCAGTAGGAGATGACGGGGACCCGGCCGCGATCGCCCTGGCGATACTGTGTTCGGAGAGTCCCTCCAGTGCGGCCGCAATGCCTATGACCTGCCCGGCGTCCAGAGAGGGGTCGAATACGACCGTTTTCCTGAGAAGCGGTTTTCCCCGTGTCAGGGTGCCTGTTTTGTCGAAGAGGACGTCAGTGATCTGAGAGGTCCTTTCGATCACGTCGCCCGATTTTACGAGAACGCCCCGCGAAGAGGCCATTGTCGTGAACAGGAGAACCGCAAGGGGGGTTGCCAGTCCGAGGCTGCAGGGACAGGCTATCACCAGGACAGAGATACCGGTCATCACCGCGTGATGAACGGACGAGCCCGCGGCTAAATACCCGGAGATGGTGGCGGTCGCGATGACGAGTATCGAGGGGACAAAGATCCCCACGACCCTGTCGGCGATCGCCTGTATCTTCGGCCGCGCCGCCTGGGCATCCTCCACTGCCCTGATGATGCCTGAGAGCACCGTCTCTCCGGCAGCGTGGGTGACCTCGAAGACGATGGTGCCATAGAGATTGATGCTGCCGCCTATGACCTTGGACCCTTTTTCCTTGTTCACCGGACGGGACTCACCCGTGATGATTGATTCGTCCGCCTCTGAGGCCCCGCCGGCCACAATACCGTCGAGCGGGATCCTCTCTCCCGGGATCACTTCGACGAAATCTCCCCTCCTGACGTCGGCGACCGGTACCTTCTTCCGTTCCCCTTTGCCGGCCTCAGTTCCGGGAACAAGCCGAACCTCACGAGGGGTCAGCGCGGCGAGCCTCGTGATCGTCTCGGATGCCCTGCCCTTGGCCTGAAGCTCTATGTACCTCCCGGTAAGTATCAGGGTGATGATCATGACAGCGGTATCGAAGTAGACTTCCCCGCCCCTGAACATCGCGTAGACGCTGTAAAGGAAGGCCGAGCCGCTCCCGATGACTATCAGCGAGTCCATGTTGAATCTCAGGTGCCCCAGGCCGTTGAGGGTGCTTCTGATCAAGGGGCCGCCCGAATAGAAGAGCACCGGGATCGTCAGTAGCATGGCGATCAGTTCAAACAGCAGCCTGGTCCCGCTGTCGATCCCCTGGAAATAACCGGCGTACAGGGCGATACTATAGATCATGATCTGTGAGGATACAAATCCTGCCGTGCCGAGCCGGATGAGCATATCGCGGGCCTCCGCCTTTCGGGCTAGTGCCTGGCCGGATTCGGAATAGGGCTTCGGGATGTACCCGATCGACTGGATTCTTCCGAGGATCCCGGCGAGCCCGATCACTGCAGGGTCCCAATGTATACGAGCGCGGTGAGTAGCGTAGTTTACCCGGATATCCGCGACCCCGGGTGTGCGGGACAGGATCTTTTCGTTCAGCCAGACGCAGGAGGCACAGCGGATTCCGTCGATATAGATATCGATTTCGTTCCGGTCGCCCGCCATCTTCACCGCTCCCTCGAAGAGTCCCGTGTCGATATCCCGCCCGAGCGCCGAGATTTCTATGCCGGTCTCATCCCACTTCCTTTTCCGGTAGAAAGTGTCGAGACCTTCGGCATGGATGAGCCGGTAGATGCCGCTGCAGCCGTGGCAGCAGAAGACAAGGGGTTTCCCGTCTATCGTCTCTTCTACTGTTTCTCTGGGAGGGAAATCCCTGAGGCAATGGTCACACCGCGGCAATGGCGCGAATCCCCCTTATGACGAAGAGTATGCCGAGAGCAATCACCGCTATGCCGCCGGCGCGATAGATAAGACCCCGTACCTTTCTGCCAGCAACGAGTGATATCGAGCCGACCAGGAGCATGGCGGGTACCGTGCCGAGACCAAAAAGCAGGCTGAAGACCATGCCCTGCAGCATGCCGCCGGATCCGGCAGCCCCGATGAATACAGAATAGGACAGACCGCAGGGGAGAAGACCGAGGAGGAGTCCGACGGGATAGAAGCGCCACATGCCCTCTCCTTCGATCACCGCCCCCACTCCTTTGAGGATGAGGCCACCGCGTTGTTCCAGCCTCGAGCCAGTCCTGAAAATGCCGACGATACCCAGCCCCATCCAGATCATGAATGCCCCTGCGATGACCGAGATGATATTCTGGAGCCCGGCGAGCCGTCCGGCGGTGTTGACGAACGAACCGGTGAGTCCGGCAAGGGCGCCGATAAAGGAATAGGTGGATATCCTCCCGGCATTGAACAGGATTAGGGAGGATATCTGCCGGGCTGTACTCCGGGGCGACGCCCCCTGAGGTTCCGAGTAGAGATAATAGGAGCTTACCACAGGTCCGCACATGCCGATGCAGTGGCCAAATCCGCCCAGGAGTCCCGTGGTGAAGGAAAGCAGATACCCGGCCTCCATCAGGGCGCTACCCTGAAATGAAAAGATGCGACCGGACCACTTCTGTCTTCTCCGGGCCGGCGCAGGGATATATCGGCTCTCCAGACCCTCCTGCCGCTTGTGCACCGGACGATCACGCCTTCCCCTTCGTACCTGCCGTCTGATACGCGTCTCAGGGGGATATTGTTTTCCATCATATACATCCCGGGCATGGAGAGGCTGACAGAGACATGTGTGGCTTCGATGGCCTTTCCGCCATGCATCGCCGTTACGCTGAACCGGAGCCGCTTCATCGGAACGACCGGTTTCGGTTTGATATCGAAGATAATCCGCGTAAGCGGGTCGCCGCCGGGCGCCCTGCTGCAGGGACCTGAGTCAATCTGACAGTCCACAGGCGTGGGGTCCTCCCTGCCGCAGGCAAGGCATCCGGACAGCAACAGCAGAGAAAGGAGTATCCTGACCGCTATTTTTCGATGCTCCTGATGTAGGTGATGACCTTCCAGATCTTTTCGGTTCCGAGCCTTGCGTCCCAGTTCGGCATGCCGCCGGGTCTTCCTTTCGAGACGGTCATGAAGAGATCTGCATCGGTATCCCCGAATTTCTTCTTCTTGAGGGTAAGGTTGGGACAGATGTCTCCTTTTCCTCCCTCGCCGTGACAGACCTTGCAGTTTTCATCGAAGATCTTCCTGCCTTCCTTTACGATCTTCTGGTTTCCCTGATAGGGATTCTTTGTCGTCGACTCTGCGGCGGGCGCCGTTCCGGCAGTTCCGCAGAACAGGACCATGGCCGCTGCTGCAATAAAGGCGGATGCTTTTTTCATCAGGATTCTCCTTGTTTTGTGATATAGAGTCTCTTATCAAATGATACACGTTTTTTATCGTGCGATACAGTTATTTTGACATCCCAATATCCGTACAGGGGGAATCGGGCTGCAGCAGTATAGATACCCGGAACTGACTCAACAGCGGCATAGGTAGCGTCATATGCAGCGCTTGCGGGGCGGCTGAGGGTCACGGTGACCGCAGCCCCCGTCAAAGCGTGGTTCTCCCGGTCGGTGACCGTGATAGGGAGGCTGACGTCTCCTGTATGGATACTTTCCCCGTTGATGCGCACCCCCCACCCGGATTCTATTCGCTCATGGCGGGTCCTGTCCCAGGCGATGCCGGTCTCGTACGGATGCTTCGTTACAATCCCCTCGAAGCTCCTGCTGCCGATGACGATTGCGCCGATGACCGCGGTGAGGGCAACTGCCGTGACAAAAACGATCAGCGCCTTCATCGCGCCTGCGGTGTCATAAAAACAGCCTTCCGGACCAGCAGGCTGCTGCCGGCGCCGTACGAGGCAGTTATCCTGAATGTGACAGACATTATTTCATGATACGGGTCCGCTGCCTCCGCAAAGACAGTGGAGGTCTTGTGCTGGCCCGGTAGCAGGCTGATTTTTTTTGGGGTCAGGGTGATTTCGACGGGCGCGCCGGACGCGGACAGCGACACCTCCAGTGCCCTGTCCCCCCTGTTTTCGAAGGCGATCAGGTAGGCGTTTACCGCCCTTCCGCCTTCTACGAACCGGGGAGAAAAATTGTTAGCCGGCATGACCGTCATATCAAGCGGTTTCCTGCCCGCTGAAACCACGACAAGGAATACCAGCATGGAGAGGGTCACTGCCGAGATGAGGAGAACGTTCCGGCGCATCGGACTGAAGCCCTTGTCCGGGACTCCGAAGAAATAACCGATAAGCCCCGGCATGCCCCTCTTTGCCATTATGCCGCCGCAGGTGTCCCGGCACTCTGCGCAGTTGACACAGGCGGAACTCGGCCCCTGCCTGATGTCGATACCGACCGGGCAGACACGCAAACAGGCCCCGCAGTTCATGCACTCCTTTTGTCTCCGGGGGTCGAAAGCGAGGACCATCGTCCTGTCGTCGAAGATGGCCGACTGCATTTTCGAATAGGGGCATATCGTTGCGCAAAACCGCTGCCGCACGAATGCGAGATCGGCAAAAAGGACGATTGTCGTAACCGACCAGCACCAGCCGGTTACGCTGCCGAGTGTATTGTTCCCCAGTCTGTCGAAAAACTCATACGGAGAAATGAAATACCAGATCAGATCCGCGGCCACCACAGCGCTGACGAGCAGGGTGAGGAGAAGAACTCCGGCCTTTGTGGCAGCCGCCCTGCGGCCCGGACGATCTGCGAAACGGGTCAGGTCGGTCAGCACGCTCTGTGGACAGAACCATCCGCACCATATCCTCCCGAAAAGTATTGTCACGAGTATGAGGAGAAAGGTAAAAAAAAGAAGGGCTGCCAGCACGAGGAAGAACTCCTGCATCCAGATAGTCCTGCCGAAAAAATACAGTCTCAGCGTCGGCAGATCGAACCTGAGTGCGCTCTTCCCTCCGATCCTCAGGAATGGGAGGCCGAGGAAGAACGCAGCCTGAGCCGCCAGGACGAAATGCCTGTATGGCTGAATCTTCCTAGTCTTCGTCATCGAACATCGTGAACTTGGCCTCTTCGACTTTTTTGTGGTGTTTCTTTGAGTAATAATGGACAATGATTACCGCAAACAGGACGACCAGCGTCAGGCCGAAAAGGAAGTATGCTATTCCCTGTGTGTCCATGTCTTTGCCGGTTACTTCTTTCTGCGCGCCATGACGAAAAGATACACAGCCGCGATCGTTGCGGCTGCGGTGAAGCCTATCGTTGCGATGATGGATATATCCATGTCAGTTCCCTCGTGTTGTTGCGGGGCCGGCAGGGCGCCGGCCCCACTGTGTTATTAAAGGACGCCTACTTCCGTACGGAGTCCTCGTAGGCCTTTGACTGTGACCATCCGCTGATGGACGGGGTGTAGCTGACCAGGTAGTATACGCCCCAGATGATCAGTCCCCAAAAGAGGATAAGCCAGCCTACCGGAAGTTTCCTGCCTGTGTCCTTGGCCTCGAACGCCTCTATGTTGTCAAGATCTTCTTCCATAGAATCCTCCTTTATCTTCCTTTCAGTGATCTCAGGTATGAGACGATGGACCAGATGTCGTCCTTCTGGAGCGAATCTTTGAAGGGAGGCATGCCGCCTTTCTCTGCCCGGCCGTCCTCTATGAACCCTTCAGTCGTGCCGTTATTGACGACCTCAAAGTAGTCGTCGTCAGGCAGGTCACCCTTGATGTACAGGAACTCGTCATCCACCAGACTCGGGCCGATGCTGCCCTTTGCATCGGCCCCATGGCAGGAAGCGCAGTCCCTTGAGTAGAGTTCCTTGCCGCGCGCTATGGCCTCCGCCTTTCCAGCTAGAGGATTCGGTATATGACTGCCCTTGATTCCTCCTGCCTGTGCCTCCGCCGGAGCCACGGCCTTCTTCACCGCTGTCCCGATCACCTGCAGGTATGCGACAACCGCGTCCATTTCGGTCTTGGCGCCAAGCGCGTCAATCTCCTCTTTCTGGTAGGGGAAACTCAATGCCTTCATATGGGCCTCGGTCTCCGCAGCATCCAGCTTTGCCTCCTTGAGAAACGCATAGGCCGGCATGTTCGACTGAGCGAACATGGACTGCGGGTTTTCCATATGGCGGTAATGCCACGCGTCAGGATATTTCCCCCCGACCCTGGCAAGGTCCGGACCGGTCCTCTTGGAACCCCAGAGGAAGGGGCGGTCATACGCGAACTCGCCCGCCTTTGAGTATTCGCCGTAACGCAGCACCTCGGTCTTCAGCGGCCGCACCGTCTGGGTATGGCAGTTGACGCAGCCTTCGCGCTGATAGATGTCGCGTCCGGCAAGCTGCAGGGCGGTGAACGGCTTCAGGTTTTCAAGTTTCGGGTGCATCTCGGCAGTCAGCATCGGGTAGAACATAGTCGCCACGGTGCCGATAAGGATGACGACGGTTGCGACCACCGCAAACATTATTGGTTTTCTGTATAAATCTCCGGCCATGTCGCCCTCCTTACGCCGTAGTTGACGCAAGGGCCTTGCCCTTACGCATGGTCATGTATACGTTATAAATGAAAAAGAGCATGCCGACGGTGAAAATCAGTCCGGCGACCGTCCTCATCTGCCAGAAAGGATAGTTTCTCGTCAGGGTTTCGAGGAAGGTGTATTTCAGGCTGCCGTCGGGATTGACCGCCTTCCATAACGCACCCTGCTGTATCCCGGTGATCCACATGGTGATAGAAAACAGCAGCTGCCCGATCAGCACAAACCAGAAGTGGATGTTGGCGACCTTCTCGCTGTATATTTCCGTGTTATATATTTTAGGGATCACATAGTAGATCGAAGCTGCGGTGGTCATGGTCACCCATCCCATCGTGCCCATATGCACATGGCCGGGGACCCAGTCGGTGTAATGGATCAGCTGGCTTACGACCCTGAGACCCTGGGTCGGCCCCTGGACTGTCTGCAGTCCGTAAAAAGTGATGCCCATGAGAAAGAATTTCGTCAGGTAATTGGTCTGCATCTTCGACCAGTCGGATCCGACCGTGTAATACCCGTTGATGACCGAGCCCCACGACGGCGCGATCAGGAAGAGGGTGAATACGATGCCGAGGGTCTGGATCCAGTCAGGCAGCGGCGTGTAGATAAGATGATGCGCGCCGGTCCAGAGATACGCGAAGACGAGCGACCAGAAGGCGATGATCGAAAGCCGGTGGCTGAAGATCGGAATGCCGGTCGATTTTGGAAGAAAGTAATAGAACATCGCAAGGATAGGTGTCGTGAAGACGAAACCCACCGCATTATGGCCATACCACCACTCGACATTCGCGCTGTTGACCCCGGCGAAAAGGTGGTAGGACTTTGTAAGACTTGCAGGGATAGAAAGGTTGTTGACGATGTACAGCACGGCGACGGCGATGACCGTTGCAATAATGTACCACAGGGAAATATACATCTGCTCTTCCCTGCGTTTGATTATCGTTCCGAAGACATTGACGGCGAACATGACCCAGAGTATGACGATGGCAATGTCGATCGGCCATTCGAACTCGGCATATTCCAGCGACTGGGTCATGCCCAACAGAAGGGTGACCCCTCCAAGGAGAATGCCGACATTAAACAGGTAGAGCTGTACTCTTGCCAATTTCGGAAACAGGAGCGGCCGCTTCACCAGCCGCATCAGAATATAGTAGGAGAGGCCGAAGATGGCACCCACCCCGAGCCCGAAGGCAAGGATGTTGGTGTGTACGGTCCTCAGTCTTCCGAAGGTGAAAAGGGGCGGGAAATTCATCTCCGGCTTCCACATCTGAACCGAGATGAGGAGCCCGACGAGAATCCCGACCACGCCCCAGAAGATTGAGGAAACGATGAACCCTTTCACTGTCTGATTATCGTACTGATAATCGCTCATGTTTCTTTCCTCCTGTAAATGGGATATTTTGTATGGTCATGCTGATTTCTGAATACCCGGCTATTTGCGCGGTTTCATTATCATTTCGAAGTCGGTTGCAGCAAGGTAATCGGACACGACCTTCCTCAGGCTTTTCCAGACGGGATGTACCGTGCAGGTGCGGCTGAAACCGCATCTCTTGGGTTCCACCGTGCAGCGGTTCATCGCGACAGGCCCCTCGATCGCCTCGACCACCTTCAGGAGGCTGATATCCTTCGGCTTGCAGGCCAGCTGAAAGCCACCCCTTGCCCCTCTGAATGACCGGACGATCTTTGCCTTTGCCAGCTTCTGGAGTATCTTGGCCAGAAAGCTCCGGGGAATACACATATCCGCCGCGATTGTTTCTATCATGACGGGTCTGTCCGATCCTGTCTCCGAGAGGTACAGTACGCATCTGACTGCATAATCGGTTTCCTGGGTAATTTCCATTATACAGGACCAATATTATCCCGAATAAATTCTTTTGTCAAGCAATTAATGCGCGGGGCCGGTACGAAACTTATTTTTTGTTTACTCTCCATAGGTCTCATGCTATACAATATCTATTACAGCAAAATGCATCTGTTGTCTAGGCGATAAAATGTTCTGCAAATGTTCTCCCAAACGGTCAGGTCTGCGCCCGGAATCACTTCCGGGAAGGGCGTTCCATTTTCTGAGGCTAGTGGGTGGCGTGACGCTCTTCCTCCTTCTTTTGTCTCTCCTGCTTCCGGCGGGTGTTGAGTGTGCCGGCCCCAACAGGATGGTCGAAATCATCCTTGATGCATCCGGCAGCATGGACGGAAAGTTCAGGGGGGCGGAGACGAAATTGGGCGCCGTAAAAAAGGCGGTTGAGGGAATGGTCCGTCAGACTGATCCGGACATGGTGCTCGCGGCGCGGGCTTACGGCTCCCAGTCCCCGCGAGAGCGGCACGACTGTTACGACACGAGGCTCCTGACGACGTTCTCGTACGGGGCAGACAGCAGGCAGAAGATGGTACTGCAGGTCAGCGGGCTGAAGGCGCTGGGCCTCAGTCCAATAAGTTATGTCCTTGGCGAGGCGGCGAGGGACTTTGGCTCCGGGTTCGAAGGAGATGAAATAATGGTGCTGGTGAGCGACGGACGGGACACCTGCAAGGGCGACCCCTGTGCTCTTGCCACGAAGCTAGCACGGGAGAGGGAAAATCTGGTTGTCCATACCATCGGCCTGTCTGCCGATAGTATGGTGCGCCAGCAGCTCGAATGCATCGCAAAGGCCACGGGAGGAAAGTCCTATTTCCCTGATGACGACGCGATGCTTTCGAGGGCACTGAACGCAGTGGTGAACACTCCCCGCGGGATGATCATCAGGAAGATAGGCGACGGTATGCTGCGGGTGGACGGGGCAGGAACTGCGTTACACACTGTGATAAGGGCGGAGACCGGAGAGAATGTCGGTGTCGTAGGACCGGGGCAGCCCGCGATCAGGCTTCCTGCGGGAATCTATGAGGTTACTTTCGGCACATCAATATGGAAAAGCATCGAGGTTGAACCCGGGGTCGTTACAGAGGTGAGACCTGCGCTCCTCCGCGTGGAGCATGCATCTCCCCGGGGGAATAAGGTGGTGGAGCTCGAGACAGGCGACGAAGTCGGGGTGATAAGCCAGTCGAAAGACATCATGGAACTCGTGCCGTCTGAATACGGGGTTTATTTCGGCAACGCGGTCTGGCGCGTATCCGCCGCCACGGGGGCCAGGATCACACTCAATCCGGGGATTGTGTCTGTCAGGGACGCCAGTTCCCAGGGCCACCGCATCAGGACGATGCGTGGCGAGGTGGTGGATACTGCCAGTTTCATTGCGCCGACGGTTCCTCTGCCTCCCGGGGAATATACGATTGAGTTCGATGACAGGCTGAAGCCCTTCACCCTGAAGGAAGGGGATACGGTCGTATTCGGGAGGCTCAGGCATGGGTACTACGGGCCCTCGACGGTGCATTAGTCATGATCCGGGGGATGATCCCTCGGTCTGAGGCCTGGGCACGTATGCCGGCTTTATGGTATGAGAGGTATGCGGTGCAAAAGGGGAGAACGGTTGCAGGGGATTCTTTTTTGTGATACAGGATATATATGCAGAAATGACATCAGAATTTCGCAAGGAGGCCGTTATGAACTTTACAGTATTCAACAAAAAAGGGTTATGGTCCATTACTCTTCTGATACTTTTGCTCGCAATCCCGTATGGCGCGTTCGCGGCCGACGACGAGGCCCTGATAAAGAGGGCCTCTCAGATTCTCGGTCCCTTGCCTGCATCCATGCCGGCTGATCAAAACCCGATTACCCCGGAAAAGATAAAACTCGGAAAGATGCTCTATTACGAGCCTCGGATTTCCGTAGACGGAGCGGTGAGCTGTTCGAAGTGTCATCCTGTCGCCCTTTACGGGGCCGACGGCCTGAAAAAGTCGGTCGGGCATAATTGCAAGGGAAACCCGAGAAACGACCCGAGCGTCTTTAATGCGGCAAGCCAGATCTCCGAGCACTGGATAGGCAACCGGACGAGTGTCGAAGACCAGGCGAAACAGGCACTCATAGGTCCTCCGGCCTTTGGAATGCCGTCTTATGAGGCGGTCGAAAAAATACTCCGGAGCTATAAAGAATACGAAACCCTCTTTAAAGCCGCATTTCCTTCCGACAAAGAGCCTGTGACTGCCGACAACTTTGCAAAGGCCGTCGGCGCCTTCGAAAGGACTATGATTACCCCGGCCCCTTTTGATGCATTTCTGAGCGGGACGAAGGACGCAATGACGGTGCAACAAAAAAGGGGACTCGGTACATTCATTGACCAGGGATGCGTAGGCTGTCATTTCAGTCCCTATGTCGGGGGCCAGATGTACCAGAAGTTCGGGATGTTCGAACCATATCAGAAATATACAAAGAGCGATAAGGTGGATGAGGGAAGATACGCGGTTACCAAAAACGAGAGCGACAGATTCGTTTTTAAAGTGCCCGTGCTGCGGAACGTGGCGATGACCCCCCCGTACTTCCATGACGGCTCGGTAGACAGACTGGAGGACGCTGTCCGGATCATGGGGAAGATCCAGCTTGGCAGGGACCTGACAAAGGAGCAGGTGCAGGATATCGTCTCGTTCCTGCATGCTCTGACAGGGAAGATACCCGAAGAAGTCTCCACGGTTCCCGTATTGCCTTCAACGGAGTAGCCTGGAATATTTTCTTCTCAGGGCGCGTGAGGCGCTGCGCGGTGCGGCGCCTCACGCTTCAAGAATATTCCAGGACGCTATTGCCCTTCAGATTGTTTTATCGTCACGTAGAGATATCCTCCATTGCGGTACACCAGCAGGAGAATGGTGTCCGCGTGCCCGATTTTGGAAACCAGACCTTCGTACGCCTTCAGGTTTGTTATCGGCTTGCGGTCAACTTCCTCTATCACATCATTCTTCGCAATCAGACCGTACGAGGGACTTTCTTCGCTGACATCGGTAACAAGAACACCTTCCACCTCTGCCGGGATATTCAGGCCGGTCCGCAGATCCGGGGTAAGCTCCCGGACCCCGACTCCCTTCAGGACATTATCGTGCTCGAGTTTCTTTGCCGTCATCTTTGACGGAAATTCTCCCAGTGTCACGCTGAGTGTTTCCTCCTTGCCCTGTCTGATCACGTTTGTCGGCACCGCTTTTCCCGGTGCCGTATTGGCCACCATGTTTCGCAGACTCGTGCTGTCATCGACAGGTTTGCCGTCAAAGGCGGTGATCAGATCTCCCCGCTTCAGGCCTGCCTTTCCTGCGGGACCGTTCCTTATCACATCTGTGACCAGTGCTCCCTTTTCCTCTTTCAGGCCAAAGGATTTTACAAGTTCAGGGGTGAGGTCCTGTATTGTCACGCCGAACCATCCACGAATGACCTTGCCATATTTGAGAATACTTTGTGACACGGAGTTTGCCATGTCGGAGGGTATGGCAAAACCGACTCCCATGTAACCTCCGCTTGTCGAATAGATCGCCGAATTGATGCCTACCAGTTCACCATTGGCATTGACAAGTGCGCCTCCGGAGTTGCCGGGGTTGATAGCGGCATCAGTCTGGATGTAATCCTCATAGGCTGATATCCCGATATTGGCCCTTCCTACCGCGCTCACTATACCCAAGGTCACTGTCTGATTCAGACCGAATGGGTTGCCGATGGCAAGAACCATATCGCCAGCCTTCAATTTGCTGGAATCTCCCATCCTGATGGCGGGCAGCTCCTTCGCGTCAACCTTAATGACGGCAATGTCTGTTTGTGGGTCGTCGCCGATGACCTTTCCCTTAAATTCTCTTTTATCGTAGAGAATTACCTTTATCTCCTCCGCGTTCTTGATTACGTGATAATTGGTGAGAATATAGCCGTCCTGCGAAACGATCACACCCGAACCCAGCGCGGAAGACTTGAACTTCCTGGGCATGCCGGGGTGATCTGAGCCGTTGCCAAAGAACCTCTTGAAAAAAGGGTCATTAAAGAACTCGCCCATCGGGTGTTCCTTCATGCTTACCGTGGTGGTAGTAGATATGTTCACCACCGACGGCTTCGTCACCTCCGCGATTTCCGCCAGATAATTGCTCATCTTGTTGAGGAAGACCCGCGCTTCCGGGGATACCTCCCTGGCTAGGGCAGTCCCCTGAAAAGAAAGAGTCGTGCAGACGAGAAAACTGAAGAAAAAAATCATGACTCCGGCAAAGGGTTTCTTTCCAGTGTCCAAATCGTTCATGGTCACACTCCTCGCGGTTTGATGATTACACAAATCTTCGGACTGACAGTCCGGTGAGAGGGCTCACCTATTTAAAGGTCTTCGTGATATACTCAGCGATAGCCTTCGCGTCCTTTTCAGAAATGGTCTTCTTTCCGAACTTTACCATTCCGGGTCCGGGGTTTCTCATCAGCCTGATGATGTCGTCTTCAGTTTTGATGTTATTTGCGGCCCGGTCCTGGGGATTGAGCGACTTGGTGACGGTGACTACGTTGCCCCCGCCCGGATGGCATTTGCTGCAGTGCTTCATGAACAACTTTTCCCCATGACTTTCTTTAGAAGCCTCCTTTGCCGAAACTCCGCCAACTGCGAGAGAACACGCGACCGTACAAACAAAAAACATAAAAGCGATCCTTTTCATACTTCCTCCTTGTGTGCGATATTTGAATCCAGACATGACGGCATGTCGTGTCTTCATGCAGTACTCCTCAAAAGGATAACGCGATACACACTATTCCCGACGAAGGCTTGCAGCTGTCGAATACCCTTAGTGCCGCGTTTCTTAATACAAGGATAACGCGATGCGTTCATTTGTCAAGCGGGGACCATAGAAAGTCGGAGCCGAGTTGTGTACCACAAACTCCCAGCCTGTCGGCGACCTCGCTGCGTTCAGAAGGATTCTGACAGGAATGACGCGATTCAGTTGCGTGTTTGCCGGAGTGATCATGGCCGGTTCCCCTTGCACGTCCGGTGCGCTTGTGATATTTATTGAGTGAGATGAACAGGCAGAATACAGGAACTCAATCTCTCCTGATTCCGGTCCTTTACTTCCGGTGCCAAAGCCTTCATTCCGAGAACAGAAAGGTTAGGCGAGCGGCATGCGCAATACGATAAAAACTTCTTCCGACCACAGGCAGCTCCCGGTTGAAGAGTCTCTGAAGATACTGGAGACTGCCCGGGACGGACTTTCCGGGCCAGAGGCGGAAAAGCGGCTTGAGATATTCGGATTTAACGAAATCGCAGAGAAAAAGAAAAACGTCTTTGTGGAATTCCTGCTCCGCTACTGGGGTCCCATGCCATGGCTGCTGGAGCTGGCGATGGGGCTTTCATTTATACTGGGACATTATCTCGAGGGCATTATCATCGTGGTGTTGCTCACGGTGAATGCCGTCATCGGACACCTGCATTCGCGCGGTTCCCAAAAGGCCGTCGAACTCCTCAAGAAGAAACTGGCGATCAAGGCGAAGGTATTGCGTGACGGCAGGTGGGTCATGAAGGGGGCCAAAGAGATCGTGCCGGGAGACATCATCGCCGTTGGCATCGGCGATATCGTTCCCGCCGATGCCAAGGTGATAAGCGGCGGGCTCTCCATTGATCAATCCGCCCTGACAGGAGAATCCCTGCCCGTAGAGACGCACGAGTCGGACATAATCTATTCGAGTTCCGTAGTGAGACGAGGAGAGGCCAGGTGCGCGGTAATCAATACCGGAGCAAACACCTACTTCGGCAAGACAGCGGAACTCGTCAGGACAGCCAAGCCGAAGTCCCACCAGGGGGAAGTGATGATGACGATGGTCAGATATATGATGTATCTGGGTATCGCGGCCTTGGTTTTAATTTTGGGTTACGGTGTGATAATGAAGCTGGAGGAACATTTTACTACAATACTGACCCTGGCGGTAATCTTCCTTATGGGCGCGGTCCCGGTAGCCCTGCCGGCGGTCCTCACCATAGTCCAGTCTGTGGGGGCAATGGAGCTTGCCAAAAAAGGAGCGCTCGTCACCAGGCTTGATTCTATCGAGGATGCCGCCTCGATAGATGTCCTCTGCATGGATAAGACAGGTACGATAACGCAGAACAAATTATCGGTTGCCGAAAGCATACCATTCCCGGGATATACGAAGGAGGACGTTGTCCTTACCGCAGCCCTGGCCTCCCAGGAAGAAGGGATGGACATCATAGATCTTGCGGTCATGGATTACGCGAAGAGCACGAAGGCCGATCTTAAGGCCTACACACGGATAACCCATACCCCCTTTAATCCGTCCATTAAAAGAAGCGAGGCGATCATCGGGGACGGGAGAAGGCAGTTCAGGGTGGTCAAAGGCGCCGCCCAGATAGTCATCTCCCTCTGCCCGGGGCTCAGCAAAGAAGGCATAGGGAAGACAGACGAAATCATAGAAGGGTTTTCCCGAAAAGGATACAGAACGATCGCCGTGGCACGTTCGGAAGGCGAGGACCTGGATAATCTTACACTCGCAGGACTGCTGCCGCTGTCTGATCCACTCAGGCCGGACGCAAGAGGCATGATAGAACAGGCAAGGACTCTGGGAATAAAGCCGATAATGCTCACCGGCGACAGCATGGCCATAGCAAAAGAGATAGCCCTTCAGGCGGGGATCGGCGGAAACATTATCCGCATGTCCGATATCGGGGATTTGAGCGAAGAGAAGCAGATGAAGATAGTCGGCGAAAGCGACGGGTTTGCCGAGATATATCCCGAGGACAAGTATAAGATCGTGAAACTTCTGCAGTCCAACGGCCACATGGTGGGGATGACCGGAGACGGCGTGAACGACGCGCCTGCGCTGAAACAGGCGGAAATGGGGATCGCGGTGAGCAATGCGACCGACGTGGCAAAGGCCTCCGCGAGCGTTGTCCTGACTGAACCGGGTATCAGTGTCATAATTAATGCGGTCACAATAAGCAGGCAGACCTATCAGCGGATGCTGACATGGGTTATTAACAAGGTGACAAAGGTGATAGAATTCGTCGGCCTGCTGACACTGAGCTTTTTCTGGCTGCATGACATCGTGCTCTCGCTCCTCGGGATATCACTGCTTGTGTTTGCAAACGATTTCGTCACCATGTCTCTGGCAACCGACAATGTACAACATACGCCTAATCCGAACATGTGGAATGTGAAGAACATTACCCTCGCGTCGCTTGTTCCGGGCATGCTCCTGGTTGTGGAGGGCGTGCTCGTCATCCTGGTCGGTATGAACTATTTTCATCTCGAATGGGAGAAACTGCGCACACTGGTGCTGCTGAATCTCGTATTTAACAGCCAGTTTCGGGTCCTTATCGTACGGGAGAGAAGGCACTTCTGGTCGTCACTTCCGGGCAGGGAATTGCTGATCCTGAGCGCGGCAACCATCATCGGCTTTGCGCTGCTGGGCGTATACGGTTTTTTTGTTCCGTCACTTGCTCTGCCCCAGGTTGCCACTGTTTTTATATTTTCGGCGGTGTTTACTCTCGGCATTGATTTCCCGAAGTTTTATCTGTTCAGGAGATTCAAATTATGATCCGGGCTCCTTGCAGGCTATAACCAGCAACAGGGATGAATAGCAATCATGGTGTTGATAAGTTCCTGGCTGAACCGGGTGCGGTCATACTGACAGATGGCCAGGATATTATTATCGGGGAAAAGGCCGTCCACTCTGGACTCATATTCGATGAGTCTTTCAACTCCCCGATAATCCTCTGACGCCCAGGACATGTCGCCAATCACCCGTAGCGCTTTAAAACCGGCCGACTCGGCATCATCGGCAGCTTCTCGTATGGAATCGATCATTTGGTCCGGATCAAAATAACCCTGCTTAAGGTAGGAGTCATGTTTTGTTATGATGCTCAACGCGCCTGCGTTCATTGCGTGCTCTGCCCGAATCCCGGCTTTTGTCATTTGCCGCAGGACAACGTCAATATTGCTTTCATCGGTAATGCAGATACATCTTTCGCGGCGCTGAAGCCCCATTTCCATAAACCGGCTGACAGCCGAGAATTGTTCTTCCAGGGTTTCATAGACCATGCAGACATGGTCGTGGACGTCTATGTAATGTAACATGTCGGAGACCACGGGCGCCCCTGAACCGTATGTTTTATCGGGATCATGCATATGTTCTGCTCATCTAAAAGATAGATAATTAATATCAATAATGTCAACTCTCGGTCAAGCCGTCGGGACAGCTGACTATCCGGAATGACGCGCGGAAAGCCAGGGTATTCGGGACAGGGAACACTCACTGCGGAATACCCTGAAGCCAAAGACCGAAAGGCCTACGAAGGATTTCAGCATTAAGACACTGGCGACGATCCCATAAAACAAAGAATATTGCAGTATAATGAAGACGATTGCCTTGCGACAAGGTGTTGCTGGTGGAATCAAGAATATATTGTAGTTCGCGCTCACATGCCATTAAGTTCCGTAGTATGGCTGTAAGATTAGATGGGCGGAGATAGATGAATAATCAACACTGTGAATTAAATGAATTGGGTTGGAGCGATTGGTTCGAGCAAAGAGCAGGATGCAAACCAACGGCTACTATCGCCCGCGTGGCGGCGGTTGATCGTGATCAGTTATTGCTCGTGGATCAGACAAGCGCTTTCAGGGCAAAGCTGGCAGGTAGTTATCTTTATCGCCATCACCTATCACATGAGCTGCCGTGCGTGGGAGACTGGGTGTGTTTAGAGAAGTCAGGCGACTTTGGTGTTGTCCGCGCGATTATAGAACGAAGGACTTCCCTGCGCAGAAAGTCTGCGGGGGACGTCATCGAGTATCAGATGATAGCGGCGAACTTGGACTACGTGGTTGTCGTTCAGTCATGCCACTTTGATTTCAACCTGAAGCGGCTGGAACGCTACCTCGTAATGGTGATGGATGGAGGCGCTGAGCCGTACATTCTGCTCACTAAAACCGACTTGCTGGATCCTGGCGTTGTGGCTGCGCAGTTGGCGGAAATACGTTCTGCCGGTATTACCGCACCGATAGCAACGGTGAGCAACGTAACGCGGGAAGGCTTGGATGATTTCAAGCGTCTGTTGTTGCCTGGAAAGACCTATTGCTTCGTTGGGTCCTCAGGTGTTGGTAAGAGCACGCTGATTAATCAGTTGATGGGCCGTGAGATTTTCGAAACTAAGGCTGTCAGCGGAACAGGCGAAGGGCGGCATACAACTGTTCGCCGTGAACTGATTCGTATCGAGGGCGGTGCACTGGTTATCGACAACCCGGGAATGCGGGAATTTGGCATTTTCGGGGCGGAAGGAGGTATAGGAAGTAGCTATTCCGACATCACTTCCATTTCATCTAGTGTAGTGTCTCCAACGCTTCTTTACATTTAGCTATTTTGGTCAGAATCTTTTCTGCAGGTGCGGTCCATGAAAACACCCGAGGATTCTGATTATGATTTTCTAGATACTCCTTGATTGCCGC